>NZ_FNRV01000001.1:4562500-4862500 GCF_900105115.1 Pseudomonas mohnii
GGCATGGGCATCGTCATCGGTGAAACGGCTGAAATCGGCGATGACGTCACGATCTATCAAGGTGTGACCCTCGGCGGCACCAGCTGGAACAAGGGCAAGCGGCACCCGACTCTCGAGGATGGGGTGGTGGTGGGCGCCGGTGCCAAGGTGCTGGGCCCGTTCACCGTGGGTGCGGGGGCCAAGGTCGGTTCCAACGCCGTGGTCACCAAGGCTGTTCCGGCGGGTGCGACCGTGGTCGGGATTCCGGGGCGGATCATCGTCAAGTCCGACGAAGAGCAGGACGCCAGGCGCAAGGCGATAGCCGAGAAGATCGGTTTCGATGCCTACGGTGTCAGCGAGGACATGCCGGACCCGGTGGCGCGTGCCATCAACCAGTTGCTCGATCACCTGCAGGCGGTGGATGGGCGTCTGGAGGGGATGTGCGGGGCGCTGAAGGATCTGGGCAGTAATTACTGTGCCAAGGACTTGCCCGAGCTGCGCGAAGAAGATTTCGCCTGCGTGAAGGACAAGAACCAGAGTCAGGCCAGCTGATTCCGCGGCGGGTCGCAAATAGGCAATGGCACAGCGCTAAGCGGTGTGCCATTGGGTCGCAGACCCTGCTATGATGCGCGCGCTCTTTTGCGGGTAAACCTGACTAAAGTACTAGGTCTTATAGTTGACTTAAATACTCAGGAATTGCATACTCGCCCCATTCCGAACTCCGTGGTAATTGTCCATGCGACTGACTACAAAAGGCCGATACGCCGTGACCGCCATGCTTGACCTGGCGTTGCACGCGCAGCACGGGCCCGTGTCCCTGGCCGATATCTCCGAGCGCCAAGGCATCTCCCTGTCCTACCTCGAACAGCTTTTTGCCAAATTGCGCCGCAGCAATCTGGTGTCCAGCGTCCGTGGTCCTGGCGGCGGCTACCAGCTGTCGCGCGACATGCAGGGCATTCAGGTCGCCCAGGTGATCGATGCGGTAAACGAATCGGTCGACGCCACCAAATGCCAGGGGCAGGGTGATTGCCATTCGGGCGATACCTGCCTGACTCACCACCTGTGGTGCGACCTGAGCTTGCAGATTCACGAATTTCTGAGCGGTATCAGCTTGGCTGACCTTGTGACTCGCCGTGAGGTACAAGAAGTAGCCCAGCGCCAGGATCAACGCCGTTGCAACAGCAAGGCGCCACGCCTGGACAAGATTGAAGCGTCCGCCGTCGAATGACAGCCAGAGAGCCAACGGCGCGCCAGCCAGCCTGATTTAGGAGATAGTCCATGAAATTGCCGATTTACCTTGATTACTCTGCGACTACCCCGGTTGATCCGCGTGTCGCGCAAAAAATGAGTGAATGCCTGCTGGTCGACGGGAACTTCGGTAACCCGGCGTCCCGTTCCCACGTGTTTGGCTGGAAAGCTGAAGAGGCCGTCGAAAACGCTCGTCGTCAGGTGGCCGACCTGGTCAACGCCGACCCGCGCGAAATCGTCTGGACTTCCGGTGCCACCGAATCCGACAACCTGGCAATCAAGGGCGCGGCGCATTTCTACGCCACCAAAGGCAAGCACCTGATCACCACCAAGATTGAGCACAAGGCTGTCCTCGACACCATGCGCCAACTGGAGCGTGAAGGCTTCGAAGTCACCTACATCGAGCCTCGCACCGATGGCCTGATCACGCCAGAGATGATCGAAGCCGAGCTGCGCGACGACACCATCCTGGTTTCGGTCATGCACGTGAACAACGAAATCGGCACCATCAACGACATCGCCGCCATCGGCGAGCTGACCCGTTCCAAGGGCATCCTGTTCCACGTCGACGCTGCTCAGTCCACCGGCAAGGTCGATATCGACCTGCAGAAGCTGAAAGTCGACCTGATGTCGTTCTCCGCCCACAAAACCTACGGCCCTAAAGGCATCGGCGCCCTGTATGTGAGCCGCAAGCCGCGTGTTCGCATCGAAGCGGCCATGCACGGCGGCGGTCACGAGCGGGGCATGCGTTCGGGTACCCTGGCGACCCACCAGATCGTCGGCATGGGTGAAGCATTCCGTGTGGCCAAGGAAGACATGGCCGCCGAGAACGTGCGCATCAAGGCCCTGAGCGACCGTTTCTTCAAGCAGGTCGAGCACCTGGAAGAGCTGTACGTCAACGGCAGCCTGACCGCCCGCGTTCCGCACAACCTGAACCTGAGCTTCAACTATGTTGAAGGCGAGTCGCTGATCATGGCGCTCAAGGATCTGGCGGTTTCGTCCGGTTCGGCTTGCACCTCGGCATCGCTTGAGCCTTCGTACGTACTGCGCGCCCTGGGCCGCAACGACGAACTGGCGCACAGCTCGATCCGTTTCACCTTCGGCCGTTTCACCACCGAAGAAGAAATCGACTACGCCGCGCAGAAAGTCTGCGAGGCCGTTACCAAGCTGCGCGCACTGTCGCCGCTGTGGGATATGTACAAAGACGGTGTCGACATTTCGAAAATCGAGTGGGCGGCACACTGATTACAAGTCGCCGCAAACTGGCCCTGCGAACCTTCGGGTTGCAGGGCTTCAAGAGCGACTCCCTGATGAGTGAGGATTAAGAATCATGGCTTACAGCGAAAAGGTCATCGACCACTACGAAAACCCGCGCAACGTCGGCAAGATGGACGCGGAAGATCCTGATGTCGGCACCGGCATGGTCGGCGCGCCGGCCTGCGGCGACGTGATGCGCCTGCAGATCAAGGTCAACGAAGCCGGCATCATCGAAGATGCCAAGTTCAAGACCTACGGTTGCGGTTCGGCAATCGCTTCCAGCTCCCTCGCCACCGAGTGGATGAAGGGCAAGACCCTGGACGAAGCGGAAACCATCAAGAACACTCAGCTGGCTGAAGAACTGGCCCTGCCGCCAGTGAAAATTCACTGCTCCGTGCTCGCTGAAGACGCCATCAAGGCGGCCGTTCGCGACTACAAGCAGAAGAAAGGCTTGATCTGACTTTCAAGATTTGGCGACGAGTAAGGAGTCACCGATGGCTATCAGCATGACAGAAGCGGCTGCTCGACACGTGCGACGCTCCCTCGACGGGCGCGGCAAAGGTGAGGGGATTCGTCTGGGTGTTCGCACTACAGGCTGTTCCGGCCTTGCCTACGTGCTGGAGTTTGTCGACGAGGTGGTTGCGGAGGATCAGGTGTTCGAAAGTCACGGCGAGAAAGTGATCATCGACCCGAAAAGCCTGGCCTACCTGGACGGCACCGAGCTCGATTTCGTCAAGGAAGGGTTGAACGAAGGCTTCAAGTTCAACAATCCCAACGTGCGCGGTGAATGTGGCTGCGGCGAAAGCTTCAACATCTGAGGCGGCTTGTGGGTACTCCTTGTCATTTCGCATTATTTGAGCTGCAACCGAGTTTCAATCTGGATCTCGACCAGCTGGCTACGCGCTACCGTGAGTTGGCGCGCGGCGTTCATCCGGACCGCTTTGCTGACGCTACCGAGCGCGAGCAGCGGCTGGCGCTAGAGCAATCCGCGAGCCTCAACGAGGCCTACCAGACGCTCAAGAGTCCACCCAAGCGCGCGCGATACTTGCTCGCCTTGAATGGTGGCGAGCTGCCGCTGGAGGTCACGGTGCATGATCCGGAGTTTCTTCTGCAGCAAATGGAGCTGCGTGAAGAGCTCGAAGACTTGCAGGACAGTGCAGACCTGAATGGCGTTGCCGCCTTCAAGCGCCGCCTGAAAGCTGCCCAGGATGAGCTGAACCAAAGCTTCGCAGCTTGCTGGAACGATGCTGCGCAACGCGAACAGGCCGAACGCCTGATGCGGCGCATGCAGTTCCTCGACAAGCTCACCTACGAAGTGCGCCAGTTAGAAGAGCGCCTCGACGATTAACCCAGTGCCGCTCCGGTCGCACGCCTGATATACAGATAAGTCCTGATTACGATGGCCCTACTGCAGATCGCCGAACCCGGCCAAAGTCCTCAACCGCACCAGCGTCGTCTGGCTGTGGGGATCGACTTGGGCACTACCAATTCGCTGGTCGCTGCGTTGCGCAGTGGTCTTTCCGAGCCTTTGGCTGACGCAGAGGGGCGGGTTATCCTGCCTTCCGCCGTGCGCTATCACGCCGATCGCGTCGAAGTTGGCGAATCCGCCAAACTGGCTGCCGCTACCGATCCTTTGAACACTGTGCTGTCGGTCAAGCGCTTGATGGGTCGTGGTCTGTCCGACGTCAAGCAATTGGGCGACCAGCTGCCGTACCGCTTCGTCGGTGGCGAATCGCACATGCCGTTCATCGACACAATCCAGGGCCCTAAAAGTCCGGTTGAAGTCTCCGCCGATATCCTCAAGGTCCTGCGCCAGCGTGCCGAGGCGACCCTGGGTGGCGAGCTGGTGGGCGCGGTGATCACCGTTCCGGCCTATTTCGATGACGCTCAGCGCCAAGCCACCAAGGATGCGGCCAAACTGGCCGGTCTGAACGTGCTGCGCTTGCTCAATGAGCCGACGGCTGCGGCGGTCGCTTACGGTCTGGATCAGCATGCTGAAGGCCTGGTCGCTATTTATGACCTGGGCGGCGGCACCTTCGATATTTCGATTCTGCGCCTGACCGGCGGTGTATTCGAAGTTCTGGCGACTGGGGGCGATAGCGCTCTGGGCGGCGATGACTTCGATCATGCGATCGCTGGCTGGATCATCGAGAATGCCGGCTTGTCTGCCGACCTTGATCCGGGCGCGCAACGTAACTTGCTGCAAACGGCTTGCGCCGCAAAAGAGGCGCTGACTCATGCGTCGTCCGTTGAGGTTGCCTATGGCGACTGGAAATCCGAGCTGACCCGGGAAGCGTTCAATGCGCTGATCGAACCAATGGTCGCCCGCAGCCTGAAGGCCTGCCGTCGCGCCGTTCGCGATTCCGGCGTCGAGCTGGAAGAAGTGCACGCGGTGGTCATGGTCGGTGGTTCGACTCGTGTGCCTCGTGTTCGAGAAGCGGTCGCCGAGGCCTTCGGTCGTCAGCCATTGACTGAAATCGATCCGGATCAAGTGGTGGCCATCGGGGCTGCGATCCAGGCGGATACGTTGGCCGGCAACAAGCGCGATGGTGGCGAATTGCTGCTGCTGGACGTGATTCCGTTGTCCCTGGGGCTGGAGACCATGGGCGGCTTGATGGAGAAGGTGATTCCTCGGAATACCACCATCCCTGTCGCCCGCGCCCAGGACTTCACGACTTACAAGGATGGCCAGTCAGCCATGGCGATCCATGTGCTGCAGGGTGAGCGCGAGCTGATCAGTGACTGCCGTTCCCTGGCGCGTTTCGAACTGCGCGGTATTCCGGCGATGGTGGCCGGTGCGGCGAAAATTCGCGTGACGTTCCAGGTTGATGCCGATGGTTTGCTGAGTGTTTCTGCGCGCGAACTGGGTTCGGGCGTCGAGGCCAGCATCCAGGTCAAGCCGTCCTACGGTCTGACCGATGGCGAAATCGCCAAGATGCTCAAGGACTCGTTCCAGCACGCCAATGATGACAAAGTCGCCCGCGTACTGCGTGAGCAGCAGGTCGATGCCCAGCGCCTGATCGAGGCGGTGCAGGCTGCCTTGGAGGCCGACGGCGACCGCTTGCTCGATGCTGAAGAGCGCCTGGTTATCGATGCGCAGGTGCAGGAACTGACCGAACTGATGAAAGGGACCGATGGTTACGCCATCGAGCAGCAGACCAAGCGTCTGTCGCAAGTGACCGATGCCTTTGCTGCCCGCCGCCTGGACTTGACGGTGAAAGCCGCGTTGGCGGGGCGCAACCTGAATGAGATTGAGGAATAACGATGCCGCAGGTCATTTTTCTGCCACACGAAAAGTTTTGCCCGGACGGTATGGTTGTGGAGGCTGAGACTGGCACGTCCATCCTCGAACTGGCTCATGAGCACCATATCGAGATGGAAAGCGCCTGTGGTGGCGTCTGCGCCTGTACCACTTGTCATTGCCTGATCCGTGAAGGCTTCGACTCGCTGGAAGAGGCTGATGAGCTGGAAGAAGACTACCTTGACAAGGCTTGGGGGCTGGAAGCTCAATCGCGCCTGGCCTGTCAGGCGCGAGTCGGGACTGAAGACCTGACCATCGAAATTCCAAAATACTCGCTCAACCATGCGGCCGAAGCGCCGCACTGATTCAAGGAAATGAAATGAGTCTGAAATGGGTTGATGTGCTGGAAATCGCGATCCAGCTGGCCGAATCCAGGCCGGAAGTGGACCCGCGTTACGTGAACTTCGTCGATCTGCACAAATGGGTGCTGGCATTGCCGGAGTTCAGTGATGATCCGACACGCGGTGGCGAGAAGGTGCTTGAAGCCATTCAGGCCGCCTGGATCGAAGAAGCAGATTGAGTCTGCGCCGTACGCAGTTAGGCAATACCCAAGAACCCGCGTATAATTCGCGGGTTTAATTTTTCGCAAATTACCGTTTCTGGAGTTACACCATGGCTGTTCAACGTACTTTCTCCATCATCAAGCCTGACGCCGTTGCTAAAAACGTGATCGGCAAGATCGTTTCCCGTTTCGAAGAAGCTGGCCTGCGCGTTGTAGCTTCGAAAATGAAGCAACTGTCGAAAGCCGAAGCTGAAGGCTTCTACGCTGAGCACAGCGAGCGCGGTTTCTTCGGTGACCTGGTTGCTTTCATGACCTCCGGTCCGGTTGTTGTTCAGGTTCTGGAAGGTGAAAACGCTATCGCTCGCAACCGTGAGCTGATGGGCGCTACCAACCCTAAAGAAGCTGCTGCCGGCACCATCCGTGCTGACTTCGCTGAATCCATCGACGCCAACGCAGTACACGGTTCGGACTCCGAAGCCGCTGCTGCTCGCGAAATCGCATACTTCTTCGCAGCTACTGAAGTAACCACTCGCTAAGCATTGGCTTAAGAGTGAAGGTGAATCCATGACTACATCGACTGTTAAAACCAACCTGCTGGGTCTGACTCAACAGGAAATGGAAAAATTCTTCGATTCAATCGGGGAGAAGCGTTTCCGTGCCGGTCAGGTAATGAAATGGATTCACCACTTTGGCGTCGATGATTTCGACGCCATGACGAATGTCAGCAAGGCCCTGCGCGAGAAGCTCAAGGCTGTTGCCGAGGTTCGCGGTCCGGAAGTGGTCAGCGAGGACATCTCCAGCGACGGTACCCGTAAGTGGGTCGTGCGCGTGGCGTCCGGCAGCTGCGTCGAGACCGTGTACATTCCCCAGGGCAAGCGCGGCACTTTGTGCGTTTCGTCCCAGGCAGGCTGTGCCCTGGATTGCAGTTTCTGCTCCACCGGCAAGCAAGGCTTCAACAGCAACCTCACCGCCGCCGAAGTGATCGGCCAGGTGTGGATTGCCAACAAATCCTTTGGCAGCGTCCCGGCGACCGTCGACCGTGCCATCACCAACGTGGTGATGATGGGCATGGGTGAGCCGCTGCTGAACTTCGACAACGTCATTGCCGCCATGCATCTGATGATGGATGACCTGGGCTATGGCATTTCCAAGCGCCGAGTGACCCTGTCCACCTCGGGCGTGGTGCCGATGATCGATGAGCTGTCCAAGCACATCGACGTCTCCCTGGCGTTGTCCCTGCACGCACCGAATGACGCATTGCGTAACCAATTGGTGCCGATCAACAAGAAGTATCCGCTTAAGATGCTGCTCGAGTCGTGCCAGCGCTACATGTCGTCCTTGGGCGAAAAGCGCGTGCTGACCATCGAGTACACCTTGCTCAAGGACGTTAACGACAAGGTCGAGCATGCGGTCGAGATGATCGAGTTGCTGAAGAACATTCCGTGCAAGATCAACCTGATTCCGTTCAACCCGTTCCCGCATTCCGGGTACGAGCGGCCGAGCAACAACGCCATTCGCCGGTTCCAGGATCAGCTACATCACGCCGGTTTCAACGTCACTGTCCGCACTACCCGTGGTGAAGACATCGACGCGGCCTGTGGTCAATTGGTAGGGCAGGTGCTGGATCGCACCCGTCGCAGCGAACGTTATATCGCCGTGCGCGAGTTGAGCGCCGACAACGATATGGCGCAGAACGCCGCGAACAACAACTAAGAGAGGATCTCTATGTCCCTGCGCTTTGCGCTGCTTTTGCTGTTGGCCAGCCTGTGTGCTGGCTGTGTTCTTTCGGGCGATTACAATCCCATGAAGACCAGCAAGGGCCGTGATGAAGCGCGTGAGGCCTATGTGCAGCTCGGGATCGGCTATTTGCAGCAAGGCATGACCGAGCGAGCGAAAATACCGCTGAAGAAAGCGCTGGAGCTGGATGACGCGGACCCGGACGCCAACGCGGCGCTGGGCCTGGTATTCCAGGCTGAAATGGAACCGGAACTGGCCGACCAGCATTTTCGCAAGGCGCTGTCATCCCGCCACGCCGATGCGCGAATCCTCAATAACTACGGCAGTTTTCTTTTCGAGCAGAAACGCTACAAGGACGCCTATGAGCGCTTTGAGCAGGCGGCGGCCGATACGCTGTATCCTGAGCGTTCGCGTGTGTTCGAGAACCTTGGCATGACGGCTTCGATGCTCGGTCAGCGTGATTTGGCCCGGCAGCAACTGGAGAAAGCCCTGCGCTTGAACCATCAGCAGCCTCGAGCATTGCTGGAAATGGCTGAGTTGTCTTACGAAGACAGGCATTATGTGCCCGCGCGTGACTATTACGACCGTTTTAGCCTGCTCACCGAGCAAAATGCACGTAGTCTATTGCTCGGCGTTCGACTGGCAAAAGTGTTTGAAGATCGCGACAAGGCCGCCAGTGCGGGCCTGCAACTTAAACGACTCTATCCCGGTACACCGGAATATCAGCAATACCTGTCGGAGCAATGATGAAAGCGGCGCATCCCGAAGTTGTAGCAGCGAATCGCGTGAATCCCGGTGAGACCCTGCGCCAGGCCCGCGAAAGCAATGGCTGGTCGCTGGCCGAAGTGGCCCTCAAGCTCAACCTCACCGTCAATTCCCTGAGTAATCTGGAAGCCGGCGCTTTCGACAAGCTGCCCGGGCATACCTTTGCTCGCGGCTATATTCGCGCCTATGCCAAGTTGCTGGGCATGGATCAGGCCGTTCTGGTCCAGCAGTTCGACCAGTCCACCGGCACCGACTCCCAGGGCAGTAACGTTCACAGCCTGGGTCGCATCGAAGAGCCGGTCCGGGTTTCCCACACCATCTTGCGAATTGTCAGTCTGCTGTTGCTGATCGCAGTGATCGGCGGTGGTTTTGTCTGGTGGCAGGATCAGACCTCGATGCACACCAAGGATCTGGTCAGCCTGAGCCCGGAGCACGTGGAAGTCGAAGGCGCTGACGGCACCACCCAGATTCATCCACTGGACGAGCCGGAAGACCAGGCCGTCGCGCAAGGCCAGGCTGAAGGCGCAACCGCTCTTGCGTTGCCGCAGGCCGATACGTCGGCGCCAGCACCGGCCGAGGCTCAAACGACCGCACCTGCGGTAGCGCCGGCCACACCTGCGCCAGCTGCACCTGCACCTGCGCACGCCACGGCTCCGGTTGTCACTCCTGCGACCCCGGCGCCGGCAGTGCCCGCCGTACCAGCTCCTACCGTGACCGCGCCGAGCGTCCCAAGCACCCCGGCGCCTGCAGCTCCAGCGGTTGCCCCGGTCGCCGGCCAGGGCCAGGTTCAACTGCAATTCACGGCCGATTGCTGGACGCAAGTGAGCGATGGCACCGGCAAGGTGTTGTTGAGCGGCCTCAAGCGTAAAGGCGATAGCGTTTCCGTCAGCGGCAAACCGCCGTTTTCCGTACGCCTGGGCTACGCCCGTGGCGCTCAGGTGAGCTACAACGGCCAGCCAGTTGATGTTGCTCCATTCACCAGTGGCGAGACTGCTCGCCTGAAGTTGGGTCAATAAGTCATGCACGGCGAATCTCCAATCAAACGTCGCGAATCGCGCAAGATCTGGGTCGGTAACGTACCGGTTGGCGGTGATGCGCCAATTGCTGTGCAGAGCATGACCAACAGCGACACCAATGACGTCGCGGCCACCGTTGCACAGATCAATCGTCTGGAAGCAGCCGGTGTCGACATCGTGCGGGTTTCGGTGCCGGACATGGACGCTGCCGAGGCCTTCGGCAAAATCAAGCAACTGGTCAAGGTGCCGTTGGTTGCCGATATCCATTTTGACTACCGTATCGCGCTGCGTGTCGCCGAGCTGGGCGTTGACTGCCTGCGGATCAACCCGGGCAACATCGGCCGCGAAGATCGCGTGCGTGCCGTGGTCGATGCCGCCCGTGATCGCGGAATTCCGATTCGCATCGGCGTAAACGCCGGTTCCCTGGAAAAAGACCTGCAGAAAAAATACGGCGAGCCGACGCCGGCAGCACTGGTTGAGTCTGCCTTGCGCCACGTTGAACACCTCGAACGCCTGAATTTCCAGGACTTCAAGGTCAGCGTGAAAGCGTCCGATGTGTTCATGGCCGTCGAAGCCTACCGCCTGTTGGCCAAGGAAATCGTCCAGCCGTTGCACCTGGGGATCACCGAAGCGGGTGGTTTGCGTTCCGGCACAGTGAAATCTGCCGTGGGCCTCGGTATGCTGCTCGCCGAAGGGATTGGCGATACTATTCGCATCTCGTTGGCGGCTGATCCGGTCGAGGAAGTGAAAGTCGGCTACGACATTCTCAAATCCCTGCACTTGCGTTCCCGTGGCATCAACTTCATCGCCTGCCCGAGCTGCTCGCGGCAGAACTTCGATGTGGTGAAAACCATGAACGAGCTGGAAGGGCGTCTTGAAGACCTGCTGGTGCCGTTGGATGTTGCGGTCATCGGTTGCGTGGTCAACGGGCCCGGTGAAGCCAAGGAAGCCCATATCGGCTTGACCGGCGGCACGCCAAACCTGATTTACATCGACGGCAAGCCGTCGCAGAAACTGACGAATGACAATCTCGTGGATGAGCTCGAACGCTTGATCCGCGAGAAAGCGGCCGAAAAGGTCGAAGCTGACGCTGCCGTCATCGCGCGTGGCTGAGTCCGACCAAAGAGCCGAACGGAATTTAAGGATTTAATGTGAGCAAGTCTCTGCAAGCCATTCGTGGCATGAACGACATCCTGCCCGAACAGACCCCTCTGTGGCGTCACTTCGAGGGCACCGTTTCGCGTCTGCTGGATAACTACGGCTACAAGCAGATCCGCATGCCGATCGTCGAGTTCACCGAGCTGTTCAAACGCTCCATCGGTGAAGTGACCGACATCGTCGAAAAAGAGATGTACACCTTCGACGACCGTAACGGCGACTCCCTGACGCTGCGTCCGGAAGGCACGGCAGCCTGTGTGCGTGCAGTGCTCGAGCACGGCATCACCGGTGGTGGCCAGGTGCAGAAGCTGTGGTACATCGGTCCGATGTTCCGCCACGAGCGTCCGCAGAAAGGTCGTTATCGTCAGTTCCACCAGATTGGCGTCGAGGTGTTCAACCTCGATGGTCCGGACATCGATGCCGAGCTGATCGTGCTCACCTGGCGCCTGTGGGGCGAGCTGGGTATCCGTGACGCGGTCAAGCTCGAGCTCAACAGCCTGGGCACCAGCGAGTCCCGTGGGCGTTATCGCGAAGCACTGGTCGAGTTCCTGTCCGCTCACCTGGACAAGCTGGACGAAGACAGCCAGCGTCGCCTCAAGACCAACCCGCTGCGCGTGCTCGATACCAAGAACGCCGATACACAAGCGATTCTGGTCGATGCGCCGAAAATGGCCGACTACCTGGACGAAGAGTCCCGCGTGCACTTCGAGGGCCTGAAGGCTCGCCTGGACGCCGCCGGCATTCCTTACGTGATCAACCCGAAGCTGGTTCGCGGGCTGGATTACTACAGCAAGACCGTTTTCGAATGGGTCACCGACAAACTCGGCGCCCAGGGCACCGTGTGTGCGGGTGGTCGTTACGACGGCCTGGTCGAGCAGATGGGCGGCAAGCCGACTGCGGGCGTTGGTTTTGCAATGGGCATCGAGCGTCTGGTCTTGTTGCTGGAAACCCTGGAGCAGATTCCGGAAGAAATCTCCCGCCAGGTCGACGTCTACCTCTGCGCCTTCGGTGAAGCCGCCGAGCTGGCTGGCCTGGCGTTGAGCGAGCGGGTGCGTGATCAGTTGCCCAACCTGCGCCTGCAAGTGAATGCCGGTGCCGGCAGCTTTAAAAGCCAGTTCAAGAAAGCCGACAAGAGCGGTGCGCTGTATGCACTGATCCTCGGTGACGACGAGATGGCCCAGCAAGTGGTAGGTTTCAAACCCCTGCGTGGCCAGGGCGAACAACAAAGCATTGCCTGGGATGCGCTTGCTGCACACCTGGCCACCTGCATCGTGCAGGGTTGAAGCTGTCTAAACAGCCGATTTAGCGATTAAGGAGTATTGGGGTGTCGAGTACCGAAGACGAACAGCTGGCGGATTTGAAGGACTGGTGGTCACGCAACGGCAAGCCCCTGGTTACTGGTGGCCTGTTGGCGCTGGTCATCGTGTTCGGCTGGCAAGCCTTTCACAAGTATCAGAGCAATCAGTCGCAAGGCGCCTCAATGCTCTATCAGCAATTGCTGGAAACCACGCTGACGCCTGACGGCAAGCCTGATGCGGCCCGTGTCTCGGACCTGGCTGCCAAGCTCAACAGTGAATTCGGCGGTAGCGCTTACGCGCAGTACGGCAGCCTGTTCGTGGCGAAAGTCGCCGTCGACAGCGGCAAGCTGGATGACGCAGCCACCGAACTGAAAGCCATCGTTGCCAAACCGGCCAATCCGGCACTGGGCGAAATCGCCCGTCAGCGCCTGGCTCAGGTGCTGGCCGCGCAGAACAAGACCGATGAAGCCCTGAAACTGCTTGAAGGCGATGCCGACAAAGCGTTCCTGGCCACTCGTGAAGAACTCAAGGGCGACTTGCTGGTGCAGTTGGGTCGTACCGATGAAGCGTACGCGGCATATCAAAAAGCCAAGGCGGCACTGTCGGATGAAGCGGCGGTCGGTGGCCTACAAATCAAGCTGGACGACCTGGCCAAAGGGGATGCGTGACGTGATCCGTTGGAAACATGCAGCATTGCTGGCTCTGGCCTTGTTGGCCGCGGGTTGCAGCAGCAACAGCAAGAAAGAATTGCCACCGGCCGAATTGACCGACTTTAAAGAAGAAGTGGTTCTGAAAAAGCAGTGGAGCCGTTCGATCGGTGACGGTCAGGGCGAAACCTACAACATGCTGGTTCCGGCGATCGATGGCGATACCATTTATGCCGCCGATGTCACTGGTGTAGTGATTGCGATGGATCGCCACACCGGCGACGTCAAATGGAAGAAAGATCTCGAACTGCCTGTTTCCGGCGCTGTTGGCGTGGGTTACGGTCTGCTGACGATCGGTACGCTCAAGGGTGAAATCGTTGCCTTGGACGCCATCAACGGCGAAGAGAAATGGCGCGCTCGCGTGTCCAGCGAAGTGCTCGCACCGCCGGCCAACAACGGTGATGTGGTTGTGGTCCAGACTCAGGACGACCGTCTGATCGGTCTGGATGCCACAACCGGCAGCCAGCGCTGGTTGTATGACAGCACCCCGGCGGTACTGACCCTGCGTGGCACCAGTGCTCCGATCGTGACCAACCGCCTCGCGGTGGCTGGTCTGTCGACCGGTAAAGTGGTCGCTCTCGACATTTCCAACGGCGTGCCGGTTTGGGAGCAGCGTGTAGCGATCCCGCAAGGCCGTTCGGAGCTGGAGCGCGTGGTCGACATCGACGGCGGCTTGCTGTTGTCTGGCGAGACGGTTTATGTCGCGAGCTACCAGGGTCGCGTTGCGGCACTGGACCTGCAAAGCGGTCGCCAGCTATGGCAGCGTGATGCTTCCAGCTACGCCGGTGTCGCCCAGGGTTTCGGCAGCGTCTACGTGAGCCTGTCTTCGGGCACCGTTGAAGGCGTCGACGAGCGTTCCACCACAGCTTTGTGGAGCAACGATTCGCTGGCCCGCCGTCAACTGTCGGCTCCGGAAGTGTTCTCCAGCTACGTTGCAGTCGGTGACCTGGAAGGTTACCTGCACCTGCTGAGTCAGGTGGACGGTCGTTTTGTCGGCCGCGAGCGCATCGACAGCGACGGCCTGCGTGCCCGTCCGCTGGTGGTGGGTGACACGATTTATGTGTATGGCAACAGCGGCAAACTGGAAGCCCTGACCATTAAGTAAAGGTTTGACTATGCTTGGGGTTAACCCCCCAGGCTGCTTCACTTGTAGGAGCGAGCCTGCTCGCGATGGACGTCAACGATTACGTTTACTGTCTGAAAAAACGCGGCGTTTTTGCGTTTTTCGCGAACAGTCCGCTCCTACAGTGATTGCCCCGAGCACCAGCCGCTGCCTCGCAGCGGCTTTTGTATTTTCTGAAATAACGAAGTGGAGAGCCGCATGGTTCCCGTAATCGCCCTGGTGGGCCGACCGAACGTCGGCAAGTCCACCTTGTTCAACCGCCTGACCAGGACTCGCGACGCCATTGTCGGCGACTTGTCCGGTCTGACCCGTGATCGCCAATACGGTGAGGCCAAGTGGCAAGGGCGTTCCTACATTCTGGTCGACACCGGCGGTATCTCCGGTGACGAGCATGGTATGGACGAAAAAATGGCCGAGCAGTCGCTGCTGGCCATCGAAGAAGCGGATGTTGTGTTGTTTCTGGTAGATGCCAAGGCCGGTTTTACCGCCGCCGACCAGATGATCGCCGAGCATTTGCGCAAACGTAACAAGCGTTCCTACGTGGTTGCCAACAAGGTCGACAACATCGACCCTGAAATGGCCCGCGCCGAATTCGCTCCGTTGGGCATGGGCCACGCGATTCCAATCGCGGGAGCTCACGGCCGAGGCATCACCCAGATGCTGGAAATCGCCCTGAGCGAATTCCCGAAAGACGAAGAAGAGCCGGAAGAAGGCGAGGAAGAGGAAGTCGCCGAGGGCGAAGAAGCCAAGCGCATTCCTGGTCCGAGCGAAAAAGACGGGATCAAGATCGCGATCATCGGTCGCCCGAACGTGGGCAAGTCGACCTTGGTCAACCGCATGCTCGGTGAAGACCGGGTTATCGTCTATGACCAGCCCGGCACCACTCGCGACAGTATCTACATCCCGTTCGAGCGTAACGACGAGAAGTACACGCTGATCGACACCGCCGGTGTGCGCAAGCGCGGCAAGATCCACGAAGAAGTCGAAAAGTTCTCCGTGGTCAAAACCCTGCAAGCGATCAAAGACGCCAACGTGGTGATCTTCGTGATGGACGCCCGTGAGGGCGTGGTCGATCACGACCTCAACCTGCTGGGCTTCGCCATTGAGTCGGGTCGTGCACTGGTCATCGCGATCAACAAGTGGGACGGCATGACCCCGAGCGAACGCGACTTCGTGAAGGTCGAGTTGCAACGTCGACTGTTCTTCGTTGACTACGCCGACATCCACTTCATCTCGGCGCTGCACGGCACCGGCGTGGGCAACCTCTACGCGTCGGTACAGAACTCGTTCAAGTCTGCGGTCACCCGCTGGCCAACCAACCGCCTGACCCAGATTCTGGAAGACGCGGTCGGTGAGCATGCGCCACCGATGGTAAACAACCGTCGGATCAAGCTGCGTTATGCCCACCTGGGTGGCGCGAACCCGCCGATCATCGTGATTCACGGTAACCAGATCGAAAAGGTGCCGAAGTCCTACGTCCGTTACCTGGAAAACACTTACCGTCGTGTGCTCAAGCTGGTCGGTACGCCGATCCGCATCGAGTTCAAGGGCGGCGAGAACCCGTACGAAGGCAACAAGAACTCGCTCACCGACCGTCAGGTCAACAAGAAGCGTCGTTTGATGTCGCACCACAAGAAAGCCGACAAGAAGCGCCGCGACAAGCGCTAAGGCAGCCCTGAGTTACACGCTGCAAGCTTCAAGTCAAAACCAAAAAGGGGCCTGTTAAGGGCCCTTTTTTGTGCCTGATGGTTTGAGGCTTGACCGCTTGCGGCTTGTCGCTTGAAACTTGCAGCTCACCTGCAGGGGCCCACCGATGATCACCAGTAAGCTGCCGAATGTCGGCATCACTATTTTCACTCAGATGTCTCAGCTCGCGGCGCAGACCGGGGCGCTCAACCTGTCCCAGGGTTTTCCCGATTTCGATGCTCCACGAGCCCTGTGCGACGCGGTTGGTCGGCATATTGCCAATGGCCACAACCAGTATTCGCCAATGACGGGCCTGCCGGTGCTGCGTCAGCAGATTGCTGCCAAAATTGCTCGCAGCTATGGCGTTCAGGTGGATGTCGATAGCGAAGTGACCGTCACTCCCGGCGCGACCCAGGCCATTTTCTGCGCCATCCAGGCGGTTATCCACAGCGGTGACGAAGTCATCGTGTTCGATCCGGCGTATGACAGTTACGAGCCTTCGGTTGAGTTGGCGGGTGGCCGTTGTGTTCACGTACAGTTGGGGCTGGACGATTTCAGCATCGACTTCGACAAGCTCGCTGCTGCGCTGAGCCCGCGTACGCGAATGATCATTCTCAATACCCCGCACAACCCCAGCGGTGCCTTGATCAGCCGCGCCGAGCTGGATCAGTTGGCGGCGTTGATCCGTGATCGCGACATCTACCTCGTCAGCGACGAGGTCTACGAACACCTTGTGTACGACGGCGTGCCACACGTCAGCGTGCTGGTCCATGAAGAGCTGTATCAGCGTGCATTCGTGGTCAGTTCCTTCGGCAAGACTTATCACGTCACCGGCTGGAAAACCGGTTATGTCGTCGCGCCGCCGGTCCTGACTGCAGAGCTGCGCAAGGTGCATCAGTACGTCAGTTTCTGCGGTGTTACGCCACTGCAATACGCCTTGGCCGATTACATGGCCGAGCATCCGGAGCACATCGAAGAACTGCCGGGTTTCTATCAGGCCAAGCGTGATTTGTTCTGCGATTTGCTCGCACCGTCGCGTTTCAGTTTCACCCGGGTGACCGGCACTTATTTCCAGCTGGTCGATTACTCGCAGATCTGCCCGGACCTCAATGACGTCGAAATGGCCCTGTGGATGACTCGCGAGCATGGCGTGGCCAGTATTCCGATCTCGGTGTTCTACCAGACGCCACCCGAAGGCCAGCGCCTGGTGCGACTGTGCTTTGCCAAACGTGAGGAGACCCTGCGTGAAGCAGCGGAAAAACTATGCGTGATCTGAGTGTGCTTGCGAATCTGAACATCGCACTGATCCAGACTTCCCTGGCCTGGCATGACCGCAAGGCCAACCTGGAGCATTTCGAATCGCTGCTGGAACAGGCCCAAGGCGCTGACCTGATTATCCTGCCAGAGATGTTCACCACCGGGTTCTCGATGGAGTCGGAGACCCTCGCTGAAGCGGAAAATGGCCCTACCAGCAAATGGCTGCGGGCTCAGGCGGCGAAGTTCGACGCAGTGATCACGGGCAGCGTCATCATTCATGCGGCCGATGGCAGCCATCGCAATCGTCTGTTGTGGGCGCGGCCGGACGGTGAGGTGTTGCACTATGACAAGCGCCACCTGTTCCGCATGGCGGGCGAGCATCACCACTACACCCCCGGCGAGCGTCAGGTGCAGTTCGAACTCAAGGGCTGGCGCGTGAGGCCGTTGATTTGCTACGACCTGCGCTTCCCGGTGTGGAGCCGCGATGCCCAGGACACTGACCTGTTGCTATACACCGCCAACTGGCCGGGTGCACGACGCCAGCACTGGAACCGCTTGCTGCCGGCGCGGGCCATCGAAAACCTGTGCTACGTGGCGGCGGTGAACCGTGTCGGTACGGACGGCAAAGGCTTCGCGTATACCGGTGACAGTCAGGTGCTGGATTTCCAGGGTGAGACACTGCTCAGTGCCGGTGAGGCTGACGGGGTGTTCAAGGTGGTACTGGATGCGGCGGAACTGGCGGCGTATCGCACGCGGTTTCCGGCGAATCTAGATGCCGATACGTTCGAGTTCACCTGAGTTCGTCGTCGCCTGACCTGGCCTCTTCGCGGGCAAGCCCGCTCCCACAGGGTATGTGGGTGTAAACAAAATTTAAGTTCACAACGGTCAACTGTGGGAGCGGGCTTGCCCGCGAAGGGGCCGGTTCAGACAGCACAAAACCAGCAGGCAAAAAAAGGCCCCGAGGTTCGCACCCCGGGGCCTTTTACATGACAGCGTAGGCTTACGCCGCTTTCGCTTCCGGCTGGCTCAGGGAGCGGTTCAGCGCGCTGAACAGGGCCTTGAAGCTGGCGGTGGTGATGTTTTCGTCGATGCCGACGCCATGCACCGCACGCTCGCCATTCACCCGCAGTTCAATGTAGGCGGCTGCCTTGGCATTGGTGCCCGCGCCGATGGCGTGTTCGTTGTAGTCCATGATTTCCACGGGTACTGGCAAACCGGCCACCAGGGCTTCCAGGGCGCCATTGCCCTTGCCGCGCCAATGCAGGTTGGTTTCGCCCTGGCCTTGGCTGGCGACTTCCACTTCGACGGCGCTGTGGCCGTTTTCTTCCTGCAGGCGATGGCTGACCAGCGCGTATGGGGTATTGGCTTGCAAGTACTCGCTGTGCAGCAGGGCGTGGATTTGCTGGGCTGTCATTTCCAGGCCCAGGCGATCGGTCTCACGCTGCACGACCTGGCTGAACTCGATCTGCATGCGACGCGGCAGGCTGATGCCGTATTCCTGTTCCAGCAGGTAGGCGATACCGCCCTTGCCCGACTGGCTGTTGACGCGGATAACCGCTTCGTAGCTGCGGCCGATGTCGGCCGGGTCGATCGGCAAGTACGGTACTTCCCACAGGGCGTCCGGTTTCTGCTGGGCGAAGCCCTTGCGGATGGCATCCTGGTGGGAGCCGGAGAACGCCGTGTGGACCAGGTCGCCGACGTACGGGTGACGTGGGTGCACCTGGATCTGGTTGCATTCTTCGACGACTTTGCGCACGCCGTCGATGTCGGAGAAGTCCAGTTGAGGGTCCAGACCCTGGGTGTACATGTTCAGGGCGACGGTCACCAGGTCAACGTTACCGGTGCGCTCGCCGTTGCCGAACAGGCAGCCTTCGACGCGGTCGGCGCCGGCCATCAGGCCCAGTTCGGTGGCGGCCACGCCGGTGCCACGGTCGTTGTGGGTGTGCAGGCTGATGATCACGCTGTCACGACGGTTGATGTGACGGCCGAACCATTCGATCTGGTCGGCATAGATATTCGGGGTCGCGCATTCCACGGTGGCCGGCAGATTGAGGATCATCTTGTGCTCGGGCGTCGGGTTCCAGACTTCGATCACCGCGTCGCAGACTTCCTTGGCGAACTCCAGTTCGGTGGCGCTGAAGGTTTCTGGCGAGTATTCGAAGGTCCACTCGGTGTCCGGCTGCATGGCCGCGTATTTGACGAACAGCTTGGCGGCGTTCACGGCGATGGCCTTGACTCCGTCCTTGTCCTGATTGAAGACAATCCGGCGGAAGGAAGGGGAGGTCGCGTTGTACAGGTGAACGATGGCTTTCTTCGCCCCGCGCAGGGATTCGAAGGTACGCTCGATCAGGTCTTCACGGCCCTGGGTCAGCACCTGGATGGTGGTGTCGTCCGGGATGTGGTTGCCTTCGATCAGGGTGCGCACGAAGTCGAAGTCGGTTTGCGAAGCGGCCGGGAACGATGCTTCGATTTCTTTCACGCCCACCTGCACCAGGGTTTTCCAGAAGCGCAGCTTCTTGACGGCGTCCATCGGCTCGATCAGCGACTGGTTGCCGTCACGCAGGTCGGAACTGCACCAGATCGGCGCGGCAGTGATGGTTTTCGACGGCCAGGTACGGTCCGGGATGTCGATGGTCGGGAACGCGCGGTATTTCGAAGACGGGTCTTTGAGCATGCTCATCGGAGTAATCCTTATTGTGTGGGCCGAAAAAAGGCGGCCAGCCGGTGGATCAAATATTCTGGGGGTAAGGCGTGAGACGAGGCACCGCGATCAGCCCGGCAGTCGTGCACTGACAAGGCACAGGCTGCGGTGCTGGCGAAGCTGAATGAGGGTGTGAGGAGTTTTCATGCCTTCAACCCTAACCGCGGGGGAGAAAGATGGCAAGCAGTCGAAAAAAATTGAGAGGAATACTCGTGTCTATGTATTTATCGAGATTTTATTGTGCTGAATGGTACTGTTTGTTCAGTTGCTTGCGCAGGGTTTGAGTGATGCGCAATCGAGGATTTTGGCATCGGGCTGTGCCCGTGCAGCTATGCTTATGGCCTCGACTGACAAGCAGGAGTCGGCGATGAACGAGTCCGATTGGAAGCTCTATTGCGTGCTGCGTCCGGTCGCCCATGAGCGGATGTGCGTGCGGATCATGGCGGATGTCGAAAAGACAGTGCTGGATAAAAACCTCTCACCTTATGAGCGGATAGAGGCGAGCGAGGAATTGCTCCAGGCCGGTCAAAAGGAGTTGTACTGGGCGTTTGGGGTGTTCAGGTTTTCGCGGCATGAAGCGCGTTCTCACTTGCTCGGGCTATGCGCCCGTGAGCTGGTCACGGCTGAAGAGCTGACCGGGTTCTCGGAGGAAACCCGGGAATGGATCAAGCACTGCCTGGCCGACCGGGAAGCCCACGGGATAGAGGACCTGGACGCTGAGTAAGCGGCGCCGGTGATGCCGTCATCGCGAGCGGACCGGCCGCACCGCCGCCAGCTTAAGGCTGAAACGCCCCGATGAAAATTGCCGGATCTACCCGCGCGTCGTTCAGGCTGACGTTCCAGTGCATATGCGGCCCGGTCGCCCGACCGGTCGAGCCGACCTTGCCGACCACATCACCACGCGCCAATGGCTGACCGACCTTCACATCGATTTTCGACATGTGGCAGAACATGCTGATGAAGCCTTGGCCATGGTCGACAAACACCGTGTTGCCGTTGAAGAAATAATTGCCGATCAGAATCACCTTGCCAGCGGCCGGGGTTTTGATCGGTGTACCAGCCGGCACCGCGAAGTCCAGGCCTGCGTGGGGATTGCGCTCTTCACCGTTGAAGAACCGGCGCACCCCGAACTTGCTCGACAGCGGCCCGTTGACCGGTTTGTCCAACAGCAGGTTGCTGGGGGTATTCGGGCTGAACGTGCGATAGGCGGCAATCTGCTCTGCCAGCTCGCGTTCTATGCGCTTGAGATTCTCCGGGTCAGGGTTGACCTGCTGCGTGTTCTTCAAGGTGATGCGTTGTTCCGGGTATTTTTTCTGGCCCACGGTGAAGTTCAGCGTACGGCCGCCGCTGCTGATGGACTGGGCGCCCGGTTTAACAGTCAGCGGTACGCCGACGATGGCCAGCCAATTGTTCTGCTCCTTGACCACCAGTACCGGTTTGCCCTGATAGCTGGCTTTCGGCGCTTGCGCTGAGGTGCCCAGATCCACCACCGCGACGCCGCCCGGCACCGGCTTGTTCAACAGGCGGGTGATATAGCTGTCGGCGTGGGCGTTCAGGGTCAGGCACAGCAATAGCAGAGAAGCTAAAAGGCGCGGCATGGATCAATCCAGTAATGAAAGGGTGACAGGCGTCAGGTGATTGTCTTCAACCCGCACTTGCAGTTCGCCTTCGCCCAGTTTGGCTTTCAGACGTTGACCGTTATGGGTTTGCGCGGCGTTGCGAATCGCGTTGCCGCGCTCGTCGAGCAAAATGCTGTAACCGCGGCCCAGCGTCGCCAGGGGGCTGACCACATGCAGTGTCTGCATTTGGCTTTGCAACTGCAGGCGACGGTTTTTCAGCCCCTCGCGGATGGCGCGGGGCAGGCGTTCGGCGAGACTGTCGAGGCGCTGGCGCAACAACGCCAGTTGCCGACCGGGATGTTGCCCCGCCAGGCGGGTTTCCAGGCGGATCAGCCGTTCACGGCGAGTGTTGAGGCTGCGTTCAAAGGCGCGGCGCATGCGCATGTCCAGATCATCCAGGCGTTGCGCTTGCTGGCGCAGGCGCTCACCCGGATGGCGCAGTCGCCGGGAGATGCCTTCCAGACGCAAGCGGTCGCGCATCAAACGGTCGCGCATGCGCATCACCAACCGTCGGTGCAGGCTTTCGACCCGGCGGACCAGATCGCTGGAGTCCGGTGCGAGCAGTTCAGCGGCGGCGGATGGGGTCGGGGCGCGAACGTCGGCGACGAAGTCACTGATCGACACATCGGTTTCATGGCCGACGGCGCTGACGATCGGCGTTACGCAGGCATCCACCGCGCGGGCCACTGCTTCTTCGTTGAAGCACCAGAGGTCTTCCAGCGAGCCGCCACCTCGGGCCAGGATCAAGGCGTCGAAGCCGCGGGCATCGGCCAGTTTCAGCGCGCGAACAATTTGCGCGGTGGCTTCGCGGCCCTGAACGGCCGTAGGGATCAGCGTCAGTTGTATCTGAGGTGCGCGACGGCGGAACACGCTGATGATGTCGCGGATCACCGCGCCGGTGGGTGAACTGATGATGCCGATCCGTTGTGGATGGGCCGGCAGCGGTACCTTGCGCTCGGCACTGAACAGGCCTTCGGCGCTGAGTTTTTCCTTCAGTGCATCGAAGGCCAGCCGCAACGCGCCATCGCCCGCAGGTTCCACGGTGTCGAGGATCAGTTGGTAGTCCCCGCGCCCCTCGAACAGCGAGACCTTGCCGCGTACCTTGACCGCCAGGCCATCCTTCAATGCTTGTCGCACTCGCGCAGCGTTCTGCCGGAACAGTGCGCAACGCACCTGGGCGCCGCTGTCCTTGAGCGTGAAGTACACGTGGCCGGATGCCGGACGGGCCAGGTTGGAGATTTCGCCTTCGACCCAGATGTTGCTGAACACGTCTTCGAGCAACACCCGTGCACGGCCGTTGAGCTGGCTGACGGTCAGGACTTCACGGTCCAGGCCAAGTCTTGCAAAGGGATCTTTAATCATGGGGCGCATGATAAAGGCATTCGGTGACCAATCTCTATGACCCCGCACAAATCAGTTGTTGGAAGCTGTTTGTGGAGTGAGCTGGCTCGCGAAAGCAGTCCGGCAGGCGATATCGTCGGTGAAAATCAAGACGCCATCGCGAGCAGGCACGCTTCCACACAGGCGCGCTTGGCGCAGGTTGTTCAATCGTTGTACTGGCTCAGCAACCGTTCCATCCGCGCATTCAAGCGGCGTTTGATTTCGGTTTCGATGTGCGGCGCGAAGTCGTCGATCACGTCCTGCATGATCAATTGCGCGGCGGCACGCAGTTCGCTGTCGAGGTACAGCAGGGCGTCGGCGCCCTTGCTGGCGCTCGGTGCCGGCTCGGCGGCTGGCGCGGGCGCTTTCGGTTCGACGGTCGGCGCGGGGGCGCTGACGGTATCGAACAGCATCGGAATCTGTTCCTGTTCACCTTCTTCGACCGTGTCGGTCAGCAGCGGTGGTTGCAGGTTGTCATCGCCGAGCAGTTGGCGGATCGACTCAAGGTCGTCCAGCAGGTGCACGGACTTTTGCAGCGGTTTTGGAGTGTCCATCGGAATGCTCAGAGTCGCTGTAAACGGTGATCTTGCAGAGGATAGCCCTGTTCGCGGTAGAAACGGAAACTCTCCCGCGCGGCCTGGCGTATCACCGGGTCTTCCACCACCACTTCTGCCACGCGGGCAAAGCGCTGGGCAAAGGCCGGCACTTTCAGGTCGAGATTGACCAGCAGATCCTGGTGCTGACCGCAGTCTTCGCCAAGACCCAGGACGATCAGGCTGTCCGGTTCGCTTTCGGCAGGGCCGTGGGGCACGAAACTCTCGCCTTTGAACGCCCATAAGCGTGCGTCGAGATCGTCGCGTTGGGAGGCGTCGCTGCAATGCAGGTAGATGCGGTGCCCCATGCGCCAGGCTTTCTCAGTGAGCTTGCAGGCGAAATCCAGGCGTGCCGAAGGATCGGCGCTGGGCAGGATATAGAAGTCGACTTTGGTCATTGCGGTTCCTGAGCCGGGGCGGCGTCACTGGCAAGCAACGCCGCCCGGGATCATCGGTTTCAGGCTTTGGCGCGGTCCAGCAGGTATTGGGTCAACAGGGGGACCGGACGGCCAGTGGCGCCCTTGTCCTTGCCGCCGCTGGTCCAGGCAGTGCCGGCGATGTCCAGGTGCGCCCAGTTCAGGTTTTTGGTGAAGCGCGACAGGAAGCAGGCTGCGGTGATGGTGCCGGCTTTCGGGCCGCCGATGTTGGCGATGTCGGCGAACGGGCTGTCGAGTTGCTCCTGGTACTCATCGAACAGCGGCAGTTGCCAGGCGCGGTCGTCGGCAGCCTTGCCGGCGCTGAGCAGTTGGCCGATCAGTTCATCGTTGTTGCCCAGCAGGCCCGAGGTGTGGGAGCCCAGGGCAACCACGCAGGCACCGGTCAGGGTGGCGATGTCGATGACGGCTTGCGGCTTGAAGCGCTCGGAGTAGGTCAGGGCATCGCACAGCACCAGACGGCCTTCGGCGTCGGTGTTGAGGATTTCCACGGTCTGGCCGCTCATGGTGGTGACGATGTCGCCCGGGCGAGAAGCGTTGCCGCTCGGCATGTTCTCGGCGCATGCCAGGATGCACACCAGGTTGATTGGCAATTTCAGCTCGAGCACGGCACGCAGGGTGCCGAACACGCTGGCAGAGCCGCCCATGTCGTATTTCATTTCGTCCATGCCGGCGCCTGGCTTGAGGCTGATACCGCCGGTGTCGAAGGTGATGCCTTTGCCGACCAGGGCGTAGGGCTTCTCGGATTTCTTGCCGCCGTTGTATTGCATGACGATCAGGCGCGGCGGTTGGGCGCTGCCCTGGCCAACGGCATAGAACGAGCCCATGCCCAGTGCCTTGATCTTCTTCTCGTCGAAGACTTCGACTTTCAGGTCCTTGAACTCTTTTCCGAGGTTTTTCGCTTGTTCACCGAGGAACGTCGGGTGGCAGATGTTTGGCGGCAAGTTGCCCAGGTCGCGAGTCAAGGCCATGCCGTTGGCAATGGCGGTGGCGTGGGTCACGGCGCGTTGCACTTCAGCCTGGGCGGCCTTGATGGTCAGCAGGGTGACTTTCTTCAGGGCGCGTGGTTCGGCTTTCTGGCTCTTGAACTGATCGAACTGGTATTCACCGTCCACCAGGGTTTCGGCCAGCAGGCGGGTCTTGCCGTAGCTGTCGCGGCCCTTGACCACGATTTCGTCCAGGGCCAGGACCGCATCACTGCCGGCCAGGCCTTTGAGGGTATTGAGTACGCCGGCGATGATTTTGCGGAACGGGCGGTCGCCCAGTTCTTCATCTTTACCCACGCCCACCAGCAGCACGCGCTCGGCCTTGAGGTTGGGCAGGCTGTGCAGCAGCAGGCTCTGCCCGACCTTGCCGGCCAGGTCGCCACGCTTGAGCACGGCGCTGATCGCACCGCCGCTGAGTTCGTCGAGTTGTTTGGCGGCGACGCCGAGTTTGCGGCCTTCACCGACGGCGACCACCAACGTGGCGGTTTTCAACGTTTCCGGGTTAACGCTCTTTACAACCAGTTCCATGTCCGGGTCCCTGAATTGATGGTCAACTCGCAAGCGCTCGACACCGAATGTGCGTCGCCTGCCTGCATCTAAATAGAAAGTAATAGAAAGTAATAGAAAGGCGCCAGTACCGACCGGCGACGAAGGCCGCAGTTTGAACCTCGCTAGCGGCGCCTGACAACCCTCGGTTGTACGATTGTCGGAGCGAGCCTGCTCGCGAAGAACTTGAGGCCGCGGCGGGGTTTCAGGCTTCGCGAGAGATGGACGTCGCCCTTCGCGAGCACGCTCGGTCCTACAGGCGCTTCCATGCATTGCGCAGTGACAGGCGCACCCAATCACAGGATAATGCGCCATCTTTTTCGGCGGCTCTGCCCTGCGGGTTGCCTGATATGTTTGTTTGTTTGGCTGCCTTCGCCTGACAATCCTGGAGTGTCTGGTTTGATCGTCTTCCGTTACCTATCCCGCGAAGTCTTGTTGACCTTGAGCGCCGTCAGCGCCGTGCTGCTGGTCATCATCATGAGTGGACGCTTCATCAAATACCTCGCCCAGGCCGCTTCGGGCCTTCTGGATCCGGGTTCACTGTTTCTGATCATGGGCTTCCGCCTGCCGGGATTCCTGCAGCTGATCCTGCCTTTGGGGCTGTTCCTGGGGATTCTGCTGGCGTATGGCCGGCTGTATCTGGAAAGCGAGATGACCGTGCTTTCGGCGACCGGCATGAGCCAGCAGCGTCTGTTTGTCATGACCCTTTTTCCGGCCACGCTGGTGGCGCTGATCGTGGCGTGGCTGAGCCTGAGCCTGGCGCCACAAGGTGCCAATCAGTTCCAGCTGCTGCTGAACAAACAAGATGCCCTGACCGAGTTCGATACCCTGGAGCCGGGGCGCTTTCAGGCGTTGCGCGACGGTACGCGAGTGACTTACACCGAGCAGTTGTCGGCAGATCGGATCAACCTTGGCGGCGTATTCATTTCGCAAAAGAACGCCTCATCCGACGGGAAAGATCGCGGGATTTCCGTCCTGGTGGCCGAAAAGGGCCGGCAGGAAATCAAGCCTGATGGCAATCGTTACCTGATCCTCGACAATGGCTACCGTTACGACGGTAATCCGGGGCAGGCCGACTATCGTGCGATCAAGTACGACGAGTACGGTGTATTGCTGCCCAAGCCGGATGTCAGCGACGAAGTCACCGACCGTGATGCGCTGAGCACCAGTGTCTTGATCCATAGCGATGACTTGCGTATGCGCGCCGAGCTTGAGTGGCGCCTGTCCTTGCCCTTGCTGGTCTTCATCGTGACCCTGATGGCGGTGCCGCTGTCGCGAGTCAATCCGCGCCAGGGGCGCTTCCTCAAACTGTTGCCGGCGATTCTTCTTTATATGGCTTACCTGACCCTGCTGATTGCCGCACGCGGCGCCCTCGACAAGGGCAAGATCCCGGTCGCGTTGGGCTTGTGGTGGGTGCATGCCATCTTCCTGGTCATCGGCCTGGGCCTGCTTTACTGGGAACCCCTGCGCTTGAAGATGGCGAGTCGCCGCAGCGCGCTGGAGGTGGCCCGTGGTTAAGCTCGACCGCTACATTGGTAGCAGCGTGCTCATTGCGATCCTGGCTGTGCTGGGAATCATCCTTGGGCTGGCAACGTTGTTTGCGTTCATCGATGAAATGGGCGAGATCAGTGATACCTACACCCTGGCCGATGTCGCGAGTTATGTACTGCTGACTGCACCGCGCCGTCTTTACGACATGTTGCCGATGGCGGCGCTGATCGGTTGCCTGATCGGCCTCGGCAGCCTGGCCAGCAACAGCGAGTTGACCATCATGCGCGCGGCCGGCGTGTCGATCGGCCGAATCGTCTGGGCGGTCATGAAGCCCATGCTGGTGCTGATGCTTGCCGGCGTGCTGATCGGCGAGTATGTCGCCCCCGCCAGTGAAAACCTCGCGCAAGCCAATCGTTCGCTGGCCCAGGGCAGTGGTGACGCGCAAAGTGCCAAGCACGGCATGTGGCACCGTCAGGGCGATGAGTTCATCCACATCAACTCCGTTCAGCCCAATGGCATTTTGTACGGTGTGACCCGTTATCGCTTTGACGCCGAGCGGCACATGTTGTCGGCCAGCTTCGCCAAGCGCGCAGACTTCGACAAGGAGCACTGGCAGCTGACCGATATCACCACCACGCTGTTCCACGATAAAAGCTCTGAGGTGGTGACTGCCCCTGTGGAGCGCTGGAACGTGGCATTGAGCCCGCAATTGCTCAATACCGTGGTGATGACACCCGAGTCGTTGTCGATCAGCGGTCTGTGGGGGTATATCCACTATCTGGCGGACCAGGGCTTGAACAATGGTCGTTACTGGCTGGCATTTTGGGTCAAGGTGTTGCAACCGTTGGTCACTGCCGCGCTGGTGCTGATGGCGATTTCCTTCATTTTCGGCCCGTTGCGTTCGGTGACCCTCGGTCAGCGGGTGTTTACCGGCGTGCTGGTGGGGTTCACTTTCCGCATTGCCCAGGATTTGCTGGGCCCTTCGAGCCTGGTGTTCGGTTTCTCGCCGCTGTTTGCGGTGCTGGTGCCGGCCGGTACCTGCGCCCTGGCCGGGCTGTGGTTGTTGCGTCGCGCCGGTTGATGGCGGGGCGTTCCCGGCTTCTTTGGTCATAAAAAACGCCCCTGTCGCAAGACCGGGGCGTTTTTGTACTGGCCGTCTGACCTGCGAACGTGACGCTAGCGCCGTGGATCAGGTACAATTCCCGGCTATTTTTCGGCGGGCTATGCCTGCAGCCTTTTTGAGTGTTGATCCGTGAGTGATTTGAGTCATATCCGCAATTTCTCCATCATCGCCCACATTGACCATGGCAAGTCGACGCTGGCCGATCGCTTCATCCAGATGTGCGGCGGCCTGGCCGAGCGTGAAATGGAAGCGCAGGTCCTCGACTCCATGGACCTTGAGCGTGAACGCGGCATCACCATCAAGGCGCATAGCGTTACCCTGTATTACAAGGCCCGTGATGGCATCACCTATCAATTGAACTTCATTGATACCCCCGGCCACGTTGACTTCACCTACGAAGTCAGCCGCTCGCTGGCGGCCTGTGAAGGCGCGTTGCTGGTGGTCGATGCCGGTCAGGGTGTCGAGGCACAGTCGGTAGCCAACTGCTACACGGCGATCGAGCAGGGCCTGGAAGTGATGCCGGTGCTGAACAAGATCGACCTGCCACAGGCCGATCCGGACCGCGTTAAAGAAGAAATCGAAAAAATCATCGGCATCGATGCCACCGACGCGGTCACTTGCAGTGCCAAGACCGGTCTGGGCGTCGATGAAGTGCTCGAGCGCCTGGTCACCACCATTCCGGCGCCAACCGGCAACATCGAAGATCCGCTGCAAGCGTTGATCATCGACTCCTGGTTCGACAACTACCTGGGCGTTGTGTCCCTGGTGCGCGTACGCCATGGCCGTGTGAAGAAAGGCGACAAGATTCTGGTCAAGTCCACCGGCAAGATCCACCTGGTGGACAGCGTCGGTGTCTTCAATCCCAAACACACCGCTACCGTTGACCTGAAAGCCGGTGAAGTGGGCTTCATCATCGCCGGCATCAAGGACATTCACGGTGCGCCAGTGGGTGACACCCTGACCTTGAGCTCGACGCCGGACGTCGATGTGCTGCCAGGTTTCAAACGCATTCAGCCTCAGGTGTATGCCGGTCTGTTCCCGGTCAGCTCCGACGATTTCGAAGACTTCCGCGAGGCGCTGCAAAAGCTCACGCTGAACGACTCGTCGCTGCAATACACCCCGGAAAGCTCCGATGCCCTGGGCTTCGGCTTCCGTTGCGGTTTCCTTGGCATGCTGCACATGGAAATCATCCAGGAGCGCCTGGAGCGCGAATACGACCTGGACCTGATCACCACCGCGCCGACGGTAATTTTCGAGCTGCTGCTCAAGTCCGGCGAAACGATCTACGTCGATAACCCGTCGAAGCTGCCGGACCTGTCTTCCATCGAAGACATGCGCGAGCCGATCGTGCGGGCCAATATTCTTGTGCCGCAGGAGCACCTGGGCAACGTCATTACCCTGTGCATCGAGAAACGCGGCATTCAGCACGACATGCTGTTCCTCGGTACCCAGGTCCAGGTGACCTACGACCTGCCGATGAACGAAGTGGTCCTGGACTTCTTCGACCGCCTGAAGTCCACCAGTCGCGGCTATGCTTCGCTGGATTACCATTTCGACCGTTACCAATCGGCTAATCTGGTGAAACTGGATGTGCTGATCAACGGCGACAAGGTCGACGCCCTGGCGCTGATCGTGCACAAGGACAATGCGCACTACAAAGGTCGCCAGTTGACCGAGAAGATGAAAGAGCTGATTCCGCGGCAGATGTTCGACGTGGCAATCCAGGCCGCCATTGGCGGTCAGATTGTGGCGCGGACAACCGTCAAGGCACTCAGAAAGAACGTATTGGCCAAATGCTACGGCGGTGACGTTAGCCGTAAGAAAAAACTGCTGGAAAAGCAAAAGGCCGGTAAAAAACGCATGAAGCAGGTCGGTAACGTGGAAATTCCACAAGAAGCCTTCCTTGCAGTGCTCAGGTTGGATAGTTAGGTCCTATGTCACTAAATTTCCCGCTGTTGCTGGTCATCGCCGTATTCGTCTGCGGCTTGTTGGCGTTGCTCGATCTGCTTTTCCTGGCGCCGCGTCGGCGTGCCGCCATTGCCTCCTATCAGGGCAGCGTGAGCCAGCCTGATGTGATGGTGGTCGAGAAGCTGAACAAAGAACCGCTGCTGGTCGAATACGGCAAGTCGTTCTTCCCGGTGTTGTTCATCGTGCTGGTGCTGCGTTCGTTCCTGGTGGAACCGTTCCAGATCCCTTCCGGCTCGATGAAACCGACCCTGGACGTCGGCGATTTCATCCTGGTGAGCAAGTTTTCCTACGGGATCCGCTTGCCGGTGATCGACAAGAAAGTCATCGAAGTCGGTGAGCCACAACGCGGCGATGTGATGGTGTTCCGCTATCCGAGCGATCCAAACGTCAACTACATCAAGCGTGTAGTCGGTCTGCCGGGTGATCAGGTTCGTTACACCGTTGACAAGCGCCTGTTCGTCAACGGTGAATCGATCGCCGAGCAACTGGTCGGCTCCGAGCCGGGCACCTTGGGGAGCGCCGAGCTCTACAAGGAAAAACTCGGCACCGCCGAGCACCTGATCCGCAAGGAAATGAGTCGTTACCGTGCTACGCCGGACCGTTCATGGACCGTACCTGCCGGGCACTACTTCATGATGGGCGACAACCGCGACAATTCGAACGACAGTCGTTACTGGGATGATCCGAACATTCCCAAGGATCTGCTGGGCATGGTTCCCGACAAGAATATCGTCGGCAAGGCCTTTGCAGTCTGGATGAGCTGGCCGGAACCCAAACTCAGTCACCTGCCGAATTTCTCGCGGGTTGGCCTGATCAAGTAATCAAACACGGCGCTGTTGAACACAGCGCCGAATGCATTTCTGGAGTCGACACAATCGACGCCGGCAGCATGAAAACAACGATATTCAGGACGTTATTTTTGAACACAGCGTTAATTGTCCCAAGCCTGCGCCGAACCCCGGCGATGGCGGTGGAATCCAACCACGAACTCAGCGTGGGTAAACCGTGAGCGTCTCTTTAAGCCGTCTCGAGCGTCAGCTCGGCTACACCTTCAAGGATCAGGAACTGATGGTCCTGGCCCTGACTCACCGCAGCTTTGCCGGGCGCAACAACGAGCGCCTGGAGTTCCTCGGTGATGCCATTCTCAACTTCGTGGCTGGCGAGGCATTGTTCGATCGCTTCCCGCTGGCCCGCGAAGGCCAGTTGTCGCGTTTGCGTGCCCGTCTGGTGAAGGGTGAGACCCTGGCCGTACTGGCCCGTGGTTTCGATCTGGGCGAATACCTGCGCCTGGGCTCCGGCGAATTGAAGAGCGGCGGTTTCCGTCGCGAGTCGATTCTGGCCGATGCCCTGGAAGCGCTCATTGGTGCGATCTACCTCGATGCCGGCATGGAAGTGGCGCGCGAACGCGTGCTGGCCTGGCTGGCCGGCGAGTTCGAAGGCCTGACACTGGTCGACACCAACAAGGATCCAAAAACCCGCCTGCAGGAGTTTCTGCAGTCCCGTGGTTGCGAGCTGCCGCGTTACGAAGTGGTGGATATCCAGGGTGAGCCGCATTGCCGGACGTTCTTCGTCGAATGCGAAATCACCTTACTGAATGAAAAAAGCCGAGGTCAGGGTGTGAGCCGTCGCATTGCCGAACAGGTAGCGGCCGCCGCAGCACTGATTGCCCTGGGTGTGGAGAATGGCAATGACTGATACAACCGCAACGCGCTGTGGCTATGTTGCCATCGTCGGCCGTCCGAACGTGGGCAAGTCCACGTTGCTGAACCACATCCTTGGTCAGAAACTGGCGATCACCTCGCGCAAGCCGCAAACCACCCGTCACAACATGCTCGGTATCAAGACCGAAGGCGATGTGCAGGCCATCTATGTCGACACCCCTGGCATGCACAAGGGTGGCGAGAAGGCCCTGAACCGCTACATGAACAAGACCGCATCGGCGGCGTTGAAAGACGTCGACGTGGTGATTTTCGTGGTCGACCGCACCAAGTGGACCGAAGAAGACCAGATGGTCCTCGAGCGCGTGCAATACGTGACCGGCCCGCTGATCGTGGCGCTGAACAAGACTGACCGCATCGAAGACAAGGCGGAGCTGATGCCGCACCTGTCCTGGTTGCAGGAACAGTTGCCGAACGCGCAGATCATCCCGATCTCGGCCCAGCACGGGCACAACCTCGACGCGCTGGAGCGGGTGATTGCCGGGCATCTGCCGGAAAACGATCACTTCTTCCCGGAAGACCAGATCACCGACCGCAGCAGCCGTTTCCTTGCCGCTGAACTGGTGCGCGAAAAAATCATGCGCCAGATGGGTGCCGAGCTGCCATACCAGATCACCGTCGAAATCGAAGAGTTCAAGCAGCAGGGGAAAACCCTGCACATTCATGCGTTGATCCTCGTCGAGCGTGACGGCCAGAAGAAAATCATCATTGGCGACAAGGGCGAGCGCATCAAGCGTATCGGCACCGAGGCGCGCAAGGACATGGAGCTGCTGTTCGACTCCAAGATCATGCTCAACCTTTGGGTCAAGGTGAAGGGCGGCTGGTCCGACGACGAACGCGCCTTGCGTTCGCTGGGTTACGGCGACCTGTAATACGGCGCAGCCCCCTGTAGGAGCGAGCCTGCTCGCGATGGTGGAAAACGATAACGCAGGCTTTCTGAATGAACGCGGCGCTTTCAAGTCCATCGCGAGCAGGCTCGCTCCTACAGGTCACTGAGAACTCCATGTCCCAGCCAATTGGCCAGCCCGCCTACGTCCTCCACTCCCGCGCCTACCGCGAAAGCAGTGCGCTGGTGGACTTCCTCACGCCGCAAGGTCGGCTGCGGGCTGTATTGCGCAGTGCGCGAGGCAAGGCCGGGACGCTGGCACGGCCATTCGTGCCACTGGAAGTGGAGTTTCGGGGGCGTGGCGAGCTCAAAAACGTGGGGCGCATGGAAAGCGCCGGCGTTTCCACCTGGCTCAATGGAGAAGCCCTGTTCAGTGGCCTTTATCTCAATGAGTTGCTGATTCGCCTGCTGCCCGCCGAAGATCCGCATCCCGCCGTATTCGATCATTACGCCGCCACCCTGCTGGCCCTGGCTGAAGGTCGTCCGCTGGAACCGCTGCTGCGCTCATTCGAATGGCGGTTGCTCGATGACCTCGGTTACGGCTTTTCTCTGATCACTGACATCCACGACGCCCCCATCGCGCCGGACGGCCTTTATCGCTTGCAAGTGGATGCGGGACTGGAGCGGGTCTATCTGTTGCAACCGGGCCTGTTCAATGGCACGGAATTGCTGGCCATGGCCGATGCTGACTGGAGCGCGCCGGGTGCCTTGTCGGCGGCCAAGCGCTTGATGCGGCAGGCGCTGGCCGTTCATTTGGGCGGTCGGCCGCTGGTTTCCCGAGAGTTGTTTCGAAAACCGTAAATTCCCCATGTATGCTGTGCACCGAACTTTCTCTTCTTCTGGAGCGCTTCCGTGACCACCAGCACCCGCATTCTTCTTGGCGTGAATATCGACCACGTTGCCACCTTGCGTCAGGCTCGGGGTACCCGCTACCCGGACCCGGTAAAGGCAGCATTGGATGCGGAAGAGGCGGGCGCCGATGGCATTACCGTGCACTTGCGTGAAGACCGTCGTCACATTCAGGAGCGCGATGTGTTGCTGCTCAAGGACGTGCTGCAGACCCGCATGAACTTCGAGATGGGCGTCACCGAAGAGATGATGGCGTTCGCCGAGCGGATTCGCCCGGCGCACATTTGCCTGGTGCCGGAAACCCGACAGGAGCTGACGACGGAAGGTGGTCTGGACGTGGCGGGGCAAGAAGCCCGTATCAAGGCGGCGGTGGAGCGCCTGTCGAAGATCGGCTCGGAAGTGTCGCTGTTCATCGATGCCGATGAGCGTCAGATCGAGGCGTCCCGTCGTGTGGGCGCGCCGGCCATCGAGCTGCACACCGGGCGTTACGCCGATGCCGAGACGCCTGCCGAGGTGGCTGAAGAACTCAAGCGGGTTGCCGATGGCGTGGCGTTTGGTCTGGCCCAGGGCCTGATCGTCAACGCCGGCCATGGCCTGCATTACCACAACGTCGAAGCCGTTGCGGCAATCAAAGGTATCAACGAGCTGAACATCGGCCATGCGCTGGTGGCCCATGCGTTGTTCGTTGGCTTCAAGTCGGCTGTTTCGGAGATGAAGGCGCTGATTCTGGCGGCGGCCGCAAAAGCCTGAGAACACCACAAAACCCTGTGGGAGCGAGCAGGCTCGCTCCCACCATTGTTGGATGGGCCTGTTAAAGCGGTGCCGGTTCCGGAGCTGGCTTGGTCTTGTCGATCCCCGGCACGAGCAACTTGCCCTCGGCCACTTGATCGCCTTCAAGTTGCGGCTGCGTGACCCAAGTCAGGATGTCGTAATAGCGGCGGATGTTGGCCACGAAATGCACCGGCTCACCGCCACGGGCATAGCCGTATCGGGTTTTGCTGTACCACTTCTTCTCGGACAGCCGCGGCAGCATTTTCTTCACGTCCAGCCACTTGTCCGGATTCAGGCCTTCCCGCTTTGCCAGTTTGCGGGCGTCATCCAGGTGGCCGCTGCCGACGTTGTAGGCCGCCAGGGCAAACCAGGTGCGATCCGGTTCCTGGATCGACTCGTCCAGTTGATCCTTCATGTAAGCCAGGTACTTGGCGCCGCCCATGATGCTCTGCTTGGGGTCGAGGCGGTTGGACACGCCCATGGCCTGCGCAGTGTTCTGGGTCAGCATCATCAGGCCACGCACGCCGGTTTTTGACGTGACGGCCGGTTGCCACAACGATTCCTGATAGCCGATGGCCGCCAGCAGGCGCCAGTCGACTTTCTCTTTCTTGGCATAGGCCTTGAAGTGCTGTTCGTACTTGGGCAAGCGTTGCTGCAAGTGTTGGGCGAAGGTGGTGGCACCCATATAGCCAAGGACGTCGACATGCCCGTAATAACGGTCTTTGAGGCGTTGCAGGGTGCCGTTCTTCTTGACCTTGTCGAGGTAGGCGTTGATCTCGTTGAGCAGGCTGTTGTCATCCCCGGCCGCCACCGCCCAGCTCTGGTTGCTGGCGTCACCGAGGTCAAAGGCGACCCGGATATTGGTGAAGTAGACCTGGTTCATCGCGACTTCGTTGGAGTCCACGAGGGTCAGGTCGATTTGCCCCTCATCGACCATGCGCAACAGGTCGACGACTTCAACGGCGTCGGACTCTTCGTATTCAATGCCGGGAAATTGCTTTTTCAGTTGCGCCAGCTGTTCGGCGTGGGTGCTGCCCTTGAGCACCATGATCTTCTTGCCCACCAGATCTTTCGCTTCGGTAGGGCGCGACTGACCGTTGCGATAGATGATCTGTGGGGTCACTTCCAGATAGGAGTGGGAAAATCGCACCTGCTTTTTGCGCGCTTCGCTGCTGACCAGTCCCGCGGCGGCCAATACCGGGCCTTTTGGTTTGCCCACCTCGTTGAACAGGTCGTCGAGGTTGTCGGCGGTCTCGATCTTGAGTTCGACCCCCAGATCGTCGGCGAAGCGCTTCACCAGCTCGTATTCGAAGCCGGTTTCACCGTTGCGATCCTGGAAGTAGGTGGCGGGGCTGTTTCGGGTGATCACCCGCAGCACGCCATCCTCCTTTACGCGCTCCAGTGTGTTGGGTTTATCAACACAGCCACTGAGCATCAGGAAGAGTCCGGTTGCGATCAGCCATTTGGCGTACCGCGGACGCAAAGCCGTTGGGAAAAACATTTGCGCAGTATACGCAAAGGACCACGAGCGCCATATCTCGACAGCAAAGGGCTTGTCTGCTAGAAGGCGAAAAACCCACTTGGAGCCCGCAGGAATGGGCTATAACCCGATTTTTCACCCGTCAAAATAACTCGAGCCGAGCGCTCCGATCGGCGCCGGTTTTCCGGTCGGACACCCGCTCCGACGTCCGGGTGCAACCGCGCGTAGCGTTTCGGGTGATGTCGCGGGCTGTTTAGGCTAGAATGCACGGCCTCAAAGCACACCCCTTCCCGAGGCTGTCCCGAAGATGTTGATCCTGCGCGGCGCTCCTGCCCTTTCTGCCTTTCGCCACAGCAAACTCCTTGAGCAACTGAGCCAGAAGGTCCCGGCTGTCAGTGGCCTGTATGCTGAATTCGCTCACTTCGCCGAAGTTACCGGCGTCCTGACCGGCGACGAACAGCAGGTGCTTGCGCGCCTTCTGAAATACGGTCCAAGCGTTCCGGTCCAGGAGCCGACCGGACGTCTGTTTCTGGTGTTGCCGCGGTTTGGCACCATTTCGCCATGGTCGAGCAAGGCCAGCGACATCGCTCGCAATTGCGGGCTGACCAAGATCCAGCGCCTGGAGCGCGGCATTGCGTTCTACGTTGCCGGCCAGTTCAGCGACGCAGAAGCACAGCTGATTGCCGATGTGCTGCACGACCGCATGACCCAGATCGTCCTGGGCAACCTCGAACAGGCTGCCGGCCTGTTCAGTCACGCCGAACCCAAGCCCCTGACCGCGATCGACGTGTTGGGTGGCGGCCGCGCCGCGCTGGAAAAAGCCAACACCGAGCTGGGCCTGGCCCTGGCGGAAGACGAAATCGACTACCTGGTCAACGCCTTCGTCGGCTTGAAGCGCAACCCGCACGACATCGAACTGATGATGTTCGCCCAGGCCAACTCCGAGCATTGCCGTCACAAGATCTTCAACGCCAGTTGGGACATCGACGGCGAGAGCCAGGAAAAAAGCCTGTTCGGCATGATCAAGAACACCTACGTGATGCACAGCGAAGGCGTTCTGTCGGCTTACAAGGACAACGCATCGGTGATCGTCGGCTCCGTGGCCGGTCGTTTCTTCCCGGACCCTGAAACCCGCCAGTACGGCGCGGTGCAGGAGCCGGTGCACATCCTGATGAAAGTCGAGACCCACAACCACCCGACCGCGATTGCTCCGTTCCCGGGCGCGTCCACCGGTTCCGGTGGCGAGATCCGTGATGAAGGTGCAACCGGTCGCGGTGCCAAGCCGAAGGCTGGCCTGACCGGCTTCACCGTATCGAACCTGCAGATCCCGGGCTTCGAACAGCCATGGGAAGTGCCATACGGCAAGCCTGAGCGCATCGTTACCGCGCTGGACATCATGATCGAAGGCCCACTGGGCGGCGCGGCGTTCAACAACGAATTCGGCCGTCCGGCACTGACCGGTTACTTCCGTACCTTCGAACAATCCATCTCCACCCCGCACGGTGATGAGGTTCGCGGTTACCACAAGCCGATCATGCTGGCTGGCGGCATGGGCAACATCCGTGAAGAACACGTCAAGAAAGGCGAAATCCTCGTTGGCTCCAAGCTGATCGTGCTCGGCGGCCCGGCGATGCTGATCGGTCTGGGCGGCGGCGCGGCTTCCTCCATGGCCACCGGCACCAGTTCGGCGGACCTGGACTTCGCTTCCGTACAGCGTGAAAACCCTGAGATGGAGCGTCGCTGCCAGGAAGTCATCGACCGTTGCTGGCAACTGGGCGACAAGAACCCGATCAGCTTCATTCACGATGTGGGGGCGGGCGGTCTGTCCAACGCCTTCCCGGAACTGGTCAACGACGGCGATCGTGGTGGCCGTTTCGAACTGCGCAACATTCCAAACGACGAGCCGGGCATGGCCCCGCACGAAATCTGGTCCAACGAATCCCAGGAACGTTATGTTCTGGCTGTTGGCCCGGCTGACTTCGAGCGCTTCAAGGCGATCTGCGAACGCGAGCGTTGCCCGTTCGCCGTGGTCGGCGAAGCTACTGCTGAACCGCAGTTGACTGTCACCGACAGCCACTTCGGCAACAGCCCGGTGGACATGCCGCTCGAAGTGCTGCTGGGCAAGGCCCCGCGCATGCACCGTTCGGTAGTGCGTGAAAACGAGCTGGGCGACGATTTCGATCCGTCGACCCTCGACATCGGCGAGTGCGTCGAGCGCGTACTGCATCACCCGGCCGTGGCCAGCAAAAGCTTCCTGATCACCATCGGCGACCGCACCATCACCGGCCTCGTGGCCCGTGACCAGATGGTCGGCCCGTGGCAAGTTCCGGTGGCCGACGTTGCCGTCACTGCCACCAGCTTCGACGTCTACACCGGTGAAGCCATGGCCATGGGCGAGCGTACTCCGCTGGCGCTGCTGGACGCTCCGGCGTCGGGCCGCATGGCCATCGGCGAAACCCTGACCAACATCGCGGCCTCGCGCATCGCCAAGATCTCCGACATCAAGCTGTCGGCGAACTGGATGTCGGCTGCCGGTCACCCGGGCGAAGACGCGCGTCTGTACGACACCGTGAAAGCGGTCGGCATGGAGCTGTGCCCTGAGCTGGGCATCACCATTCCGGTGGGCAAGGACTCGATGTCCATGGCCACGCGCTGGAACGATGAAGGCGTGGACAAGGCTGTCACTTCGCCGATGTCCCTGATCGTGACCGGTTTCGCGCCAGTGACTGACATCCGTCAGACCCTGACCCCGCAACTGCGCATGGACAAGGGCACCACCGATCTGATCCTGATCGACCTGGGCCGCGGCCAGAACCGCATGGGCGCCTCGATCCTCGCCCAGACCCACGGCAAGCTGGGCAAGCAGGCCCCGGACGTCGATGACGCCGAAGACCTCAAAGCTTTCTTCGCTGTGATCCAGGGCCTCAACGCCGACGGTCACCTGCTGGCTTACCACGACCGTTCCGACGGTGGTCTGCTGACCAGCGTGGTCGAGATGGCCTTTGCCGGTCACTGCGGCCTGAACCTGGTGCTCGACAGCGTTGCCGAGGATGCCTCCGAGATCAACGGCATCCTGTTCAACGAAGAACTGGGCGCAGTGATCCAGGTGCGTCAGGACGCGACGCCAAGCGTACTCGCACAGTTCAGTGCGGCTGGTTTGGCTGAATGCGTGGCGGTGATCGGGCAGCCGATCAACAACGGCCAGATCGACATCGTCTTCAACGGCGACACCGTGTTCGAAGGTCAACGCCGCCTGCTGCAACGCCAGTGGGCCGAGACCAGCTACCAGATCCAGCGCCTGCGTGATAACGCCGACTGCGCCGAGCAAGAGTTCGACGTGATCCTGGAAGAAGACAACCCGGGCCTGAGCGTCAAGCTCAGCTTCGACGTCAACCAGGACGTCGCCGCGCCTTACATCAAGAAAGGCATTCGCCCACAGGTTGCCGTGCTGCGTGAGCAGGGCGTCAACGGTCAGGTGGAGATGGCGGCGGCGTTCGACCGTGCCGGTTTCAGCGCGATCGACGTGCACATGAGCGACATTCTGGCCGGCCGTGTCGACCTGAACGAGTTCAAGGGCCTGGTCGCTTGCGGCGGCTTCTCGTACGGCGACGTACTGGGTGCCGGTGAAGGCTGGGCCAAGTCGGCCCTGTTCAACAGCCGTGCCCGCGATGCCTTCCAGGGCTTCTTCGAGCGTAACGACAGCTTCACCCTCGGCGTGTGCAACGGTTGCCAGATGATGTCCAACCTGCACGAGCTGATTCCGGGCAGCGAGTTCTGGCCGCACTTCGTGCGTAACCGTTCCGAGCAGTTCGAAGCCCGTGTGGCGATGGTGCAGATCCAGGAGTCGAACTCGATCTTCCTGCAAGGCATGGCCGGTTCGCGTATGCCGATCGCCATTGCTCACGGCGAAGGCCATGCCGAGTTCGCCAGCGAAGAAGCGTTGCTGGAAGCCGATCTGTCCGGTTGCGTAGCCATGCGTTTCGTCGATAACCACGGCAAGGTCACCGAAAACTATCCGGCCAACCCGAACGGCTCGCCGCGCGGGATCACCGGTCTGACCAGCCGAGACGGTCGCGTGACCATCATGATGCCGCACCCGGAGCGTGTGTTCCGCGCCGTGCAGAACTCGTGGCGCTCGGATGACTGGAACGAAGACGCCCCTTGGATGCGCATGTTCCGTAATGCGCGCGTGTGGGTGAACTAAGAGCGGGTGGACTAAGGACCGTGTACAAGCTCAGCTTTTTTGTTCCCGACAGCCATGTCGAAGTGGTCAAAAGTGCCGTATTCGCCGCCGGTGGCGGACGGATCGGCGCTTACGATCACTGCGCATGGCAGGTGTTGGGCCAAGGCCAGTTTCGTCCACTGAAGGGCAGTCAGCCGTTCCTGGGTGAGGCAGGGCAGGTCGAACAGGTCGAGGAATGGAAGGTTGAGCTGGTCGTGGCCGATGAGTTGATCCGTTCGGTGGTGGCTGCCTTGAAAGACAGCCATCCCTACGAGACACCGGCTTATGAGGTGTGGCGGCTGGAGGATTTCTGATCTTCCAGGCTGCTGAAATGAAAAACCCGCTGAAAGCGATTTCAGCGGGTTTTTTGTTGCCTGTATTCACTTGCGATCCTGCAGGTCAGCGCAGTATCGACCCAGGGAGGCTTTTGTACCGAGGGAGCAGGCTCCCTCGGTACAGGGCTACGGACGAATCTCGATCATCGTGCCATCCGGCACCAGGTTCCAGACTTCACGCATGTCCCTGTTGCGCATGGCCACGCAGCCGTCGGTCCAGTCCAGGGTGTGGAACAGGTCTTCCGGGGTGTCTTCGGTATCCGGGGTGCCGTGGATCATGATCATGCCGCCTGGCGCGACACCTTCGCGGCGCGCGCGGGCAGAGTCAGTGATGTTCGGGTAAGAGATGTGCATCGCCAGATTGAAGTTGTTGCTGGTCTTGCGCCAGTCGATCCAGTAGAAACCCTCCGGCGTGCGTTTGTCGCCCTCCATCAGTTTCGGCCCCCTGGGGTTTTTGCCCAGGGAAATGCGATAGGTCTTGATCGGCTTGCCGTCATTGATCAATTGCAATTGATGAGCGGACTTGAGAACCAGGACTTTCTCGATGACCTTGCCGTTCAGCGTTTCCACGGCAGAAGCCTGGGATACCGTGATGAAAGACAAGCAAAACAGGGCAAGCAACCAGCGCATTGAAACGATTCCCCAAAAGGTGTCGCGACTATTCATTTATAGATGTTTTTTTAGTTGGCAGGCTGAGCGAGCGGCGGGATCGATTCGGACCGCACGGGGTAGACCTCGGCCCGCCGGTCAGCGAAGAAGCATTCTAAGGTACGGCCCACCGTGCGGAAAGCCAGCTCATCCCAAGGAATGTCGACTTCGTCGAATAATTGCACTTCCAGGCTTTCAGGGCCGGCGGCGAAGTTCAGGTCCGCCAGTTCGGCGCGGAAAAATACATGCACCTGGTTGATGTGCGGCACGTCGATCAGGGTATAGATGCTCAGGTTGCGCACCCGGGCGCAGGCTTCCTCGGCGGTTTCGCGAATCGCCGCCTGCTCGATGGTCTCGCCGTTTTCCATGAAACCGGCGGGCAGGGTCCAATAGCCCAGGCGTGGCTCAATGGCGCGTCGGCACAGCAATACCTTGTTGCCCCAGGTCGCCACGCAACCGGCGACGATATTGGGGTTCTGGTAATGAATGGTCTGACAGCTGTCGCAAACGAAGCGAAGGCGCGAATCACCTTCGGGAATGCGCTGGGTCACCGGGTTGCCGCACTGACTGCAAAATTTCATGCTTGAGTTCCTGAATGCTGCGCCTATCTTGGCGTGCGGCGGTGTCTGTCGGCAAGTTGTCGTTTCGCGACACGCCGCTCTCCGGGGGCTTGGGCGACCGAGGCGATTGGTGCATGATGCAGGGTAAGGCACAGATCGAGAACACTCATGCTGGACGAGCTACTGCATCGGGTAAGCAACCACACACCGCGCACGTTGGAGACCGACCGACGTTTCCCCGAGGCCGCCGTACTGATGCCCATCACCCGCAGTGACGAGCCGGAACTGCTGCTGACCTTGCGTGCCAGCGGACTCTCGACCCACGGCGGCGAGGTGGCCTTTCCCGGCGGCCGACGCGACCCCGAAGACCCCGACCTGATTTTCACCGCCCTGCGCGAAGCCGAAGAGGAGATTGGTTTGCCGCCAGGGTTGGTCGAAGTGATCGGCCCGCTCAGCCCGCTGATTTCCCTGCACGGCATCAAGGTCACCCCTTATGTCGGGGTGATTCCCGATTTCGTCGAATACCAGGCCAACGATGCCGAGATTGCCGCGGTGTTCAGCGTGCCCCTGGAGTTCTTCCGCAAGGACCCGCGCGAACACACCCACCGCATCGATTATCAGGGCCGCAGCTGGTACGTGCCGAGTTATCGCTATGGCGAATACAAGATCTGGGGGCTGACGGCGATCATGATCGTCGAGTTGATCAACCTGCTCTATGACGCCAAAATCAGCCTGCATCAACCGCCGAAAAGCTTTATCAATACCTGATGCCATCACTCGAATGGCCTGAACACGCCGCTGCCTGAGCCTTGAGGACAACACAATGAAATACCGCCTGGGCGACGCCCGTGTCGAGACCCACCCACAGAGCTGGGTCGCGCCCAATGCCGTGCTGGTGGGCAAGGTCAAACTGGAAGAGGGCGCCAACGTCTGGTTCAACGCTGTGCTGCGGGGCGACAACGAGCTGATCCTGATCGGCAAGAATAGCAACGTCCAGGACGGTACCGTGATGCACACCGACATGGGCTACCCGCTGACCATCGGCACCGGCGTGACCATTGGCCACAATGCCATGCTGCACGGCTGCACCGTGGGCGATTACAGCCTGATCGGCATCAACGCGGTCATTCTCAACGGTGCGAAAATCGGCAAGAACTGCATCATCGGCGCCAACTCGCTGATTGGCGAAGGCAAGGAAATTCCGGATGGTTCGCTGGTGATGGGGTCACCCGGCAAAGTGGTGCGCGAACTGACCGAACCGCAGAAGAAAATGCTTGAAGCCAGCGCCGCTCACTACGTGCATAACGCCCAGCGTTACGCCCGCGATCTGGTTGAGCAGGAAGAATGACGACCACCGAACGCCCTGTGTCATCGCCCTGCGTGAATATTTGTGCGCTGGACGACGATGACATCTGCACGGGCTGCCAGCGCTCGGTCGAAGAGATTACCCGCTGGAGCCGCATGACCAACGACGAACGCCGCACGGTGCTGGGCTTGTGTCATGAGCGAGCCAAGGCCAGTGGGTTGGTGTGGATGATCGGCACAAAATCCGGCAAATGAGGCGGGCCATCCTTGTGGGAGCAGGCTCGCTCCTACAGTATCCTGCGCACAAAATTGACAGGTAGTCCCACGCACCATGCTCTTCCTCATCGCCTACATCAGCAGCGTCGTGCTGATCAACTACGCCTTTTCTACCGCGCCGCACCTGGACATCATCTGGTCGGCCTGGGGTGGTCTGGTGTTCGTATTGCGCGACATGGTGCAAACCCGCTTCGGTCATGGTGCCATCGCAGCCATGCTGGCGGCGCTGGTGCTGTCCTATATCACCTCCGATCCGTCCATTGCCCTGGCCAGCGCCACGGCGTTCGCGGTTTCCGAGTGCATTGACTGGCTGGTGTTCAGCGTCACCAAGCGTCCGCTGCATGATCGCCTGTGGATAAGTTCGGCCCTGAGTATTCCCCTCGATACCTTCATTTTCTTCGGCATGATCGGTGCGCTGACCCCGGGTGTGATCCTCACCGCCCTGGGTTCGAAGTTCGCCGGTGTCACCGCCGTGTGGCTGATCATGGCCTGGCGCTTGCGCAAACAGGCCGTCGTCAGCTGAAGCCAAACCCTGCGGTTCATGTAAAATGCCGCGCTTTCTCCCCATGGATCGCGCGTATTGCGCCGTATCCTTGATGATCCGCTCCTTTGAGGACCTTCAGATGACCCGTATCGGAACTCCATTGTCGCCGACTGCAACCCGCGTATTGATGTGTGGCTGTGGCGAACTGGGCAAGGAAGTGGTGATCGAGCTGCAACGCCTGGGCGTTGAAGTGATTGCCGTGGATCGTTATGCCAATGCACCGGCCATGCAGGTTGCCCATCGCAGCCACGTGATCAACATGCTTGATGGCGCCGCCCTGCGTGCGGTGATCGAAGCCGAGAAGCCACACTTCATCGTGCCGGAAATCGAAGCCATCGCCACCGCGACCCTGGTTGAGCTGGAGTCCGAAGGCTTCACCGTGATTCCGACCGCGCGCGCCGCGCAGTTGACCATGAACCGTGAAGGCATCCGTCGCCTGGCCGCCGAAGAACTGGACCTGCCGACCTCGCCTTACCACTTCGCCGACACCTTCGAGGACTACAGCAAAGCGGTCGAAGACCTCGGTTTTCCGTGCGTTGTGAAACCGGTCATGAGCTCGTCAGGCAAGGGCCAGAGTCTGCTGCGCAGCGTCGATGACGTGAAGGACGCCTGGGATTACGCCCAGGAAGGCGGCCGCGCCGGTAAAGGCCGGGTGATCATCGAAGGTTTCATCGACTTCGATTACGAAATCACCCTGTTGACCGTGCGCCATGTTGGCGGCACCACGTTCTGCGCGCCGGTCGGCCACCGCCAGGAGAAGGGCGACTACCAGGAATCCTGGCAGCCACAAGCCATGAGCCCGATTGCCCTGGCTGAATCCCAGCGCGTGGCCAAAGCCGTGACCGAAGCCCTGGGTGGCCGTGGTCTGTTTGGCGTGGAGCTGTTCATCAAGGGCGATCAGGTGTGGTTCAGTGAAGTGTCGCCGCGCCCGCACGACACCGGTCTGGTCACGCTGATTTCCCAGGACCTGTCGCAGTTCGCCCTGCACGCCCGGGCGATTCTGGGTCTGCCGATTCCTTTGATCCGTCAGTTCGGGCCTTCGGCTTCGGCGGTGATCCTGGTGGAAGGGCAGTCGACCCAGACCGCTTTCGCCAACCTGGGCGCCGCGTTGAGCGAGCCGGATACCGCGCTGCGCCTGTTCGGCAAGCCTGAAGTCAACGGCCAGCGTCGCATGGGCGTGGCACTGGCTCGCGATGAGTCGATCGAAGCCGCTCGCGCCAAGGCGACCCGTGCGTCGCAGGCGGTGGTTGTGGAACTGTAAAAACCTCGCTGGCGGGCCTATACCTTCTATGGGCATCGCGCCAATGCTTTACCTGTAGGAGCGAGCCTGCTCGCGATGGTCGTTAACGATAACGCGGGGAATCAGGTTCCCCGCGGCGTTCTTGAGTCCATCGCGAGCAGGCTCGCTCCTACAGGTCATTTATCAATGCTCCAGGCCTGTACCCCATGAATTCCCAAAGCATCATCGTCCCGAAAATCTCCACCCTGCCGGTACACGAGCCCCGGGCCCGGGCGATTGTGCGTTGGCTGGTGCGTAAGAACATCATCAAGGAAGAACTGACCACCTGCGGTCGCACCGGCAACCGCATGGCCCACGCCATCGCCGAGGGCGCCCGCGACGTGGTCCTGCACCCCGAAGCCCTGCCGTTTGGCGAGCAGATCAACGGTCTGGAGATCGTCACCAAGCGCTGCATTTACACACCGGCCAAGGGTTTTCTTGGCGAGGCGGGTTGTGCCGAGTGTCGCAAGGAGGTGGGGGAGGCCCTGTTCGAAAGCCTGGAAGACTGGATGCCGGGGCGTACCGATAACTTCACTTGCCCCGAATGCGGGCATGAAGACGATATCAACGGTTTTCTGTTCCTGCAGGAATGCGGTTTTTCCAACCTGGGCTTCATCTTCAACAACTGGGCCGAGGCCGGGTTCAAGCAGAGCTTTCTGGATGAGTTTGCCGATTGGCTCGACCAGCCTGTCAGTTGGGTCAAAGTCGAACTTTGAATAAATCTATGTAGGAGCGAGCCGGCTCGCTCCTACATAGATTTACGGTGTTAAAAGTCCCGTTGATCACTGCTTCGATAATAGACAGAGTTTTACATTGAACCCGAGGGGGTGTCTGACTATAATGGCGCGCTTCCATTTTCCCGCTCGGGAGCCCCCGCGATGCTGCGTATCAGCCAAGAAGCTCTGACATTCGACGACATTCTCCTAGTGCCTGGTTATTCCGAGGTGCTTCCTAACGAAGTCAGTCTCAAGACCCGCCTTACCCGTGGCATCGAGCTGAATATCCCACTGGTTTCCGCTGCCATGGACACCGTCACTGAAGCCCGTCTGGCAATTGCCATGGCTCAGGAAGGTGGTATCGGCATCATCCACAAGAACATGACCATCGAGCAGCAAGCTGCCGAAGTCCGCAAGGTCAAGCGTTACGAGGCCGGCGTGGTCAAGGACCCGATCACCATCGAGGCTGACGCCACGGTGCGTGAACTGTTCGAATTGACCCGCATGCACAACATCTCCGGTGTTCCAGTGCTGCACGATGGCGACCTGGTCGGCATCGTCACCTCCCGTGACGTGCGTTTCGAAAACCGTCTGGACGCCCGCGTCCGTGAAGTGATGACGCCTAAAGAGCGTCTGGTCACGGTCAAGGAAGGCGCCAACAAGAACGACGTCCGCGAACTGCTGCACAAGCACCGCATCGAGCGCGTGCTGATCGTCGACGACAAGTTCGCCCTCAAAGGCATGATGACCGTCAACGACATCGAAAAAGCCAAGGCTTACCCGCTGGCCAGCAAGGACGATCAAGGTCGTCTGCGCGTTGGCGCCGCCGTCGGCACCGGTAAAGACACCGGTGATCGCGTCGCGGCCCTGGTCAGCGCCGGTGTTGACGTGGTGGTGGTCGACACTGCCCACGGTCACTCCAAAGGTGTGATCGACCGCGTTCGCTGGGTCAAGCAGAACTTCCCTGAAGTGCAGGTCATCGGCGGCAACATCGCCACCGGCGCTGCCGCCAAGGCCCTGGCCGAAGCCGGCGCTGACGCGGTCAAGGTCGGTATCGGTCCTGGCTCGATCTGCACCACCCGTATCGTCGCCGGTGTCGGCGTCCCGCAAATCAGTGCCATCGCCAACGTCGCCGCTGCCCTTGAAGGCACTGGCGTTCCGTTGATCGCCGACGGGGGCATCCGTTTCTCCGGTGACCTGTCCAAGGCCATCGTTGCCGGTGCCTCCTGCGTGATGATGGGGTCGATGTTCGCCGGTACCGAAGAAGCGCCGGGCGAGATCGAACTGTTCCAGGGCCGTTCGTACAAGGCTTACCGCGGGATGGGTTCGCTGGGCGCCATGTCCCAGGCTCAAGGCTCCTCCGACCGTTATTTCCAGGACTCTTCGGCAGGCGCCGAGAAGCTGGTTCCGGAAGGCATCGAAGGGCGTGTTCCGTACAAGGGCAGCCTGAGCGCCATCATCCATCAACTGATGGGCGGCCTGCGTTCTTCCATGGGCTACACCGGTAGCGCCAACATCGAAGAAATGCGCACCAAGCCTGAGTTCGTGCGGATCACCGGCGCTGGCATGGCCGAGTCCCACGTTCACGACGTGCAGATCACCAAAGAAGCGCCAAACTATCGAGTCGGCTGACGCCGACAGCTAAAAGCCACAAGTTATAAGCCGCAAGCGGTGCTGAGTTAATGCAGTTACCGCGCGGCTTCCGATTACTTGCAGCTTGCAGCTTGAAGCTTGCAACTGCTTTTCAGAGTCTCTCCCATGGCCCTCGATATTCACGCTCACCGCATCCTGATCCTCGACTTCGGTTCCCAATACACCCAGCTGATCGCCCGTCGCGTTCGCGAAATCGGTGTGTACTGCGAACTGCATCCGTTCGACATGGACGAGGAAGCGATTCGCGAATTCGCTCCGAAAGGCGTCATCCTCGCCGGTGGCCCCGAGTCCGTGCACGAAGCCAACAGCCCTCGCTGCCCGCAAGCTGTCTTTGACCTGGGCGTACCGGTCTTCGGTATCTGCTACGGCATGCAGACCATGGCCGAGCAACTGGGCGGCAAGGTAGAAGGTTCCGAGCTGCGTGAGTTCGGTTATGCCCGCGTAGACGTGGTCGGCAAGAGCCGCCTGCTCGACGGCATCGAAGACCACATCGACGCCGACGGCCTGTTCGGCCTCGACGTGTGGATGAGCCACGGTGACAAGGTCACCAAGATGCCGGAAGACTTCCACATCCTGGCCAGCACCCCAAGCTGCCCGATCGCCGGCATGTTCAGCGACGATCGTCGTTACTACGGCGTGCAGTTCCACCCGGAAGTGACCCACACCAAGCAAGGCGGCCGCATCCTGTCGCGCTTCATCCTCGACATCTGCGAGTGTGAAGCCCTGTGGACCCCGTCGAAAATCGCTGAAGACGCCATCGCCCAGGTGCGTGCCCAGGTCGGCACCGACAACGTGCTGCTCGGCCTGTCCGGCGGTGTGGATTCGTCGGTGGTTGCCGCGCTGCTGCACAAGGCCATTGGCGACCAGCTGACTTGCGTGTTCGTCGACAACGGTCTGCTGCGCCTGCACGAAGGCGAGCAAGTGATGGCCATGTTCGCCGAGAACATGGGCGTCAAGGTGATCCGCGCCAACGCCGAGGAGCAGTTCCTCAACAACCTGGCCGGCGAGTCCGACCCGGAGAAGAAGCGCAAGATCATCGGCCGCACCTTCATCGACGTGTTCGATGCCGAATCCTGCAAACTGGACAACATCAAGTACCTGGCCCAGGGCACCATCTACCCGGACGTGATCGAGTCGGCTGGCGCCAAGAGCGGCAAGGCCCACGTGATCAAGTCGCACCACAACGTGGGCGGCCTGCCGGAAGAAATGAACCTCAAGCTGGTTGAACCCCTGCGCGAGCTGTTCAAGGACGAAGTCCGTCGACTGGGCCTGGAACTCGGCCTGCCGTACGACATGGTCTACCGTCACCCGTTCCCGGGCCCGGGCCTGGGCGTGCGGATCCTCGGTGAAGTGAAGAAGGAATACGCCGACCTGCTGCGTCGCGCCGACCACATCTTCATCGAAGAACTGCGCAAGGCCGACTGGTACCACAAGGTCAGCCAGGCATTCGTGGTGTTCCAACCGGTGAAATCGGTTGGCGTGGTCGGTGACGGCCGTCGTTACGCCTGGGTCGTGGCCCTGCGTGCCGTGGAAACCATCGACTTCATGACCGCGCGTTGGGCACACCTGCCTTACGAACTGCTGGAAACCGTCAGCGGTCGCATCATCAATGAAATCGAAGGCATCTCCCGCGTCACCTACGACGTGTCGAGCAAGCCGCCAGCGACCATTGAGTGGGAGTGATCGTAATTGAGCCTGCGAACACAGGCTCAAAACGATAGCGACAAAAGAAGCCCCCGATCGTGAGATCGGGGGCTTCTTGCGTTTCAGGGGTTGAGTCCCAAAGTGAATCAGCCAATGAGTTACACCGGCACGCGCCCCTGGAGGTTCATGCCCATACGGCTAAGACCCCAGGACAGCTCGTCGATGCTGGCGTAAGGCACTTGATGCACTTCGGTCCAGGCGGGGCGATGGATCAGGTAGCTGCCATCAGCCGTACGCTCGACCGCTGTTCGGACCACTTGGCCGTCTCTGCTGCGATGGAACAGCGCCCAGCTACCGTTCGATTTCTGAAACGTGAACATGCCTTGCCTGAATAACATCCGGCTCAATTCCTCCGGCGTCCTTTCGAGCAACGGCAGTGGCATCTGCAAGCTCAAGTCAGCGTGCAGGGTGTCGTAATTTCCGTCGGTGAATTCGGGTTGAGTGGCAAAGCCGCGGCCCACTTCGACGCCTCGATCGGTTTCAATCAGCAGGCTTTCTTCCGGCAGCACTTCTTCGATGCGCAAGCCAATACCGCCCTGCATTTCGCTGATCCCGGGCATTGCGCGAAAGGTGTTGACGTTTTCCTGGTCCGTCAGCACTACCCATTTTCCTGCACCGTTGATCGTTTTGTCGGCCTCCATGATGGTGTGGGTGAGGTAGGTCTTGATGGCTTGCTCATGCATGTCGGGGAGTGATGAGCCGGGGTAACGGTAACTGGCCAGGCAGTCGGTTGCCTGAATCCGAATGTTATTTTGTTGAGCCGCCTTGACCACTTCAAGCGGGGTGAATCTCCCGGTGGGATCGCTTTTCAGTTTTTGCAAATACACCCTGAGATCATCGGGCATTGACCCGCTCTCGAAAAATTGATCGAGCTCCACCTGGTTGAAATCGTTGAGCAGGCGATGGAAATAGATCGTCTTGACGTCCTGTTGGGCCAGGGCCGGCATGTTCTCGATGAGAAACCGCATGCTGCCAATGCGGTCCTGGCTTTCACCGATGACCAGGCCCGGTGCCGCTTTAAATATTTTCGGTAGCAGTTGCTCGACAGTGGTTGATGGCGTCACGCCAGGAAGCGGAGGACGAGGAGGTAATGACGCGGTGAATTCACTGCGGGAAAAGAATTGACGGGCGTCTTGCGACAGCTTGGCGCGCGGGGCCGCGATGTATTGCTCGTAAGTGGTTTCTCCGCGAAAGCTTCCGTCTGGCTGACGGACCATTTTGATATGGGTTTCTCTCTCGCCCATTGCAACTTGTCTGATACGGAATCGGTTAGCTGCATCGTATTGCGTGGCAGGGCGGCGCGGGATGGCCGGTGATGGTTCTTGAACAGGGGGCGAAGCCGGAGCAGGCGCGGAGGCCGAAGCACGAGACCCTCCCGGATGCCGGTTGCCACCCCCCTTGAGCCCGGCTCTGGGCGTCAGCTCCCATTGACCCTCGGCATTGAGGCGCACTGGGAGGGAACCTGAAAATGCGTTGGGATTTTCAGGATCGATGATGGCCCAGGTGCCGCCTCCGTTGGGATCGGCTTCGTAACGCACGTAATAGGCCGTGTCATCGAGCAAGATCGCGCTGGAGGGGTTGGAGTCGAGTGGGTAGATGCCCTGAAATTTTCCGGCATCACTCACGGGTGTCCGCCCCTCAAGCAGTTCATTGGCTTGCCAGTGATCCGGTATCTCGATGGGGTGAGTGGTTTCTGACAAGGACGAATCGAGTTCAGTTGCCAGTTCGGCGGGCCAGCCCATGGGCTTCATGCCCTTTGCAACCAACGCTTGCTTGAGCTCTTCGAGGTTGTCCACGGTCATGGACTCGTAGGCTGGGCGAAGCGGGGTATCCAGATTCAGCCGTCCACCCGGCGTGGATCTGATGACGCTGTCTGCCATCCCGTTGTTGGCATTGCGATATACCACAAGGACGCTGCTGCGGTAGCGCTGAAAGGTGAACATCCCCGGTTCAGGCAACAGCGCTCGCAGTTGTTGCGGGGACCTGTATGCCCATGGAGTTTCCACCTGCACGAGCACGTCACCTTTGATCAGTGCATGGACGCTGTCGAAGTCCATGCCATCCGATACGTAAAAAACCGGGGAATCCGGATAGTCCGCATGCTCCACAGCCAACCCCGGATCGGTGTTGATGGGTTGCGCTTGCCCCGGCGCTACCTCACCGATACGAATGCTCAGGGCGTCGGTCTGTTCGCTGATGCCGCGATAGCCTCTGAATGTCGCCATGTTTTCCTGATTGACCAAGGCAATCCATTTGGCCGGCTCTTTTAATGCTTCGTTGAACCGGATGACCTCGCTGGCAAAAAAACTCCTGGCCATCTGGTAGCCGGATTCCCAGTCAATCGCTTCTTTGTTGATGTTGTAGGTCGTCGACATGTCGAGGGCCTGCACCCGGATCTTTTGAGCGTTGGCGGCTTTGACCAGCGCCAGCAGATTGAATTCGCCTGTGGGGTCGTTGCCGGCCTTGATGTCGAGTTTGTTCAGGTAGTTTTCCAGCTCGGCAGGCATTTCACCGGTGCGCGCAAAGGTGTCCAGTTCGAGTTGATTGACGTTGGCCAGCAGCTCCTGCAGGTACAGAGTCTTCACACCCTGTTGAGCGAGCGTTGGCATGTTTTCGATGAGGAACTGTTTGCTGCCGATGCTGCCCCGGCTCTCGCCGACGACCAGGCCCGGTTTTTTCGCGTAGGCCGTTTCAAACAGTTCGCCGGGCGTGGCAAACGCTTGTGCAGAGAGTGCCGGTTGGCTCTGCGTCGGTGGGTGAAGCTCGTACCAGGCCCTGGCGTCGCTGATCAGGTTGCGACGAGGTTCTTCCTGGGCCATCTCGAACTCGCTGAGCGTGACGACCTCTTCGCCGGCATCGGACATGAGTACGCTGTGGACGTCGATGTCTGCCACTGACCAGATCCGTCTGAACGGGCTGCGGACGTCGGGTCCGCCAAGCGCCCATGCCCTCATTTCAGGGTCGTCAAGCCCCGGCACGTGAACGCCTGGTCGTTGTGACCATTCCTCGACGGCGGGGGAGGAGACGGCCGGTGCTTGCATCCCGCCTCTGAGGCCCAGTTTTGGAACGACTTCCCATTCGCCCGAATCATTCACAAACCGTACTGGAATCGAATCCCCGAAGGCGTCGGGATTGGCCGGGTCGATGATCGCCCAGTATCCTCGCCCGTTGAGGCTGTTTTCATAGCGCACGTAATAGGCATTGCCGTTGAGTTTGATGGCGGACGAAGGATTCGAGGCGCGCCGATACGTACCCTCGAATTTGCCTGGCTCACGCACCAGGGCGTTGTCGCTGAGCACTTCATTAATCCTGAAGGCGTCCGGTACCGCTGGCGCTGGCCTGCCCTCAGTCGAGCCCGTGACAGCCTCTGATGCTCCTTCAATGGGTTTGACCTTCGATCCGGCGGTCTCGGCAGGGGTGGATGATTCAACCAGATCGGCCATTTCCCTGGCTTCGGCTGCTTCGATGTCGGGGCCGATTTCCTCCAGCGATCCCGGGCCTTTGAGCATCAGGAGGTTGAACAGCAAATCGATACCGCTGAACACGGCGCCAAGAACGCCGGCCTTGCGATCCCCGGCGGTTTTGCCATTGACTGCCTGATCGATGTTCAAGCCCAGGCTGGCAATACTGGCGCCGACCACCGGCAGGGCAATCGGCCAACCGACCACCGCCATGGGGCCAAATACTTTTAATCCGGCACTGAGGTAACCGATCCACAGTTTCTTGCGCAGATCGCCATTGGACGTCAGCGAGAGTTCGGCTTCGGCGAACATTGCGTTTTGGGTCGAGTTGCTCAACCAGCTGAATGCGTCGCCGGTGATGACCTGGTTTTTTTGATTGATCAGGTGATGGTCGTACTTGCCCCAGGTACTGACCAGCCGGTTCATGATATCGGTGATGTTCTTGTCGATGGCCTGACGATCAGCCAGGGAAAAGTGCGTCATGAAGCCCTGGCGAGCGCCTTCTTCGTTCATCTGCTGCAACATCCAGTAGTGCATGTCCGTCGCGGTTTCCAGCACTTTGAAAGCGACGGTTTCACCGGGCATGTACACGATCTGGCGACCCTTGGGCGCGACAAAACGCAGGATATTGGTGGCCACGTATCCGTCGACGTCCAGAGCCCGAACACTGTCGGCGCAAGGGTGTTGAGCCCGCAGCATGTGCAGGTCGACGGGCCAGTTGATCGGACCCATCACGGCGTTTGTGACGAACTGGAAGTCATCGTCGCTCAACTGCCGTTTGTCCCTGGCTTTTACGGCCTGTATCAGAAAATTGCATTTGGCCAAGGTTCGGAAGTCGGTGCCGGACTGCTTCCAGAACGCAGTCAACTTGTCGGTATAGAGCGTGCTGAAATCGATGTCCCAGAACGCCTTCAGCACCTCGTTGCCGTGCAGGCGTACTTCGTTGGTTTCGTTGAACCTCGCGGCTTTCGGGCCAGCGGTATAAAAGCCTGAATAGACGTCCAGCAGGTCAGCGTTGTCCTGGTCGCCGACGCGAAAGCGCTGGATCACCAACTGCGTCAGGGTCATGGTGGATGTCAGCGTGGCGGGGACGTGCTCCCAACCGGTGAAAGCTTTGGAACTGCTTTCGGCTGTGTCGAAACGGTGGAAGTACACCTGATCGGGATCGAGGTCGGTAATGCCGGATTTTTTCAGTAAGTCGCTGGCGACTTCGTGCGCCGTGTCTTGCAGGCTTGGGCACGTCTGGATGACGGTGGTGGCGATCGCCTTGAGCGCGGCCTTGTCGGCGGCATTGGGCAGCGGCTGTGTTTCGTTCGGGTTCATGCGCTCTCTTTCCATGAGATAACGGGATGTCGAGGATGGCCGGTCTTTTCGAGGCAAGTGCACTACATAGTTATGCCCACAGCCGGTGTGCGGCCACACGTCACCCTTACTGTTTCGCAATTGCAGGTGTATCGTATTCGCCTTTTGCGGGCCCAGGGCCCGAAGCTGATACGTGAGGTAGTTGAGTCCATGTCCTTTACCCGTCGACAAATACTCGGTGGTCTGGCCGGTCTTGTAGTGGTTGGCGTGGGAGCCGGCGGCGCGTCGCGTTACTGGCTGGGCAAAATGGCCGACGCCGAGGCGGGCCATGACTACGAGCTGATCGCCGCGCCGCTGGACGTCGAGCTGGTGCCTGGACACAAAACCGAAGCCTGGGCCTTCGGCCCGTCGGCGCCGGGCACCGAGTTGCGCGTGCGTCAAGGCGAATGGTTGCGGGTGCGTTTCATCAACCACCTGCCGGTTGCCACCACCATTCACTGGCACGGCATCCGCCTGCCGCTGGAAATGGACGGCGTGCCGTACGTCTCGCAACTGCCGGTGCTGCCGGGCGAGTATTTCGACTACAAGTTCCGCGTGCCTGATGCCGGCAGCTACTGGTATCACCCCCATGTGAGCAGCAGCGAGGAACTCGGTCGTGGACTGGTTGGCCCGCTGATCATCGAAGAGCGCGAGCCGACCGGTTTCAAGTACGAAAAAACCTTGAGCCTCAAGAGCTGGCACGTCGATGACGAAGGCGCTTTCGTCGCGTTCAGCGTGCCTCGCGAGGCGGCCCGTGGCGGTACGGCGGGGCGTCTTTCGACCATCAACGGGGTCTCTCAACCTGTCATCGATTTGCCCGCCGGACAGATCACCCGCGTGCGCCTGCTCAACCTTGATAACACCCTGACCTATCGCCTGAACATCCCTGATGTCGAAGCGCAGATCTATGCGCTGGATGGCAATCCGGTCGAGCCGCGTCCGCTCGGCAAGGAATACTGGCTCGGTCCCGGCATGCGCATTTGCCTGGCGATCAAGGCCCCGCCGGTCGGTGAAGAGTTGTCGCTGCGCAACGGACCTGTACGGTTGGCAACATTGCGCTCCGTGGCCAATACCGATGCGCCGACCGACTGGCCACCGGCGCTGCCCCCAAACCCGGTGGCCGAACCGGACCTGGCCAATGCCGAGAAACTCAACTTCAATTTCGAGTGGGTGGGCTCGGTGTCGGTGAACGTCGATAATGGCAAGCCGCCGAGCCTGTGGCAGATCAACGGCAAAGCCTGGGACATCACCGACAAGACCTGTGCCGACCGGCCCATTGCCAGGCTCGAGAAGGGCAAGAGTTACCTCTTCGAATTGAAAAACATGACTCAATATCAGCACCCGATTCACCTGCACGGCATGAGCTTCAAAGTCATCGCCTCGAACCGGCACAAGGTCATCCCGTACTTCACCGACACTTACCTGTTGGGCAAGAACGAGCGCGCGCAAGTGGCGCTGGTGGCGGATAACCCGGGTGTGTGGATGTTCCATTGCCATGTGATCGACCACATGGAAACCGGCCTGATGGCCGCCATCGAGGTGGCGTGATGCGTCAGATTCGTCCCGCCGCCATCATCGACCGTAGCCGTGATCGCGACTTCATGCGTGAAGCCCTGGCCCTGGCTGCCCAGGGCGCCGCTCTCGGCGAAGTGCCAGTGGGCGCGGTGCTGGTACAGGACGGCGAAATCATCGGTCGCGGCTTCAACTGCCCGATCAGCGGCAATGACCCGAGCGCCCATGCCGAGATGGTCGCGATCCGCGCCGCCGCCCAGGCCGTGAGCAACTATCGCCTGCCGGGCAGCACGCTGTACGTGACCCTGGAGCCGTGCAGCATGTGCGCCGGGCTGATCGTGCACTCACGGATTGCGCGGGTGGTGTATGGCGCGTTGGAGCCCAAAGCGGGGATCGTGCAGAGCCAGGGGCAGTTCTTCACCCAAGGCTTCTTGAATCACCGGGTGTTGTATGAAGGCGGGGTGTTGGCCGAGGAGTGCGGGGCGGTGTTGAGCGAGTTTTTCAAGGCTCGCAGAGCAAAGGCTTCAGACTAAACACCGACCCCCTGTAGGAGCGAGCCTGCTCGCGATGGTGGACAACGATAACGTGGGCTTTCTGAATGAACGCGGCGCTTTCAAGTCCATCGCGAGCAGGCTCGCTCCTACAAGTTTCTGCATTATTTTCTGGCAACAATCACCGCCCGCATCGGCGCCGGCAGCCCTTCAATGGTCTTGCTGTGATCCTCGGGATCAAGGAAGTCACTCAGCGACTGGTACTTCATCCACTCCGTGCCGCGCTGTTCCTCGACCGTGGTCACGCTCACGTCCACGCACTTCACATCGCTGAAACCGGCGCGGCGCAGCCACAATTCCAGCGCCGGTACCGACGGCAGGAACCATACGTTGCGCATCTGTGCATAACGGTCTTCCGGCACCAGCACCTGATGTTTGTCGCCTTCGACCACCAGGGTTTCCAGCACCAGTTCGCCGCCCTTGACCAGGCAATCCTTCAGCGCCAGCAAATGCTCGATCGGCGAGCGGCGGTGGTAGAACACGCCCATGGAAAACACCGTGTCGAAGCCTTCCAGGTTCGGCGGCAGGTCTTCGAAGGGGAAGGGCAGATGCCAGGCATTCGGCTCGGACAGGTAGCGCTGCACGGCCTGGAACTGGCAGAAGAACAGCCAGTTCGGATCGACACCGATCACGCTATCGGCGCCGGCACCGAGCATGCGCCACATGTAGTAGCCATTGCCGCAGCCGACATCGAGGATGCGTTTGCCCTTGAGGTTCAGGTGCGGAGCCACCCGCGACCATTTCCAGTCCGAGCGCCATTCGGTGTCGACGTGCACACCGAACAGATCGAATGGCCCTTTGCGCCATGGCGACAGCCCCATCAACGCCGTACGCATCTGCGCGCGAGTTTCATCGTCGCAATCGGTGTCGAGTTTCAAGCCGTTGAGCAAATCGACTTCGCTCGGCTGGATCTTCGGCAGGGCGTCGAGCGCGCTTTGCCAGCGCTCCAGGTCGCCGTGGCCCTTTTCCATTTTCTTGTCGAGTTGCGCCTGCAGGGTGTTGGCCCAATCGGCCAGTGGTGTACCGGCCAGACGGCGGGCGAGGGGGGACAGATCAATCATGGCAAGGCAATCAACGAGGCAAAGTTAAGACACTGGAACCACGGCACGACTTTCGAGAACCCGGCGGCCAGCAGGCGTTCGCGGTGTTCTTCGAGGCTGTCGGGCTTCATGACGTTTTCGATGGCACTGCGCTTCTGGGCGATTTCCAGTTCGCTGTAGCCGTTGGCGCGTTTGAACGCGACATGCAGATCAGTGAGCAGCGCGTGCTCTTCGGGGTCGTTGAAGCGCAGTTTTTCCGAGAGGATCAAAGCACCGCCGGGCAGCAGCGACTGACGGATGCGCGACAGCAACGCCGTACGTTGCTCCGGGGCGATGAATTGCAGGGTGAAGTTCAGCGCCACCACCGAGGCTGGCTGGAAGTCGAGGGCGAGGATATCGCCTTCGATCACTTCGACCGGCAGCAATTCCTGGAACATCGAGTCCTGACCGTTGAGGTACTCGCGGCAGCGCTCGACCATGGCCGCCGAGTTATCCACAGCGATCACCCGGCAACCATCGGTGCGCACATGTCGGCGCAGGGCCTGGGTCACGGCACCCAGCGACGAACCCAGGTCGTACAGCACGCTGTTGGGCTGGGCGAACTGCGCGGCGAGCACGCCAAGGTTTTCGACGATGGTCGGATAACCTGGCACCGAGCGCTTGATCATGTCCGGGAACACCCGCACCACGTCCTCGTTAAAGGCGAAGTCAGGCACCTGGGCCAAAGGCTGGGCGAAAAGGCGATCGGGTTCTTTGCTCACGGCGGTTCCAGCGGCGTAGGTGGAAAAGGCCGGCATTTTAGCCAAGTTGGCGCGGGGATGCGCGGGTTGTCTGATAAACCGCCAGGCAGCCTGCAAAGTCTGTGTGTTCAGTTATATTGCTATCGCGAGCAAGCTCACTCACACAAGGACGGCGCTGTGCCTGTGGGAGCGAGCTTGCTCGCGATGGGGGCAGCGCAATTTATGAGTGAACGCCGACGCTGTAATGTCCCGTTACCTCCATAGCCGAGAGATAAAACCAGCGCAATAATCTGGTGAGTGCTTTATGGAAAGTGGGCAGGATGTTGAGTTGAGGTGGTCCAATCTGAAATGTATTCTCCGAATTCTCCCCATGTTTGTCTTATCTTCAAGGTGTAAACACCTCTAGTTAAACTCCAGTTTGTAACTACCCTCCATTCAAGTCCCCATTCCCCGAGATTCGTGACGCCGGATCCTAAGTGGACTTGGTTTGGCGTACTTTGATGGAATGCTTCAATTTCGATAATGGAGTTGGCAAGTGCTTTGCCTGCGAACTGCTGGTTCCTGTCAAAAATAGGCGCTGTGTTAATTGGCGTATATATAACGGGTGGAGAGGCGTAAACGCTGTATGTTACTGAGTTGGAGATCTCATCTGACCCAAAATGGCGCGCGCGAATAGTGAGTCTAGGGTGAGGGAAGCCGTCTATCTTTGTACTCCAGTTTCCTGATGGGCCAACATCGCCAGCCCAATGCCATACATTCGGGCTGTCAGATCTTTCGATATATACCGCTTTTCCAGGCGTGCCGCCTGTTCCAGCCCAATAGAGATCTTCATCACCAATGGACTCATTATTTTTAGGCGAGGTTATAGTTAGTGCAAAAACACCAGTGGGCTTGTCTTTTGTTTGAATGACGTCGTCGAAGCCGTTAATGGTTTTTCGATCTGTTTTTTTTGATGAAAATTCCATACTGATTAACTCCGTTTTAATGGAGTAATTAAGTTAACGAAGGCGTGCGGGGATCTTAACTGTCAGAAATACTAGTTCCGACAGACGGTGTTAGGGTCGTGGGTGAGCGAACTCTTGAGGAAACGCCGACGCCGTAATTCCCCATTGCCCCAGCCAATAACTGAGGATGATCACATAAGGCGCGGCATTGAACGGCACGACAAAGCGGCTGATGCCAATCACGCTATCCGAAAACACAAACGCTACTGCACCAACCGCTGCCAGCAGCGCCGAGCGCTTGGGCACATCGGTGCCGAGTCGCGCCAGCGCACGCCAGAGCATCGCGCTGATCGCCAGGCCGTAAACAATCACCGGGATCAGCAACGGCCCGAGCCCGTGAGCGATCAGAATCCCCAGCAATACCGCGCCGACGCCAAGGGCCAGGATCAGCGGCAACAAGGCCAGACGCCGACTATCGCTCAGATACGCTTTCAGGTAAGCCAGATGCGCGACCAGGAACGCCCCGAGGCCGAACACGAACAAATCCCCCGGCCATGCCAGCAGCACATCGCCGAGCAGGGAAAAGATCAATCCAAGGCTGATCCAGCGCCGATACTCGCTCGGTGGCGCATCGTGCAGCCAGCCGAGCAGGGCCAGGACGGGCAGTGGCTTGACCAGCAGGCAGAGCAGCGCGGCGTGCACGCTCAGGCCATAGAGGAACGTCACCGCGCCCATGAGCGCCAGAATCAGCCAGCCCACGGTCAGTTAACCGATATGTTGCAGTCGAAGGAGTCCACCGGCAGCACTTCCGGCGCCCAAGGCTGTTGCGAAGTCAGACGCAAACGCCCGGTCCCGGTGGTGAAGGCCTGAAAGCGCCAGGTGGAAATCCCGGCCGCGCCGACCACACCGGCATCTTCCGGGTTGGTATAGACCTCGGGGCTGAGCGCACGCAACACGCCACCGGCCGAATCCTGGATGGCCCAGCGGTAACCCGTGGTCGGGTTGCTTGGCAGGGTCAGGATCAGGTTTTGCCCGCTGGTGAGCTTCACCGGGCATTCGCTTTGTTTTTCCACGGTCACGTTTTGTTTCGGTTGCGTGGCGCAGGCGGCCAGCAGCGCGAGGGCGAGGGGGACAAACAGGCGAGTGGGGGACATAAGGTCAGTGGCTCCGGCGTTCACGACGAACGGTGAGCATAACTGAGATGAGACAGGGTGTAACAGTCGCAGAAGGATGTGGTGGCAGGGAGGACGCCTTCGCGGGCAAGCCCGCTCCCACAGTGTTCGGCGGTGCTCACACATGTTGTGTTCACCGCAAAATCCTGTGGGAGCGGGCTTGCCCGCGAAAGCAATCAAACAGTCACTACAGGACTATCAGAAAAGTACCTTCGCCACATCCGCAAAGCGCTTGGCGAAGTGCACGGTAATGCCTTCCTTCAGATACTCCGGCAGTTCCTCGAAATTGCCCCGGTTGGCCTCCGGCAGGATTAGCTCGAAAATCTTCTGCCGCCGCGCCGCGATGACTTTTTCACGTACCCCGCCAATCGGCAGCACGTGCCCGGTCAACGTCAGTTCGCCGGTCATCGCCACGCCTTTCTTCGGCGGCTGGTTACGTGCCAGCGAGAGCAGGGCGCTGGCCATGGTCACGCCGGCGCTCGGGCCGTCTTTCGGGGTGGCGCCTTCCGGTACGTGCAGGTGCACGAACGCCTCGTCGAAGAACTTCGGATCACCGCCAAACGACTTCAGATTGGAACTGACGTAGCTGTAGGCGATTTCCGCGGACTCCTTCATCACATCACCCAGTTGCCCGGTGAGTTTGAAACCACGGTTCAAGGTGTGGATGCGCGTCGCTTCGATCGGCAGGGTGGCGCCGCCCATGCTGGTCCAGGCCAGCCCGGTGATCACGCCGATGCCCGACAGCACTTGCTCGTTGCGGAACACCGGTTTGCCCAGTGACGTTTCAAGGTCTTTGGGGCCGAGCTTGATCACGGCATTCGGGTCGTCGAGCAGCTTCATCACCGCTTTGCGCACCAGTTTGCCGAGGTTTTTTTCCAGCTGACGGACACCGGCTTCGCGGGCATAACCGTCGATCAATGCCTTGAGTGCGCTGTCGCTGATGCTCAGGCTGCCCTTGGACACGCCGGCCTTCTCAAGCTGTTTCGGCCACAGGTGACGCTTGGCGATGGCGACTTTTTCTTCGGTGATATAGCCCGACAGGCGAATCACTTCCATCCGGTCGAGCAACGGCCCGGGAATCGAATCGAGGGTGTTGGCGGTGCAGATGAACAGCACCTTCGACAGGTCCATGCGCAAGTCGAGGTAGTGGTCGAGGAATTCGACGTTCTGCTCCGGATCGAGGGTTTCCAGCAGCGCCGAGGCCGGGTCGCCCTGGTAGCTCTGGCCCATCTTGTCGATCTCGTCGAGCATGATCACCGGGTTCATCACCTCGACGTCTTTCAACGCCTGCACCAGTTTGCCCGGCTGCGCGCCGATGTAGGTGCGACGATGGCCCTTGATCTCGGCTTCGTCGCGCATGCCACCGAGGCTGAAGCGGTAGAACGGCCGGCCGAGGGATTCGGCGATGGATCTGCCGACGCTGGTCTTGCCCACGCCCGGCGGGCCGACCAGCAGCACGATGGAGCCGCTGATCTCGCCTTTATAGGCACCGACCGCCAGGAACTCGAGGATGCGGTCCTTGATGTCATCGAGGCCGGCATGGTGTTTGTCCAGCACCTTGCGCGCGTACTTGAGGTCGAGTTTGTCCTCGCCGTACACGCCCCACGGCACCGAGGTCGCCCAGTCGATGTAGTTGCGGGTGACCGCATACTCCGGCGAGCCGGTCTCGAGGATCGACAGCTTGTTCATTTCCTCTTCGAGGCGCTTCTGCACCTGCACCGGCAGGACTTTACCCACCAGTCGCTGTTCGAACTGTTCGAGGTCGGCGCTGCGGTCGTCCTTGGTCAGCCCCAGTTCCTGCTGGATGACCTTGAGCTGTTCCTTGAGGAAGAACTCACGCTGATGTTCGCCGATCTTGCGGTTAACTTCGGCGGAGATTTCTTTCTGCAGGCGCGCGACTTCGACTTCCTTGCGCAGCATCGGCAGGACTTTTTCCATGCGCTTGAGCATCGGTACGCAGTCGAGCACTTCCTGCAGTTCGCTGCCGGTGGCCGAGGTCAGGGCGGCGGCGAAGTCGGTCAGCGGCGACGGATCGTTGGGGCTGAAGCGGTTGAGGTAATTCTTCAGCTCTTCGCTGTACAGCGGATTGAGCGGCAGCAGTTCCTTGATCGCATTGATCAGCGCCATGCCGTAGGCCTTGACCTCGTCGGTCGGCTCGGTGGGCTGGTGCGGGTATTCGACTTCCACCAGGTACGGTGGGCGATGGTGTTTGAGCCAGGTCTTCAGACGCACGCGGGTCAGGCCCTGGGCGACGAACTGCAGCTTGCCGTTTTCGCGGCTGGCGTGATGCACCTTGACCAGCGTGCCGTAGAGCGGCAGGGCCGAAGTGTCGAAATGACGCGGGTCTTCCTGAGGCGTGTCCATGTAGAACAGGGCCAGGGAGTGGTGGTCGGATTTGCTCACCAGGTCCAGGGTTTCGGCCCAGGGCTCTTCATTGACGATGACCGGCAGCACCTGGGCCGGGAAGAACGGTCGGTTGTGGATCGGGATGATGTAGACCTTGTCCGGCAGGTTCTGGCCAGGCAGGGCGAGGCCTTTGCCGGTGGAGTGTTGGGTGGCGTTTTCGGGGTCGGCGTATTCGCTCGGGTCTTCAGGGAATTCTTGCTGGTCGCTCATGGGGCACCTGCGCAATGGAGTATGGGTCTTAGATGGGGCAGGTTGGCGGTGGTTTCAATGATGCCTGGGCATTAACCAGTCATTCAAAGGTGTATTCAGCAGGGATTCAGGTTAGCTGGATTTCACGGCGACACGTCCACCTGTAGGAGCGAGCCTGCTCGCGAAGGCGTGTCAGTTGACACCAACGTAGCGGATACACCATCGCGAGCAGGCTCGCTCCTACAGGGGTGGGGCGTGTGGTGGTTTGAAATCTGCGGGCACAAAAAAGGCGACGCCTGTGAGGGCGTCGCCTTTCGTTTTACTGCCGCTAAAACTTACTCGGGCAGTTTGTACGCAATCACATAGTCACCCATCTTGGTCCCCAGCGAACCATGACCGCCGACCACGAGCAGCACGTATTGTTTGCCGTCCTTGCCGGTGTAGGTCATTGGTGTCGCCTGGCCGCCGGCCGGCAGGCGCGACTTCCAGAGTTCCTTGCCGGTGTTGACGTCATAGGCGCGCAGGTACTGATCCAGGGTGCCGCTGAGGAAGCCGACGCCGCCGGCAGTGACCATCGAGCCGCCCATGCTTGGCACACCGAGGGGCAGGCCGATCGGCAGCGGCGAGCTGTCGCGGCTGGTGCCGTTCTTGCGTTTCCATACGACTTTGCTGGTGGTCAGGTCGATACCGGCCACGTAACCCCAGGACGGCGCCTGGCATGGCACGCCGAACGGCGACATGAACGGATGCATGATCACCGCGTAAGGGGCGCCCGTGTTCAGCTGCACGCCAGAGGTTTCGCTCTCGCGCTTGCTGCCGGCCGCCACTTGGGCGCGCGGTACCATTTTCGAGACGAAGGCCATGTAGTTCGGGCTGGTGAACAACAGCTGGCGAACCGGGTCGACCGACACGCCGCCCCAGTTGAACACACCGACGTTACCCGGATAGATCAGGCTGCCCTGTTCCGATGGCGGGGTGTACTGGCCTTCGTAACGCAGTTCCTTGAACTGGATGCGGCACAGCATCTGGTCGAACGGACTGGCACCCCACATGGCTTTTTCGGTCAGTTCCGGGGCCAGCAGGTTCAGGTCCGAACGGGCCTGGGTCGGCGCGGTGTGGTCACCCTTCACGGCGCCTTGCGGGACCGGGATTTCACGGATCGGAATGATCGGCGTGCCGTCGCGACGGTCGAGGACGTACAGACTGCCTTGCTTGGTCGGTGCGATCAGCGCAGGTTTCACGCCGTCAGCGGTTTTCATGTCCAGCAGGGTTGGCTGGCTGCCGACGTCCATATCCCACAGGTCATGGTGGGTGAACTGGTAGTTCCAGCGCACCTTGCCGGTGGCCAGATCCAGAGCGACCAGGCCTGCGCTGAATTTTTCGGCGCCAGGGGTGCGGTCCCCGCCCCACTGGTCAGGCGTCTGATTGCCCAGCGGCAGGTAAACCATGCCGAGTTTTTCGTCGACGCTGGCCAGCGACCACATGTTCGCCGAATTGCGGCTGTAGGTCTGGCCCGGTGCCAAAGGCTCGGTGGCGTCCGGGTTGTTGCTGTCCCAGTTCCACACCAGGTGACCGTCGCGCACGTCGTAGGCGCGGATCACACCGGACGGCTCGTTGGTCGACTCGTTGTCGGTGACGTGGCCACCCATGATCACCAGGTCACGGGTGATCGCGGCCGGCGAGGTGGAGTAGTAGCCACCCGGCGTGAACGGGCCGATGCCCTGGGTCAAGTCCACCACGCCATTGTTGCCGAAGCCTTCGCAGATCTTGCCGGTGTCGGCATTCAGTGCGATCAGGCGCGCATCGGCGGTCGGCAGGTACAGGCGACGCGGGCAAGCCTGGGCAACGGCTTTACCGGCGTCGGAGATGACGGCGGACGCAGCGGTTTCAGACTTGGCGTAAGCGGCTTCGTCGTAGTACGACACGCCACGGCAGGTCATGTGGGCGAAGCCCTTGAAGCCCACCGGGCTCTTGATCTGCGGGTCGAAGCGCCAGATTTCCTTGCCGGTGTCCGGGTCCAGCGCCAGCACCTTGCTGTGGGCGGTACAGGCGTAGAGCATGCCGTTGGCTTTGAGCGGGGTGTTCTCGTTGGTCAGTTCCACCGGGTCATCGGCGGTCGGCAGGTCGCCGGTGCGAATGCGCCAGGCTTCCTGCAACTTGCTGACGTTGCCGGGGGTGATTTGCTTGAGCGGCGAGTAGCGATCACCGAATTCGGTGCGGCCATAGGCCTGCCAGTCGCCTTCGGGCATTTGTGGCGCGGTGCTGGTCATGTCGGCGCTGTCGCGGCCCAACTCGCCGAGGACTTCACCGGGGTGGGTGAACTGGCTGGCAAGGGCGGTGGCACCGGCCAGCACCACGGCCACGCTCAACGCACCGGTGCCCAGTGTCGCGGGGCCGTCACGCAGCAGTGGACGACGGAACCATGGCACAAGCATGACGATGCCGAGGGCGAACCACAGCGCCAGACGCGGCACCAGTTGCCACCAGTCGAGGCCCACTTCCCACAAGGCCCAGACGGTGCTGGTGAACAGCACCAGCGCGTACAGGCCCAGGGCAGCGCGACGGGCGGCGATCAGCAGAACGCCGGTCAACGCAATGCCGATACCGGCCAGCAGGTAGTACAGCGAGCCGCCCAGCATGCTCAGCTTGATCCCCCCGGCCAGCATGGCCAGGCCCATTAGCAGAAGCAGTATGCCGAGCAAGGTCGGCAATAGACGGCTTCGACCCAAGGCACCCTCAGTGCTCATAGTGTGATTCTCCGTGACGTTTCAAGTTGTCCCGCGCCAGTTCACTGTAGATGACGATCCGGCGCGGGCATGGTTCAGATAAAAACGGTTTGATTGATGCAACCACCTGTAGGAGCGAGCCTGCTCGCGATGGACCCGAAAACTACGCGGGGTGTCAGGCAACCAACGTTATCGTTGACGACCATCGCGAGCAGGCTCGCTCCTACAGGGTTTGTGGCGTGGGTCAGAACGATGACTGGATCTTGATCCCGCCAATCAGCGCGTCATCGACCTGGTCCACGCCACCGGGGTGACGGATGTACTGCAGGTTCGGGCGCACGGTCAGCCAGTGGGTGACGTGCACGCCGTAATAGAGTTCGGCGCTGTATTCGGTGTCCTGGGGCGGCAGAAAGGCCGGATTGTCGTAATCGAAGACGGCGTGGGCCTGATTGGTCGCCTCGGCGTTTTTGCGGTAGGCCGGGTTGACGTGGACGCGGGCCATGGCGAAGCCGATGTCATCCTTGGCGCGGGCATCGAACAGGCCTTTGTAGACGAGGCCGGCCTGGACATAGTTGTCGATGGCGTTGGTCTTCTTGTCGTGCATCGTGCCGTTGGCGAACAGGCTCAAACCGCGACTGTTATCGCTGGCGACGCTGGTGACCTGCTGCTGAAGGCCGAGCCATACGCCGTGTTTGCTCGACGCGCTGCGGTAGGCCTCACCGCTCAGGGCCGCGGGCTGGCCGTTGCTGTCCTTATAGACGTCCGTGGCCTTGGCGCTGCTGTAGTAGTAACCGGCGCGGTATTCGCCGGGCAGACCGTTGAGCTTCGGCGCCCACACCAGTTCCACCGGCAGGACCGTGCCTTGGGTGCCGCTGCCGCTGAGCTTGAAGCCGTTGTCACGATCAAGGTTCGACGGGTTTTGCTCGTAGGCACCGACCTGTGCGTACAGCTCGGGCGTCAGGTGATATTTGACCCGCATTGCCCATTGGCTGACCGGCCAGTTGTACCAGATGCCACCGGCCCAGTTGCCGACCTGGGAGCCGCAGAACGCCAGGTTCTGGAAGTCGCAAGGGAAGCTGTTGAAGTCTTCGCCTTCGCCAAAGCGGCCGACCTTGATGTCGAGTGTCTGGTCGAGGAATTTCTGCTGATACCACATCTGCGTCAGGCGCGTGGTCTGGCCACGTCCCCAGACTTCCTGCGCCGAGGTGAAGCCGCCGACACGCGGATCGTTGATCCGGTCGTTGCTGATGTTGTTGCCGCTGCGTTTGGTCACGGTCAGCTGAAATTCGGCGTCGTTCCAGCCGAGGATCTTCTGCAGATCCAGATGCGTACCGAGGCCGAACTGGTCGCTGTAGCGCGCGGTGCGATCGTGGTCGTAGCCGCCGTGCAGGTTGCTGCCCATTTCGCCGGTGTAATCCAGTTTGAATTCGTAGCCCTTGTCCGCCAGTTCGGTGCGCGTGCCGTTCCAGTCGCCGAGCATCCACGGTGAGTCGCTATCAAAGGCCGCCGCAGCCTGGGCGCAGGTGACGAGGCTCATCGCGGTCAATCCGCCGATCAGGTTCAAGGCGTTTCGGCAGGCGACAGGCGTAAAGACAGCGCTGTCTTTCGGAGATTGTAAATCAGGCATAGAGGGGAAATTCTTGATCTTTTTCTGGGGATGATTGGAAACGGCAGGCAAGATGCGTATTAGCGGAAGCGTTTCAGCTAAGGCCGGTGCAAGGATAATGTTCTGTTACAAATAGAGAAAGCGCTTTGTTGAGATGCATTCTTTCGCAATCCGTAACAGTGTAGGCGCGAGCCTGCTCGCGGTGGACTTGAACGAAAACGCGCAAAACCAGATGCCCAGCGGTGTCATTGCGTTTTTCGCGAACAAGCTCGCTCCTGCAGGATCCCAAGATCACCTACAGTTGATAGAGCGCTTCCACCCGAAGAAGCCCTCGGCTAAGGTGCGCGGCTTCCAATCCTCACTCTGCTCGAAGGCCCGGCATGACCGAACACAACACTGACCCGCTGCACGGCGTGACCCTGGAACAGATCCTCAACGCCCTGGTTGAGCATTATGAGTGGTCCGGGCTGGCCGAGCGCATCGATATTCGCTGCTTCAAGAGTGATCCGAGCATCAAGTCGAGCCTGACGTTCCTGCGTAAAACCCCTTGGGCACGGGAGAAGGTCGAGCGCCTCTACGTCAAGCTGATGCGCACCAAGCGCCCGCTCTGAACAGGGTCAACCCGATGGCGACCGGGTCTGTCGCGCGACGTCATTTTGTTGCCGTGGCAGCGGTCTTGGGTTGGGCCGGCCTGAGCATCCAGATGTACCTGATTTTCTATTCGCGGTGGACCCTGGGCGCCAGTCTGCTGGGTGGGTTGATGAGCTTTTTCAGCTACTTCACCGTGCTGAGCAATACGCTGGTGGCGACGGTCCTGACCTGTGAATTGACGTCCCGCGAATCCGCTGCACGGCGCTGGTTTTTGCAATCGTCGGTCAGTAGCGGCGTTGCCGTGAGCATCGCCGTGGTCAGCCTGGCCTACAACCTGTTACTGCGCCATTTGTGGCATCCCCAGGGCTGGCAGTGGCTGGCCGATGAGCTGCTGCACGACATCATGCCGCTGCTGTTCCTGGTGTATTGGTGGTGTTGTGTGCCCAAGGGCCTATTGCGGCTGGGACACATCGCGTTGTGGGTGATTTATCCGCTGCTGTACTTCGGCTATTCGCTGCTGCGCGGGCATTTGCTGGCGGTTTATCCCTATCCGTTCGTTGATGTGGAGAAGCTGGGTTATCCACAGGTGTTCATCAATGCCGGGGGATTGTTGGCGGGGTTTGTGTTGATTGCGTTGTTGATGGTTGGCCTGGATCGACGGCGTTAACCCTGTGGGAGCTGGCTTGCCAGCGATGACGGCCTGAAAGGCGCCTTTGAAGTGCCTGCCAATCCGCTATCGCGGGCAAGCCCGCTCCCACAAAGGTTTGCTGCACACAGATCCAATGTGGGAACGAGCCTGCTCGCGATGGGGCCCTAAAGCCGGTCACTCTTCGTCAGTGTTATCCAACCGCCAGTAACCCACGGCCTTGACGAACTGCTCATCCAGCCCATGCTCATCGAGCAACACTCGACGGATCTGCCGCGACACCTTGGTCTCGGTCGCGACCCAGGCATACAGGCTGCCAGTGGGCACCTTGATCTGCCGTACGGTGCTCAGCAGGTGGTCCTTGCCACCCTCGCGCAGCACCCAGATCACATTGACCTGGGCAGCGCTCTCCAGCACTTGCTGCTCCTTGCCGTTTTCCACTTCGATAATCACCAACGCGCGCCGATTCGCCGGCAAGCCTTCAAGACGCCGGGCAATGGCGGGCAGGGCGGTTTCGTCGCCGATCAGCAGATAGCTGTCGAACATGTCCGGCACGATCATCGAACCGCGCGGCCCGCCGATGTGCAGGAACTGCCCCGGCTTGGCCTGTTCGGCCCAGGTCGAGGCAGGGCCGTCGCCGTGCAGCACGAAGTCGATGTCCAGCTCCAGCGTGTCCAGGTCATAGCGACGCGGGGTGTAGTCGCGCATGGCCGGCATCGGGCCGTCGCTTTTGCCGGCGCCGAGTACCAGGGTTTCCAGCGCTGCCTGTTCCGCCGCGTTTTGCGGGAATAGCAGTTTGACGTGATCGTCCGTACCGAGGCTAACAAAACCCGCCAGCTCAGGCCCGCCCAGGGTAATCCGGCGCATGCGCGGGGTCAGGTCGACCACCCGCAACACTTCCAGGCGCCGGCGTTTGATTTCGTGCATGACGCGATGAATGGCTTGGGTAACGACTTCAGTCATTCGGCTTTCTCCTGGGCAGCTTGAACGGCGGGGCCGTCGACGATGGCTTTGGCGGTGTCGTTGAGCAGGGTCGCGACACGCCGGATTTCTTCCGTGCTCCATCGGCCGTGGTGCAGTTGCAGGGCATGGCGCAGGTTGTGCACCGCCTCGTGGATTTCGGGTGGGCGATCATGGCCACGCAGGGAACGTTTACTGACATCGATGCGCACCCGCACGCCTTCAAGGGCGACGGCTTGCTCGGCCAGGGATTGACGCCCGGCGTCGGTCACGCAATAGCGTTTTTTCCCGCCTTCAGCGTCGCCCTGAATCATTTCGCTCTCTTCCAGAAAGGTCAGGGTCGGGTAAATCACGCCGGGGCTGGGGCTGTAGGCACCGTCGAACATGCCTTCGATCTGGCGGATCAGGTCGTAGCCATGGCAAGGCTGTTCGGCGATCAGCGCCAGCAACAGCAATTTCAGGTCACCGGGGGCGAAAACCCGGGGGCCGCGCCCACCGCGCTCGCGGCCGGGGCGTTTCTCGAATCCGTCGCGGCCGTCGCCGTGTTCGCGGTAGGGGGAATGATGGTCTCTCATTTGTGCTTTCTCTCGTCGTGTTTAGATACAACTTAAGATATATCTTAAGAAAAAAGCAAGCCCCACCGACCGATGGCCACCCCGATCGTCGAGCCGCTGAGCCAGCCAACAGCGCGAAAATAGTGTGACCAAAACGGGTGAAAAAGTTTAAATTAGTGTTAACTCTCTAATATTATCTTTTGGCCTATTGAATGCGGGGCTTGTGGTATTGGTCTTACAGAAGTAACTTGGGTAGTGTCTGCGAGTCATTGTCGTTAGTGTCCGGCTTGTAGTATTTCTCTTACAGTCAGACATTCTAATTTAAATAATTTCAGGTTTTTTCTTGCTGCCTTGATAGTGCTTTGGCTACGCACTTGCAGGAATTTGCCTGCTTACTTTCCAGATAAATTGATCGATCATCTTTCGGCGTTGAAAGTTCAGTTGAGCAACTAGCTGCTCGTGACGGTTTTGCTCAACTTGAACTTTCTGCGCTAATCCTTTTTAAAAGACAGGTACTGAAAGATGCTCAAGAAAATCGCGTTCGCTGCTCCTCTGGCTGTTCTGGCACTGAGTTCTTCCATGGCGTTTGCCGCCACTGAAGCCAAGCACTCCATCAGCCTGATTGCCCACGTGCCGGCCGACGACTTCTACGCGGTCCCGGTTGATTCGGATCTGGTCAACAAAGACCAGGATATGAGCTACAACCCGTCTACCGGCTCCATGCGAACCGTCGACGGGCACTTTGATGTCCTTCACACCGCCGGTAAGGTAAACGCCCGACTCGAAGGCGTGCCGAAGCTGATTGCCGGTAACAAGGCAATCGATTTGAAAGTCGAACTCAACGGCAAAGCGTTGACAACCACTTCGCAAGAAGTTGTGGGCGATACCGAATCCAATACTCGTTATCGCGCGCCGTTCAAGATCAGTGCGGTCGGCGGCAAACCTGATTCGGGCGACTACACCGGCGTTGTCATGTTGGTGGTTGAACCTTCCGTCTAAGTTTAAACACGACGGTAAAACGCTTACTTGCTTCAAGTAACGTAACCGGTCGACAAACAACTCTGTCTGTCGACCGGGCTTTGACTTTCTCGTAATCAGAGTACTTGTTCATGTTCCCGATGACGCCCATCGCGGCAGCGCTTGCGTTGCTGTTATGTAGCAGTGCATTTGCGGCGCCCACTTCTATTGATCATACGCCGCGCACTTTGCTGGCTCAGGCCAAAGGTTTGCCGGCAGAGTTCGAGGAGCATTTCTTCGACGTTCCGTTGGCGGTTCGGGTCGAACTCGATCAGCAACCGCTCGGCGAGGCGATGATTGTGTTGTCCCGCGATGACCGGGTGACGTTGCTCGACTTCACCGACACCAGTGAAAGCCGTTTCGGCGCCGGCGAACGCCAGGCCTGGTCTGACATCCTCAAGCCCGGCGTGGCCCTCGGGGCGTGCAAGGGGCAATGCCCGGAACAAATGCTGGCGGTTCACTACAACCTGGAAAATTCATTGCTGTCGATCGTCACCGAAAATGCCGAGCGCGATAGCGAAGCCAAGCGTTTCTACGCTCAACCGGAAGGCGGCAGCAGCGGCCTGATGGTGCGTAACCAACTCAATCTCAACGGCGGCCAGGATCAAGACCTGGGTGGCCGTTTCGGTCTGGAAGCCAGCGGCAGCCTGGGCAACTGGAGCCAGAGCTTCAACATGCAACTGGCGCGCCTGGGTGGGCCGGATGACAAGACCTATCACGCCGTGCAGGAGCTTTTCACCCAGCGCGAACTGGAGGGCCGTTTCTTCCGGCTGGGCTACTTCACGCCCAACTCCGAAGGCCTGACTCGCCAGCCCCGTTCGTTCGGCACCAGTCCCGACACCGCCGTGGGCGTGATGTATGGCAGCTCTGACAGCCTGGCCATCGACAGCCCGAAACCCAGCGTATACCCGGTGTATGTCACGGCCAACCGCCAGGCGTCCGTGGAGATCTATCGCGATGGCCTGTTGATCAATACACAGGCGGTCCCGGCCGGTTTGCAGACCCTCGACACGCGGCCATTGCCCGGCGGAATTTATGAAGTGGAAGTGCGGTTGATCGAGGACGGTCAAGTCACCTCGACCACTCAGGAGCTGATCTACAAACCGAGCAACTGGCGCAACCACGATGAGCGCTGGCGCTACAACCTGTTCGCCGGGCAGGAAAGCAAACTGTTCAGCAACTGGGACCAACAAAGCAGTGGCGATGCCACGGCGGGCGCCTCGATCAACTATCTGCTGCATCCACGGGTGATTCTCGGACTGTCGGCACGCCAGGTGCGGGAAACGCTCCAGTACGGCAGCTCCATCGACTGGACCCTGGGCAACAGCACCAGTGTCTACGCCAACCTCTACCAGACCGAAGACCACGGCACCGGTGCCGACCTGCAAGGGCTCTACAACTACGGTGCCGGCAGCCTGGTAATCAGCCACAACCGTAGCTGGCTCGACACCACCAACACTTACGACACGCTGCCCGATGGCACCCGCGTGCGCCAACGCAATGTATTCACCGGCCAGACCAGCAATTCATCGCTGGCGCTGAATCACCGCATCAGTCGCAAGGATTCGCTCAACGCCCGGGTGTCCCACAGCGAGGGCAACGTCGAAGGGGTCGGTGTCGACCTCGGCTGGACCCAACGTACCCAATTGTTTGGCAGCGATGCCAATTGGCGCCTGTCGCTGTTCGACCGGCCGGGTAGTTACAGTAGCGGCGATGCGCGTAATCGCGGGGTGGATCTGAGTATCAACCTGGCGCTCGGTGGCCCGGGGCAGCAGATTTCCGGCAGCATCGGCAGCCGCACTGCCCGTGACGGCAGTCGCGACAACAATGCCTCGTTCGGCTACCGCAAAGACCTGCAGGACCACGTGTTGCAGAGCGTCTCGGTGACGGCACTCACCGATACCTATGGCGTCGGCTTGTCGAGCCTGGCGAATTTTCGCACCGACGCCATCAATGGCGACGGGTTTATCCAGCGCTCATCGTTCAACAACAAATTCACCGGTGGCGTGAACCTCGACAGCACCTTGGTGGTGGGTGCGCAACGCATGGCGCTGACCAGCCAGCATCAAGGTCGGGGCGCCGGGATGATTGTCGACGTCGAGTCCGATATCGACGGGATCGCCCTGCGTGCCGACGACCTCAGTGGCGGCAGCGCAGCCCTGCGGCCGGGGCGCAATTTCATTCCGTTGACGGCCTACAAAAACAGTTCGGTGAGCTTCGACTTCGAAGGCAATCACGTGCCCGCGGCCAGCATCGAACCTTCGCGTACCCGCTATCACCTGAACAAGGGGGGCGTGGAGTACCGCAAGGTGCGGGTGATGAAAACCCTCACCGTACTCGGGCGCTTGGTCGACCCGCAGGGGCGGCCGCTCAAGGGCCACCACGTGATCAACCACGCCAGCCGTGGGGTCAGCGAGGTCGATGGCTTCTTCTCGATGGAAATGAACGCGGGCTCACCGACCCTGGAGGTGCGTTATGCCGACCAGTTGCTGTGTCAGTTCCGTCTCGATGTCGACAAACACCGCAGTGAAAACAACGTGCTGATGATCGGTGATTTGCGCTGTTCGCCGGACACCCTGGCGGACGCCACCCACAACGTCGAAACGGCGGGCTGAACGGCCCGCGGTTAAATCTGGTTATTGGAGGTCAGGCCTACATGAGCGTCTCGCGTTCTTTCGTTTCACGCAGTCGTTGTTGGTCGGCAAGCGCTTTGATCGCCTGCGCGGCAGCTTTTCCCGTCATGGCTGAAGACGTTTCGATTACCGCTGTGTTCAAACCCGATCCGGCGTATCCACACCTGAACAAGTTCAAGAACACCACGCCGTCCAGTGGTTACTGCGGGATTTATCCAAGTGAGTGTGAGGATAACGAAATGTTCGGCCTGCAGGTGCCGATTGAGTTCAATTCGCGTTCGCCGATCCAGGCTAACCACACTTCCGCGCGGCGAGGCGCGATGTTCAAAGTGCCGGCCCAGTGGCGCGAGTTGACCATTGTTCACGAAGCGACAGGTGAACCGGAAAAGGTCCGGGTGCGGATTGCCGGAGTGGGTTCCCGGTACAAAACTGATGATGTGAAGAAACTGGTGGGCGGCGCTGCGGACTACTTGGTCGCGCACAGTATTTTATGGGATTCGGCTTGGGTGAACGCCCCGTCACCTTGCCTCTATAGCGGGGTGGGTTGGTATACCGAAACCACCTTCCGATTTTTTTGGAAAACACCTTCCGAAGCCGTATGCGCCAAACAGGCGAAGTTCGATATTCCATGGATGCAACTGGAGTACCTCGACTTTGCCTATGAGCTTGAGACACCTAACCCGCTAGGCATGTCTTCAGGGCACTACACCGGCTCGCTGAGCTACAGCGTCGGTCCCTTGGGCGATTTCGATTTCGGCGACCTGATGATTCCGACCGACTCGGTGTTGACCCTGAACTTCAACCTCGACGTTCAGCACACCCTCAAGGTCGACATTCCGCCCGGTGGCGAAAAGGTCCAGTTGGTACCCGCCGGTGGCTGGCAGAGCTGGCTGCAGGCGGGGCGCAAACCGGTGCGGTTGTTCCGCGACCAGACCTTCAATATCTCGGCGTCTTCGCGTTTCAAGATGTACATGGAGTGTGAGCACGACAGCACTATCTACGACTGCCAGCTCGCTGATCGCGTCTCCAGGCGGGGGGTGGAGTTGCAGGTCTTTGTCAGCTTGCCCAATGGCCTGACCGACATGAGCGGGCAACCCGTCAGGCACATGCGTATGCGATCGGGCGCGGCCAATGCGTTGTATTTCCAGCCGGGCTTCTACGTCGACAGGGCGCCGGGTGTCCTGCACTTCGAAGTACCGGAGAGACAGATGCAATTCATGCTGTCGCCCGGTGTGGGGCCCTTCTACCAGGGCAAGGTCACCGTGATCTGGGATTCGGAAATCTGATGGGCCGTCAATCGATGGGCCGCGCCTGTGTTGTGTTCACTGTCATGAGGTTCAAGAGTATGAAGCGTCTGTGGTTGCTGTTGGGTTTGAGCGGGTTTTCTCTGGCGGTTCAGGGCGGTCCGCAGATCAACGTCGGAACGGTGTACGACTACCTGGATGGCGACAAAAGCACCTACCTCAAGCGCGTGTTCAACAGCGGCGACAGCACGGCGTTCGTCAAGGTCAACATCCTGGAAATTATCTACAACGCCGATGGCAGTCACCGTGAGATACCGGTCGCAACCCAAGCGGATGGCAGCGGCCGAGATGGCTTGATGGCCAGCCCCGCGCGGCTGATCGTGCCGGCCAAAGGCATGCAGGGCACGCGTTTGCTGCACATGGGCGCACGTGACACCGAACGCTATTTTCGCGTGCGCTTCGTGCCGGTGGTGCCGGAAAAGGAAGACGAGTTCGCGGTGTCCAGTGAGGAGCGGGACGCCTACAAGGAGAACCTGTCGGCGGGGGTCAACGTCATGACCGGGTTTGGCACGGTGTTTTTTGTCCGGCCCAAGAACAGCCGTTTCGACAGCGTGATCGATGACAGCGCCGGCGTTTACCGGCTGCGCAATAACGGCAACACCGTGGTGGTGATCGATGAGTTTCGCAACTGCTCGCTGAAGAATGAAACCGAGTGCGAGCCGACCACCAAACATCACGTTCTGGCGGGCAAGTCGTTCGAGTTCGATAAGAAACCCGGTCGGGAATACCGCTTCAACCTGATTGAAGGCGCCGACAAAAAACCGTTGCACGTTGCCGGCCAGTAACACCGCCAAAGGCGAGTCGCCCAGGAGGACTCGCCGCTTTTTATCACGCAACAGGTAACTGACATGATCAAGCAATCGGCCATCGCCCTGTGTGTGGGCGTGATGACGTGTGCCCAGGCTTTCGCGGCACGGGAAGAGCGCACGTTCGAAGTGTGGGCGGATATTCCGACCCTGGGTTTTTACGTGCTACCGGCCGAGACGAACTGGATACATCTGGAGCAGACCCTGCCGTGGAACATCAACACGTCGAGGCTCGAAGGGTTGCGCAAGAATTTCGACGTCAAGCACGACACCAGTGCGATCGAGGCGCGGCTGGACGCCGAGCCTTATCTGTTCAACGGGCGGCAGGATCAGAACATCTACTTGCGGGTCACCTTCAATGGCCAGGAGTTGAGCCACGATGAGAAACCGCGCCAAGTGGTGTCGGCGGCGCAGGCCATGACAGGCGGGCGTTTTCCTTTGGAAATTCAACCGAAGGTGCCGGCCGGTGGCTATAAGCCGGGCACTTACTACGGGACCGTCCAGTTGATTTTCAGTGCGGCTGTGCCCTGACCCGTGCCTGGCAGGGTTCAACAATGTGGGAGCGAGCCTGCTCGCGAGGGTGGCGTGTCAGGCGCCATGGAGGCTGACGGTGCCGGCGCTCCCACATGTCGAGTGAATATCGCCCCCCAGGGAGCAGGGTGGCTTTTCGGAGAGGGATACAGATGAGTGTTGCAGGTGTTTTGTTTTCAAAAAGGCTTTTCTGGTTATGGAGCCTGTTAATGGTGTGGTGGCTGATGCCTCAGGCGTTGGCGCAAGACGTATCAATCACTGCCTTGTTCAAGCCCGATTCAGCGAATCCGCACATCAACCAATTCAAGAACACCACGCCGCCCAGTGGCTACTGTCAGTTGTTTCCCGGGCAATGTGAAGAAAACAAGACGTTCAGCCTGCAAGTCCCGATTCGATTCGACTCCAATCGAGCCATCCCGGCCAACCATGCATCACCGCGCCAGGGCGCAACGTTCTCGGTGCCGGCGCAATGGCGTGAGCTCTCAGTCCGTCATGATTCCGGAGCGGTGGAACAGGTAAGAATGCGGATTACCGGGGTGGGCTCCATGTATGTGACCGAGGATGTTCAGAAGCTGACAGGGGACACCAACCCTGACTCCCGCTATGCGCATAACCTGTTGTGGGGGCAGAGTTGGGTGTACGCGCCGTCGCCGTGTCTTTACAGCGGTGTGGGTTACTACAGCCCCAACTCCTATGGTTTTTTCTGGAAAACACCGGTCCAGGCTGCGTGTGATAAACAGGCGAAATTCGATGTTCCCTGGTTGCGCTACGACCATCTGGATTTCTCCTATGAACTGGTCACGCCCAATCCATTGGGCATGTTGGCAGGCCATTACACCGGATCGCTGACCTATACGGTCGGCCCCAACGGCGACTTCGATTTCGGCGATGTGATGCTACCGAGCAGTCCGGTGTTGACCATGAACTTTAACCTCGACGTTCAGCACACCCTTAAGGTCGACATCCCGCCCGGTGGCGAGAAAGTCCAGTTGGTGCCCGCCGGTGGTTGGCAAAGCTGGTTGCAGGCGGGGCGCAGACCGGTACGGTTGTTCCGCGACCAGACCTTCAATATCTCGGCCTCTTCGCGTTTCAAGATGCAACTGGAGTGTGAGTTCGTTTTTTTTGGTGGCAACGATTGCGCCCTGGATGATCGCGTGTCCAAGCGCCAGGTGGCGCTCCAAGTCAGCGTCAGCCTGCCCAATGGCCTGACCGACATGAGCGGGCAACCCGTCAGGCACATGCGTCTGCGAACGGGCGGGGCCAACGCGCTGTATTTCCAACCGGGTTTTTATGTCGACAGGGCGCCGGGTGTGCTGCACTTCGAAGTGCCCCAGAGTCAAATGGCATTCATGCTCGAACCGGGTGCCGGTCCTTCCTACGGGGGCAAGGCCACCGTGATCTGGGACTCCGAAGTCTGAGTGCCGGGGGGCTGCCGCCATCGCTGGCAGGCCAGCTCCCACATTGGATGGGTGTCGTACACAAATCTTGTGGCAACCACCGATCCCCTGTGGGAGCGAGTCGGGCGGCGTTCTGTCTGCTCGTGATGAGGCAGGCACATCCAGCATTAACGCCGCGTGACACTCATGTTTGTGCTTTTTACTGGCCGGCGCGCTTCATGGCTTGACGGGTCAAACGCCTCGACAGCTCTTTCTCGGCGTCACCGAGATCGACCAGCAGGCGGTCGAAAACCGCATCGCTCAATGGCTCATCGGCGAAGACTACCGTGTCCGGTGCCGGCAGGTCGTTCATCAGTTCCCTGAGCCGGCTGCGCAGTGCGGCGCGCTGAGTATCCGACGTCGATTCGGCCCATTCGCGCTGGGTATCGCGAAGGGTGTCCAGTTGATCCGACAGCTCCTGATAGCGAGTCTTGTTGGCTTGCATTTCGCTCGCATGGCGCTCGTTCAAATGCGTTTGCCAAAAATCCTGTTCGAGCATTCGGTCCACCAGACCGTCGCCTTCACCCAGGGCCTGCACCGTGTCATAGGCTTGATCGATCATCGTGTCAGTAACGCCGGACACCGGCCGGTAAAGCATGCCTTTCGACTGCCAGGGCAAGTCGAGGCGCTCTGCCAATCCGGTTTGATAGGCCAGGTAGACCTCGACTTCGTCCGGGTTGCCGCCACGGCTGGCGACATCGGCGCGGGCAACTTCGTTGACCTGTTCCAGCCGCGCCGCGCCTTTGGCCAGGGTCACCAGCTTCTGCTCCAGCTGCGCCGGGTCGGTGGAATACGCATGGGCCTCGTAGGCGAGTACATCAATGCCCATGTGATTGAACAACTGCGCACCGGCGTCGGCGCAATCCACCGGCGCGACAGCCATGGTGAACAGCTTCTCGCGCAGGGGCATGTCGACGTAGACGGCATCGAGCATGCGCCAGACGCGTTGCACCAGTTGATCCCGGGCCGGGCCGCCGGCGCGGTAGTCGGCGGAGAGTTGGGTATCGAGCAGCACATTCAGGAAACGCTTGGCCTGGGGCTCGTCGACCAGCTCCGACCAGAGATTGGCCCGGTCGACGCCCCAGCCCGGTACATCGCTCCAGTGGTTCGCGCTGTAGTTGGAATTGACCACCCAGTCCGCTTGGCTGTTGGCGGGCACCACGGGCTCCGGAGGCAACGCCACCGAGCGACGAATGGCCTGATAGTTAACCTGGTTGGATTCCGACAGGTTGCCGACATTCAGCCGGGTGCGCGCCACGACCCAGGCCTGCGGTGAGCCTGGGACCACTTCGGGAATCAGGCTGATCGGATTGTCCCGAAGGTCCAGCAGAAAACCCCGGGGCCTGGTTTTGTTCAAAGTACCTTCGGGCCAGGTGGTCATGACCGTGTCCCGCAGCCCGACGACCTTCAGCCGGGGCATGCGCGAGATATCGACAGGCCTGCCCAGCGGGTTTTTATCCAGACGCAGAATCTCCAGATAGGTCAGGTGTTTGAGTCGCTCCACGGCGGTGGCGTCCAGCACGATTTGATTGTCACTCAAGCGCAGGCGTTCGAGCCGCTGCAGGGTGCCGATGTTTTCGGGCAGGCTCGTCAGCTCACATCGGCTGGCGCTGAGTTCGCGCAGGTTGGGGAAATCTTTCAATAAGCCATTGGCCTTGGCGGAAAACCGCGTGTTATCCAGTTTCAGGACAGTGACTTTGTCCAGGTACTTTTTCAGCTGCGGTCGTTCCGGCCATTCGGACTCCAGATTGATCGGAAGCAGTTCCCGCGACAGATCCAGCGCATAGCCATGGGGTTCGGTACGGCTGCCGAGCTCGGTATTTTTTCGTTCGAAACAGGCGAGTAAACAATCGGCAATGTGTCGTCGAACGCGGCGCATAGGCGTCGGGTTATCGGCATCCAGCCCGGCCGACTGCGCCTCCCACAAATCAATGAGATTGCGCAATTGGTTGAGATCGTTTTCCTGTTCCTCAAGAAGCTTCATTGGCTCGCCCTGTTCGGTCAGGGCAGCGGCGAAGTTGTCGACCTCGGCCTCGCTGAAATGCGGATAAAGATCCTGAATGCGTTCGTGCAGTGTCAGGCCTTCCTTGCTCAGCCACCCTCCACGCACCAACAACATCGTTTCATGCTCGGCCACCGGTCGAATGGGCGGCTCGGCGAGTACGGCCCGGCGTTCGCTGGGCGGGGCCGATTTGGCCATGACCCATTCCCTGAACTGTTCAGCATCCCCCGGTTTGTAGCCCAGGGCGTTTTGTCCATTCTCTTGCGTGGCCTGCAGGACGGCTTCGAAAAAATCATCGGCTTCATGGATCGGCTGATCCTCGCCATCACGCACCTGATATTGCCCGGCCTCGTCGGGAATCAGCACCCGCACCCGCGTGGCGTCCTCGGGGCCGACGCTGTAACGCAACTCGCCATCGAAGGTGTCCTGACGAATCTCCAGGCGCAGGTCGCCGAAGGTGTCGGTGTTGAAGCGCAAGGTGCCCAGCACCAGACGCTCGGTGTCGGGCGTGATGGCCGCGCTCGGGTACAGACCCTGGGCCGCTCGTACGGTTTGCGTTTCGAACTGCAGCTCCCGTGCCTGGGTCCTCAGGCGCAGAGGCAGGCGGTTTTCCTCGGTCATCCGCTGACGTTCCGTGGCGCTGGCATGCGCATGGATTTGTTCGGCAACGGTCGCCGGCAGCTCGGGGAAGTCACTGAACAGCGGCGCGATTTCAGCGGGTAATGCAGCGGGCGCGATGGGCGGTGAAGACAGGCGTTGCAGGGTGTCGGTCAGCAGCGGTGGCGGCGGGGCGTTTTCAACATGCATCCGGCGCAACGCGCCTTCCTCGGTGCCGCTGATCTGGCGGATCTGCTCCAGTTGTTCATCGTTGAAACCCTCGGTGCTGTGGCCGAGGCGGCGCATCAGGGTTGTGCCTTCCCATTCGCGCGGGTTTTCCGTTTCGCAGACCCAGGCCCCATGGCCATTGTGGCGCAGGGTCGGGGCGTAGGCATCGAAACGCTGTGGATGGCGTATGCGTGGTTGCCCGGTGACTGCGTCATCCAGCACTTCGAAGTGTTGATCGTCCAGGCGCAGGATGCGCCGGCCCTGATGCGGGTGGATACCCTGGTCATCAGGCCGGGCGCCCTCGGGCAAATCCACGTCGGTGCGTTGATAGGGGCTGAGGTCAGGGTTCCACAAACGCGTCTCACCGTTTGCCAGTTGCACCGGTTTCAAGCCTTCGAAAAACGGCGAAAGCTTCGCCTGTACCACATTGCCGGCGGCGCCTGCCGCCGCAAACGCGCCCAACTGGACCACGCTTTCCAGCACGCCGAGGGCCTGCTCACCGGCTTCGGCCAAGTGTCCCTCGGCCAGGTCGACCAGGCCCTCGACCACGCTATCGGTCAGTTGCCAGGCCGTGTACGCCAGCATCAGTTGACCGAGGCCAGGCACCAACGGTGTCGCCACCAGCAAGGCAACGTTGAGGATGTCCGAGAGCATTTTTTCCAGGTTGTCCCACCAGGCCCAGCGGGCCATACGGTCGGCGTATTCGGTGTCGATGGCGATCTCCCGGCCATCGTTGAAAACCTTGTTGAGGGTCTGCCGGTAGCGGTAGCCCCACAGGTCATTGTTGAAGGTCGTCTCGCGGTCGGTCTTGATGCTCGACACACTGAATTGTAGAGCGGGTTTATCCACAGGGGTTTCGCGCCAGCTCGGCAAGTTGGAACCGGCGGCCACCGGTTGCCACTTCACCGTGCTCAGACGCGCGTTCAACCCGGCGAAAAAATGCCCGCGTTGCTCATGGGGCACGAACTGACTGAAGAACCGTTGATAGCTGTTGGCGGATGCGCCATCGCGCAGCTGGCGTGTCAGTTCAGCCATGAATTCCAGTGACGAAGGGTATTGCTTGAGCGGGTGCAGCGGATCATGGGGAACATAGGCAATCACCGGGACCGGGCCGCTGGCGATGGCAGTGTCCTCGGCGATCAGGATGATGCCGCTCAAACGCGTGTCCATCATTGCCAGGTTGTAATAGGCGATGGGTTTGCCGTTCCACTTCAGCCGTGAACGATCTTCGAGCATGCCTTGCACGACATCAAAGGCCTCCTGGTCGATGTCGTGCTTCATCAGGGCCATATGCGCGGCGACATTCAGCGCGCTTTTCTGGCTGAGAATGACTTTGTGGCGCAGGACATTGCTCGTCGCTTTTTCGGTGGGTAGCAACGTGTTTTTGAGGTGCTGTTGGTAGCGGGCGCCGATGTCCAGTTCGCGACACAGGGACTTGAACTGCTCGATGCTCAGTTTTTGCTTGAGCGGTTTGACGTTGAAATGCCCGCGTTTGTCGGGGCGGGTGATGAACTCCGAGTCCTGGGTAAACGACTCGTCCCGGGAAAAGTTGTGCAGCGCGGCATCGAGCAGCGAGACGGTGCGACTGGTGGTGCCGCCAGAAAAATCATGCACCCACCAGGCCGTCTTCACCGGGGCATACAGGCGCAGCCAGGTGTCCTCGACATCGTCATCGACGCCGAAGCGGTCCTTCAGCGCTTGCTCCAACAGGGGTTTGGCAAAGGCGGAAACATCCTGCACATCACTCAATGCCTTATCGGCGGTGTTTTGCGCGGTCCAGCCGAGCTGGATGGCTTTTTTCAGCTTGCGGTGAGCGGTGGTTGACGCGTTCCTGTGCCAGTCGGGCAACGTCAGCCTGACGGATTTAAGGGCGTCGACGCGCGATGGGGAGGTGTTCAGCAGCCAGGCCGGAATGGCCTTTCTGACCTGATGGAAGTGGATGCTTTTGTCGAACGGGGGGATCTCGAGCGGATCTGATCCTTGAATCGCCGAGGGGGTAATGGGCATTGTCTGATCGTCCTTTGATCATGAATCGGACGACCAGACTAGGTAGGCATGAGGTCAAAAAAAAGCGCAAAAATCGGTTTGAATCGGCGCCGTTGCCGGCACCGTTCTCGCAAAATCCAAGAGTGAAAAATACATATGTACCGCCATCCTTCCATTGAGTTCTCTCAGCGGCCGGCGGTGACCTCGGTTGGCTGGCACATGGTGTGGGTGCCCGGTTGCAGGTAAGGCGTGAGGATCGGCGCCATGCCCTTGAGCACCTGCACCGGCAGTGCCGAGGTGAAGGTGAAATTTTCGGCCGAACGCCCCGGCACGAACGCCGTCAGGGTGCCGAAATGGGTATCGCCGATGTAGAACACGAAGGTCGCCGTGCGGTTGAGGGACTTGGAGCTCAGGATCCGTCCGCCGGAACCGATGGCTTCGATACGGTTGTCGCCGGTGCCGGTCTTGCCGCCCATGGCCAGCGGCCTGCCGTCGGGCAGTTTGAAACTGCCGGCGACCCGCTTGGCGGTACCGGCATCCACCACTTGTGACAGGGCTTCGCGCATGGCGGTGGCGACTTCGGACGGCATGACTCGCTTGCCGACGACCGGGTCATTGATCAGCTTGGTTTCATAGGGCGTGCCGGCGGCGAAATGCAGGCTGTCGATGCGCAGGGTCGGCATGCGTACGCCGTCGTTGAGGATGGTGCCGATCAGCTCGGCCAACGCGGCAGGGCGGTCGCCGGAGCTGCCGATGGCGGTCGCCAGCGACGGCACCAGGTGGTCGAACGGATAGCCGACTTTCTGCCAGCGCTGGTGGATGTCGAGGAACGCCTCGATCTCCAGCATGGTACGAATGCGGCCGTCACGGGCACCTTTGTGCTTGCTCTTGAATAGCCAGCTGTAGACCTCCTGACGTTCGAACTGGCTGGCCTTGACGATATCCTTGAACGTGGCGTCCGGGTGGTTCAGCAAATAGCCCATCATCCACAGGTCCAGCGGGTGGACCTTGGCGATGAAGCCTTGGTCCGGCAGGTCGTAGCTGCCCGGGCCGTAACTGTCGTAGAGCCTTATCAGGCGTTCATCCGTGAGTTTTTCGGTGAGCTTGGCGCCTGTGAGGTGCGAGCGCACGAAGGTGTTGAAGCTTTCCTGGCTGGCGTGCGGCAACAGGTATCGGTGCACGGCGGCCATGCGGATCGGGGTGGGGCGCATGCTGTCGAGGAAGGTTTCGAGCCGAGCCTGGGTGTCCTTGTTCTTGTATTTTTTCCAGAATTTGAGCAGGAATGAAGTGCCTTCGCGGTCGGCGAACGAAGCCAGGTATTCCTGACGACGCGGGTCGCGGTCGTCCTTGAGTAATTCGGAGCTGTTGTTGGGGCCGGAATAGGTGGTGTAGCGCACCAGGTCGCGCATCAGGCGTATGAACGGCAGGTTGATCGACTCCCGCAGGGCATCGCGCAGTGTCGGCATACGGCCGTTGTCTTCCTTGCGGAAGTTATGGAACACGTGCAGTCCGCCACCGGTGAAAAACGCTTCGCCGGGGCTGGCGGAATATTTGCGGTCCAGCGCCGCACCGAGCATGGGCTGCAGGCTGCGGTCCTTGTTCTGAATCAGATAATCGACCACCCAGCGGCTCAGGTGATCCTGTTCCGGCACGTCGACTTTCTTCAGTTCCGGGATGGTCATGCCGGCATATTTATCGTGCAACTCGGCAATGATCTGCAGATAGGTGGTCAGCACGCGCATTTTCGCTGTGGAGCCCAGTTCCAGTTTGCTGCCTTCGTTGATGTCGAACGGTTGATCGGTGCTGTCGGTCTGCACCCGCACCCGCGAACCGTCCGGGGTCAGTTCGAACAGGGTGAAGCTGTAGCGCACTTGCGTGGTGCTGGTGGGGGTCAACAGCCGCTCGCCGATCAGGCCGATCTGCGAAGCGAAGGCCGGGTCGGCGAGTTTTTTCAGGTACTCGGTGGCCTGGGTCTGCAGTTCGCCTTGCAGGGTGCTGGTGGCCGAGAGGTCGAGGCGGTCAAGGTCGTACAGCGGGCGATTGAGCATCCCGGCCAGACGGCTGCGGGCCACGCTGATGCCCTTGTTGGTTTCGATCGGCTGGATGGTCGGCTGGGTGGCCCAGTCGCGGTACGTCACCTTGCTGGCCAATGCGGCGGCGGCAAACGGGGCGTCGATCACGCCATTCTGGGCCAACAAGCGAATATGGCTGTCGGTGAGGTCGACCAGTTCGTCGCGACCCTTGGTCAGGTAATGGGACGGGCGGCGCTGGGCGATCATCAATGACAGCATCTCGCGCAAGGCCAGACCTTTCGCTGCCATGGTTTGCGGGTCTGTGGCGGTGCTGGTCAGTGCTTCGTTGGCCTGGTTGAAATCGGAGCCGTACCACACCCGCAAGCCTTCGGCCATGCCATGCACTTCCCCGTGACCGGGTACGGCTGACAACGGCACGCTGTTGAGGTAATCGCGAACAATGTTCTGCCGGGCTTCGAGGGTTTGTGGCCCGGCCTGATAGGCACGCACGGTGGCGGAGATCATCTGGCGGATTTTCTCCGCGCCATTGACCGTCAAGCCATCGGGCGAGTGCCGGTATTTTTCCAGCTGCGTGGCCAGAGTACTGCCACCGGCGGACTGGCCGGGTACGTGCAGCAACTTGGCAACCTGGGACCAGGCCGCCATGCCGAAGCGTGGCCAGTCCACGGCAGGGTTGGCCAGGGGTTGTCTGGGGTCGAGCAGAAAGCGGTTCTCGATAAACAACAGGCTGTTGACCACCACCGGCGGGATCGAGGCAAAGCTGGAATAGAGCTGTTGCGGATAGTGGTACTGGTACAACGGCGCGGCGCGGCAATCGGTAATCGATAACCCTGCCTGGATTTTCTCGGAATAGGGCACGAACAGGCCCCTGTCGGTGTAATTCATCAGCGCCGGAGAAAAACGGGTTTGCGCTTCGACGACGAAATCACGCTTGAGCAAACGGGGCAGGAACTCGCCCAGCGAGCTATAGCCCAGGCGCAGATCGAACGGGCCGGCGCCAGGGTAGTGAATGGCATCACTGGGGCCGGGTTTGAGTTCATAGTTGAGGGTTTGGGCAAACTTGCTGATCTCTTGCGATTGAAACCTCGACGTGCGCATCTCCTTGGATGCCGCCAGGCCTACGACAATCGCAATGATCAATATCAGCAACCAAAACGCCTTCCACCCATGCTTGACGCGACTGCGACGGGGTTTCTCAGGTATAGGCGCTTCATCCACACGTTCAGTCGGGACCACAGTTTTACTCGAATCGGTTTGCCATAACGCGCCCATAGTCGACTGATCCATTCACGCAGATTGATCTGACTTGCCTGAAGCTTAGACGGTGGTTGGCGATGGTGAAAAAATTGTGAACCTCCAACTATCGGGTTTCTTCTGTTTCCTGTGGCGAGCAAGCGTGTCGGATCGCCGCGCCGTCCCGCTCGAGTGCGCAGCCGTCGCAACACCAGGCAACCGGTTCCGTCAGGCACAACCCAATGGCAGGGTTTGGGGCCGCTTCGCAGCCCAGCGTGCAGCGCCCTCGCCACAGGGGTCGCTGCACGCTGGAAGTGCCGATCTAGACGCGTCCATTGGGTAAAAAAGGCCTGCGTATGGACATGACGACGCACCAATACCGTGCAATACTCGCCGCCACTGTAAAAAGGCGAAAAATCCTACAAAAGTCAGACAATTCATCTCCGTGAACCGGGCTTTTGCCGAGAGTTAAGCCTGAATATTGTGGTTTATAGAGTGAAAATAACTGTCTCTGGCTTTTTATACTGCACGCCCCGCTGATCCTGCAGGTTGTGTCCTGCAGGACGGTTTCGTCCACGAGGCAGAACCGGTTACGGGAAGCAGTGGCTCATCGGCCAATGCTTCAACACTCGGTGGCTATATCCAATAACAAGACGAGGTGGTACCCCTATGCCAGTTGGCAATCATCTGCCCCACGGCGAGACCGCTCAGGGCGGCCCGCTCAAACGTGAACTCGGCGAACGGCATATTCGCTTGATGGCACTCGGTGCCTGTATCGGTGTCGGTCTGTTTCTCGGTTCGGCCAAGGCCATTGAGATGGCAGGGCCGGCGATCATGCTGTCCTACATCATCGGCGGCCTGGCCATTCTGGTCATCATGCGCGCCCTCGGCGAAATGGCCGTGCACAACCCGGTTGCCGGTTCGTTCAGCCGTTATGCCCAAGACTACCTCGGCCCTCTGGCGGGCTTCCTGACCGGCTGGAACTACTGGTTCCTGTGGCTGGTGACCTGTGTCGCGGAAATCACCGCAGTGGCGGTGTACATGGGCGTCTGGTTCCCCGACGTACCGCGCTGGATCTGGGCGCTGTCCGCCCTGGTCAGCATGGGCACCATCAACCTGATCGCGGTCAAGGCCTTCGGTGAATTCGAGTTCTGGTTCGCCCTGATCAAGATCGTGACCATCATTGCGATGGTCGTGGGTGGCATCGGCATCATCGCCTTTGGCTTGGGCAACGATGGGGTCGCGCTGGGCATTTCCAATCTCTGGACCCATGGCGGCTTCATGCCCAATGGCGTTCAAGGCGTGTTGATGTCCCTGCAAATGGTCATGTTTGCCTACCTCGGCGTGGAAATGATCGGCTTGACCGCCGGTGAAGCGAAGAACCCGCAAAAGACCATTCCCGATGCGATTGGCTCGGTGTTCTGGCGGATTCTGCTGTTCTACGTCGGCGCACTGTTCGTGATCCTGTCGATCTACCCGTGGAATGAAATCGGTACCCAGGGCAGCCCGTTCGTGATGACCTTCGAGCGCCTGGGCATCAAGACCGCCGCCGGCATTATCAATTTCGTGGTGATTACGGCGGCGCTGTCGTCCTGTAATGGCGGCATCTTCAGCACCGGACGCATGCTCTACAGCCTGGCGCAGAACGGTCAGGCCCCGGCCGGCTTCGCCAAGACCTCGAGCAATGGTGTGCCGCGTCGCGCGTTGCTGCTGTCGATGGGCGCCTTGTTGCTGGGCGTGCTGCTCAACTACCTGGTGCCTGAAAAGGTGTTCGTCTGGGTGACGGCGATTGCGACCTTCGGTGCGATCTGGACCTGGGTGATGATCCTGCTGGCCCAGCTCAAATTCCGTAAGGGCCTGAGCGCCAGCGAACGTGCGGGTTTGAAATACCGCATGTGGCTGTACCCGATCAGTTCTTACCTGGCGCTGGCGTTCCTGGTGCTGGTGGTCGGTCTGATGGCCTACTTCCCGGACACTCGCGTGGCCTTGTATGTTGGCCCGGCGTTCCTGGTGCTGCTGACCGTGTTGTTCTACGTGTTCAAGCTGCAACCGGCCCCTGTGTCGCAGGGTGCGGTGCAGTCGGCTTCGTAAGTCGTAACGCCTGAAACGCAAAAGCCCCGGTCCATTGGCCGGGGCTTTTGTATTTTTGCAGATCAACCCGGCATCGACAGGCGCACGCGATCTGCTCAGGCAGACGCTGTCGCCGTCTGCGATCTTTTGAGGGTCTGATTCAAGCGCTTGTTGAACTCCAGCCAGGCCCCCAGCAACGCCATCAACCCGGCCCCCACCAGCGCGGTGAAGATCTGCATGGCGAAGGCATCGTCGGTCATCGCATTGATCATGTCCGCCAGGGGCGCCAGCAGCACGCCGAGGCAGAAGATTTCCAGGGAAAAACGCCCCATGCGGCAGCTTTGCCGGGCCAGCCAGTTTTTCGTCCAGCCGGTGTCGGGCAGCAGTTTCGCGGTGACGTAGGCCAGCGCCAGAAAGTGCAACAGGCGCACGGGTGACAGGTTGGTCTTGCTGATCGGGTACAACAGGTTGCTCAGGCTGGCCGGCATCAGCGCATCGTGGATCTGCGGCCAGCGCCACAACACCGTCAGCACGCCGGCGACCACAACGTATACCGCTGCCGTCAGGAACAACGGCTGGCGGATCAAAGGTCGGGTCTCGGGCACGCGCGAGCGCTGTGAGTGAATCGCCGCCGCGCCACCGAGCACGAACAGCAACTGCCAGGCGACAGGGTTGAAGTACCACACGCCGTCCTTGATGGCGGCCAGGTTCCAGCCCAGCCATTGCGCCAGCAGGTACACCGTCAACGACACCGCGACCACGGCCCAGGGCTTGCGCACCAGCAACGGCAGCACCAGCGGTAACCCGGCCAGCAGCACGATGTACAGCGGCAGCGGGTCCATCAGGTTCGGTTTGAAGCGCAGCAGCAGTTCATCGATCAGGGCCTGTTGCGGGCTGGCGATGAAGTGGTGCATGCCCATTTCCTCCACCAGGTCCCGGGTCTCCACGTGACTGTTGGCGAAGAACACAATGCCCATCAGCATCGCCAGCAGGAAAATATGCACCACGTAGAGCACCCAGGCCCGGCGCAGGATTTTCACGCAGGTGATCAGGAACCCCTCGCGGGCCAGGATTTTGCCGTAGGCCAGCACCGCGGCATAACCGGCCAGAAACACGAAGACTTCAGCCGCGTCGCTGAAGCCGAAGTTGCGCAAGGTGATTTGACCCAGAGGGTTGTGGGGCACGTGATCCCAGAAAATGAAGATCAGTGCCAGACCGCGAAAAAAGTCGATCCGGTGATCGCGCTCGAACGTCATGACATCAGGCTCGTAAACGGGGGGGTTAAACAAAGGAGTCCGGAAGGGGCGAAAGGTTGCGCCCCGGCACATCGGCGGCGCGCAGGGTGGCGTGATTCGCCGACAAATGCAAAGTCGGGATATTTCGGAATGTCTCGCAGCGTTTAACCGCTGGTCTGAAAGGGCCTCGCGCCTGTGATTTCTGACAGTAGACAAGCTCAAATGTAGGTGGACGTACTGGGTTCCCACACAGGGTTGTCAGCATGAGACGGGTGCGCAAAGACTTGGCCGGCGACAGGGTGATCGGCGTTGCGAACACGCTGATTCACCGCCCCCTCGCTGTGGTCGAGCACAGAGGCGGCGGCAAAGACCGGCACGGGCCTTAGCATGGGCAGATTCAGTGATTTCTTCGTCAGGGAACTCGGTCGCCGTCAGGTCTGGCTGTTTTTCCTGCTCGCGACCTTTTTGTATGTGCTGCCGCTGATCCTGGCGGACTTCCCTTACATTGATGACAACTGGCGCTCGCTGTCGGCAGGGATGGCCTGGGCCCAACAGGGACGATTGTTCGCCGAGCTGTTCTACAACGCGTTGACCTTCAGCAGCGCCGCGCCGAACATCTTTCCGTTGCCGCTGTTGATCGCGACCGTGGCCATGGCCTCGGCACTGACCAGCCTGACCTTTCATTACTTCCGTCAACCGACGGTCGCCCGTTGTCTGGTGCTGTTGCCGCTCTGGTACAACCCGTTCTTCCTGCAAAACCTCTCTTACCAGTACGACGGCCCGATCATGGTCCTGAGCGTGGTGGCGGTGATCTACGCCATCACCTTTCGCCACCCCTCGCGCAATGTGCAATGGCTGGTGCCGTCATTCCTGATTGCACTGGCGCTAGGGTTGTATCAGGTGAGCCTCAATGTGTTTCTCGGCCTGTGTTGCCTGGAAGTGTTGCGGGCCGCCAATGACAAAGTGGCCTGGCCGCAGTGGGGCGGCTTGATCGGCTGGAAGCTCGCTCAACTCGTGCTGGGCGGGTTGATCTACGGCGTCAGCGCTTACCCCTTCATGGGAGAGGGGCGCACGCTGTTGCTGAACGGGGGCACGCAACCCTTGCTGCAAATCCAGATCAACCTCGGCCGGGTGCTGGAGAACGTGGTGTTGCTGTTCCATGGCGGATTTGCCTGGGTGTTCGCCGGGTTGCTGCTGTGCGCCCTTGCCGGTGCGGTTCGCCTGGGTTCACGGGTTGTGCGGCGTCCGGACAGTGGACCGAAGAAACTGTTGATCGGCCTGCTCTGTGTGCTGAGCGTGCCCATGGTGCTGCTGTTGGTGTCGGGGGTTGCCCTGTTTTTCCGCGACTTCAACGAAGGCGCCAGAACCCTGATGGGCTTCGCGGTCTTGCTGGTGCTGATGTTCTACCTGGCTCATCTGGCACTGGCCCCCCTGCACGAGCGATTGCCGCTGCTGTTGGTGGTGCCGCTGTTGGCGATGTTGTCACTGTCGTTCGCCTATGGGCGTGTGCTGGTGCTGCAGAAAACCTTCGCCGGCAGCGCGCTCTACAGCCTCGAGTACGACATCGCCAGCCATCGGGCGCTGCGCGAGGCCAAGCGCATTTACCTGTCGGTGACCTATTCCGATCATTGGTTGGCCGGGGCCGCAGGCTCGTTCAAGCACATGCCGGTGTTGCACTATTTACTGAACATCGACTATTTCATGCTGGCCGAAAACCTGCCCACGGTGGGCATCACCAACGTGGTCGCGGAGAAGGAGCGGCGTAACGCGACGAAGGTCGGGTATCAAGGCTTTCCCTCGCTGGTGGAGAGCCGGTATTACCGGATCTACCTGATCGGGGATTACGGCTTTATCGTGATGAAGGAACCGGCCCCGGTCAAAACGCTTCGCTGGTGAAGCGCGGTGACGGGGCCGTGGCGGTCAAGCAGCCGCGATCTCATTGGGCTCGAAACTGTCGGCCCGCGCCATCTGCCACATCCGCGAGTAAAACTCGCCATTCACTTCACCGTTGAGCAATTCCCCCGGTTTCAGGGACACATGCAACTGCGAGAACAGTTTGATCTCGGTTGCCGACATGCGTCGTACCAGGTGTTTGGCCGACAACTGCGACGGATGTTCGAGGCCAGCGGCGGCGAGCATCTCCGCCAGGCCCTTGAGGGTGTTGCGGTGGAAGTTGTAGACGCGCTGGGCCTTGTCCGGCACCACCAGTGCCCGTTGGCGCAAGGTGTCCTGGGTGGCAACACCGGTCGGGCATTTGTTGGTGTGACAGCTTTGCGACTGGATGCAGCCGATGGCGAACATGAAGCCACGCGCCGAGTTGGCCCAGTCGGCGCCGATGGCCAGGACGCTGGCGATATCGAAGGCGCTGACGATCTTGCCGCTGGCGCCGAGTTTGATCTTGTCCCGCAGGTTCAGGCCAACCAGCGTGTTGTGCACGAACAGCAACCCTTCGCGCATCGGCACGCCGATGTGGTCGGTGAACTCCACCGGGGCGGCGCCGGTGCCGCCCTCCTTGCCATCGATCACGATGAAATCCGGGAGGATGCCGGTTTCCAGCATGGCCTTGGCGATCCCCATGAACTCCCACGGATGGCCGAGGCAGAACTTGAAGCCCACCGGTTTGCCACCGGACAGTTCACGCAACTGCTGGATGAAATGCATCAACTCGATAGGTGTGGAAAACGCGCTGTGACGTGACGGCGAAATGCAGTCTTCGCCCATCAGGATGCCGCGGGTATCGGCGATTTCCTGGGTGACCTTGTGCTTGGGCAGAATCCCGCCGTGCCCCGGTTTGGCGCCTTGGCTCATCTTGATTTCGATCATCCGCACCTGCGGCGTCTGTGCCTGCGCCGCGAAGCGTTCGGGGTCGAAACGCCCGTCCGAGGTACGGCAACCGAAGTAGCCGCTGCCCAGTTCCCAGGTCAGATCGCCGCCGTGTTCGCGGTGATACGGGCTGATGCTGCCCTCGCCGGTGTCATGGGCGAAGTTGCCGAGTTTGGCGCCCTGGTTCAAGGCGCGGATGGCGTTGGCACTGAGCGAGCCGAAGCTCATGGCCGATATGTTGAACACCGACGCGGAATACGGCCGGGTGCATTGCGGGCCACCGACCATCACGCGGAAACTGGCGGGGTCGCTCAAGGGCGCCGGACGCATGGAATGGCCGATGAACTCGAAGCCCGATTGATACACGTCGATCAGGGTACCGAACGGCTTGTCGGCGCTTTCATTCTTGGCCCGGGAGTAGACCAGAGAACGCTGGGCCCGGGAAAAGGGCAGGGCGTCGCTGTCGGATTCGAGCAGGTACTGGCGGATTTCTGGGCGAATGGCTTCGAACATGTAACGAATGTTGCCGAGGATCGGGTAATTACGGCGTACTGCGTGGGGACTTTGCAGCAAATCGAAAACACCGACCAGGCTGAGTACGCCCGTGACAGCGGTGATCGGCCACAGCCAGTCGTGCTCGAGAAAGGGCAGGCTGGCGAGGGTGAATATCACGCAGACGGCAAAGAAGGCGTAGCGGCTCAGGAGTGACAGACTCATACGGTTTCCGTGGGTTCGGACTCAATGGTTCGGCTAAACGCAAATCATTGCAGGAGCGAGCCTGCTCGCGATGAACCAGAGAACACCGCGGGGCATCAGGTTCCCCGCGTTATCGTTCACGATCATCGCGAGCAGGCTCGCTCCTGCAGAAAAGCATTTCAGTGCCATGTCAGGCGTTTTGTGCCTGTAGAAAAATCGAAAACAGCTCGGACCGGGATTTGATCCCCAGCTTGCTGTACATGTGTTTCTTGTGGACCTTTACGGTTTCGATGGAGATCTCCAGGCTGCTTGCTGCCCAGTGAAAGGCACAGCGTGCGGTCGCCTTCGAGCTGACAATTAAACTGGATTTCGTCCGCCACGACATTCACACGAAAGTCGCGTTGATAGTACTCGGTGAGTTCGAAATGCTCCGGCGCCACCTCCGACAGGCGATGTCGTCCAACGAGAGTGTCATGCCTTTACCCCTATCGTGTTACCCCGGCGGCGTATTTCCCCGCCTGCTGGCTTGCTGCGCATACTGGCGCACAGACAGCGACCGGGCAATCTCCCACAAAGGATCTGGTTGGTACTCACGTTGGTTTTTCATAAAGGCGAACATCTTTACGGGTGTTCGCCTTTTTCGTTCAGGCTTGAATGGCTTCGTGTTTCGCTCGCATTTTGTCTTCGTGCTTCTGCTTGTCACTCGCAAGGGCGTTGATGCAGTAATTGACGTAGTAAAAGGAAAAAAGCCCGGTATAGACCAGGTTCATGCGCAGCTCGAAGTTGTGTACAGCCAAGGCGTAAGCCTTCAGCACCCGCCGCACGCGAAAGCACCAGAGCAGGGAAAGTGCAATGAGTACTAACAACAGGATACCGGTCAGCACGAGTGCATAGAGATGGGGGACGACGCTGACATATCCGATTATCCCGATGAGGGCCAGGTAGCCGACAAAAAAGGCCGAGCTCATGGTTTTTATTCGAGTGACGTCCTCCAGTGCGGTAAAGGTTTTATACATCCAGATGTTTAAATAGAGCCCTCCCGTCAGTAGCCCTAACAAAACGAGATGAAAGGTCTTGGTGTTGATTTTTTCTTTCAGCGTTGAGATGTCGGACATACAGGGGCTTCCATGGGCAGCGAATGGGGTGAGGGACCGTAGAAAATCGGTGCAAACACGCTACCAAACTCGTTCGTGGGAAATTTCCGGACTTGTCAGCGGACCGTTCTGGTCCTTGGCGAGACTCAGCCCTTGGCCGAGGCAAAAAGGCGTGGGATTCTGTACGGCCCTCACATGGACCTTTGGTCAGCAATGTCTTTTCCTACTGATGTTTCTCTCATTGATTCCGGACTTATCCACATCGCCGCCGCCCTGCTGATCGGCCCCGACGGCCGTACCTTGTTGGTGCGCAAGCGCGGCACCGAGGCGTTCATGCAGCCGGGGGGCAAAATCGAGGCCCATGAGCAACCGGTCCATGCCCTGGCCCGTGAGTTGGAAGAAGAGTTGGGTTTGATCATTGATCCAGCCTGCGCGACTTTTCTCGGGCAGTTTTCGGCTCCGGCTGCCAACGAGCCGGGTTTTGTCGTACAGGCGGAAATCTTTCTGCTGACCATTGAAGCTGAAGTTTCCCCGGCAGCAGAGATCGAAGAAGTGATCTGGATTGACCCGGCCACCGATGGCAATGTCACCCTCGCGCCATTGACACGTGATCTGATCTTGCCGTTTTATCGGGCTTCGCTGACCGCGATCGCCTGATCATCTACGCCAAGGAACCGCCATGATCCCGCTTCAGGATTTGCTGATTTTCGCCGCTGCCGCGTTGCTGATGGTCCTGACGCCGGGGCCGAACATGATCTATCTGATCTCCCGTTCGATCTGCCAGGGACGCAAGGCCGGTGTGACGTCTTTGCTGGGTGTGGTCGCGGGTTTTTTTGTGCACCTGTTCGCCGCGGCGGCCGGTTTGACCGCCGTGTTCCTGGCGGTGCCGATGGCTTATGAAGTGTTGAAATGGGCCGGCGCGCTGTACCTGCTGTGGCTGGCCTGGCAAGCGGTCAAACCCGGTGCGCGGTCGCCGTTCGAGGCACAACAGTTGCCGCCGGATTCGTCGCGCAAGCTGATCACCATGGGTTTTCTGACCAGTGCCCTGAACCCGAAAATCGCGGTGTTCTACCTTTCCGTGTTTCCGCAGTTCATCAGCCCCGAACACGGTTCGGTGTTCACCCAAAGCATCGTGCTGGGCCTGACCCAGATCAGCGTCAGTTTCTGCGTCAATCTGCTGATCGCCCTGTTTGCTGCGGGCATCGCTTCGTGGTTCGTCAGCAACCCGACCTGGCTGGCGCTGCAGCGTTATTTCATGGGTTTCGTGCTGTCGGCGCTGGCGCTGCGGCTGATGCTTGAACAACGCCGGATGGCTTGAACATGTGGATCGAACGTCTCGATGCCAGCCATGCCCTGGCTTACCGGGAGTTGATGCTCGAAGCCTATGACCGTCACCCGCAGGCGTTCACCTCCAGCGTGCGCGAGCGGGCCTCCATGCCCTTGCAGTGGTGGGAGTCGCGCCTGACCGGCAAGCTGGATCAAGTGTTCGGCGCGTTCGAAGAGGGCAGGTTGGCGGGCATTGTCGGGCTGGCCTTCGAGCCTCGGGAAAAGGCCCGGCACAAGGCGACGCTGTTTGGTATGTACGTGTCCGCCGATGTCCGTCAACGCGGACTCGGCTATCAATTGGTGCAGGCGGTGTTGGCCGAGGCGCAGCAGCATCCGGAACTGCGGCTGATCAAACTGACCGTCACCGCCGGCAATGACGCTGCGTTCAACCTGTACCGTCGTTGCGGGTTCATCCAGTTCGGGCTTGAGCCGATGGCGGTGCGGGTGGGCGAGGAGTATTTCGACAAGATTCACATGTGGTGTGAGATCCAGGCACACCGCCAATCCCTGTCGGAGCGCGCTTGCTCGCGATAGCGTCATGTCTGACACATTGATGTTGGACCTACCAACGCCATCGCGGGCAAGCCCGCTCCCACAGAGGTTGTGGTTTTCTAGCGGACCGCGCTAACCCCATCCAGCGTCGAAAACGACGTGTCCTTCGCCGTCAGCAGGAAATCGCGCATGTACGGTGCATCCAGCATGTCGGTGCGAACGGCCGCGTACAGCGTCGCGAACAGTCCTTTCTCGCCCAGCCGCTTGGCCTTCACGTAACCCCGTGAGCTGTACTCGTGCAGCGCCCAATGGGGCATGCCGCAGACGCCGCGTCCGCTGGCCACCAGTTGCATCATCATCACCGTCAGTTCCGATGTGCGCACTTGCGCCGGTTCGATATCTGCCGGTTCCAGGAAGCGGGTGAAGATGTCCAGGCGGTCGCGTTCCACCGGGTAAGTGATCAGGGTTTCCGTGACCAGGTCTTCCGGGACGATGTAGGCCTTGCTCGCCAGCCGGTGCTGGTTGGCCACGGCGAGCATCGCCTCGTAGGTGAACAACGGCACGTAAGTGATCCCCGCCAAGTCCAGCGGATCGGAGGTCACCACCAGGTCCAGATCGCCACGGGCCAGGGCCGGAAGGGGCGCGAAGGAAAACCCCGAAGCCAGGTCCAGCTCGACTTCCGGCCAGGCGTCGCGGAATTGATCGATGGTCGGCATCAGCCACTGAAAGCAACTGTGGCATTCGATCGCCATGTGCAAGCGTCCGGCGGTACCACCGGCCAGCCGCGCGATGTCGCGTTCGGCGCCACGCAGCAGCGGCAGCGTGGCGTCGGCCAGTTGCAGCAGGCGCAAGCCGGCGCTGGTGAAGCGCACCGGTTTGGTCTTGCGCACGAACAGCGGCATGCCCATGCGCTCTTCCAGTTCCTTGAACTGGTGGGACAGCGCCGACTGGGTCAAATGCAGGCGATCGGCCGCATCCACCAGGCTGTCGGCTTCGCGCAAGGCGTGCAGGGTCTTCAGGTGACGGATTTCAAGCACCGGGTGGCTCCATGAGGAAAACTTGTGATCAACACGAAAAGGTTGAGTTTGTCTCATGTTGCCCTGGCTGTCGACAATAGCGCCATCTTTTAAGGGAGGAAACTCACCATGGCCTTGGCCCACACCCTTGGTTTTCCGCGCATCGGCGCCGACCGCGAACTGAAAAAAGCCCTCGAATCCTACTGGAAGGGCGATCTCGACCAGGATGCGCTGCAAAGCGTCGGCCGCCAGCTGCGTGCCACCCACTGGCAATTGCAAAAAGACGCCGGTATCGACCTGCTGCCCGTTGGCGACTTCGCCTGGTACGACCAGGTACTGACCCACTCCCTGGCCTTCGGTGTGATCCCCGAGCGCTTCGACAGCACCCGGGACACGCACGGCCTGCCGACCCTCGACACCCTGTTCGCCATGGCCCGTGGCGCCACGACGACCTGTTGCGGCGGTGAGCATGGCCAGACGCAATACGCCCAGGAACTGACCAAGTGGTTCGACACCAACTACCACTACCTGGTCCCGGAATTCAGCGCCGAGCAGCCCTTCAAGCTGAGCTGGGAACAGCTGTTCGACGAAGTCGCTGAAGCCAGGGCCCTGGGTCACAACGTCAAACCGGTGATCATCGGCCCGCTGACGTACCTGTGGCTGGGCAAGGCCAAAGGCAACCACTTCGACAAGCTCGACCTGCTGGAACGCCTGCTGCCGGTGTACAACGAAATCCTCGGCCGCCTTGCCGCCCAAGGCGTGGAATGGGTGCAGATCGATGAACCGATCCTGACCCTCGACCTGCCGCAAGCCTGGAAAAACGCCTTCGAACGCGCCTATCACATCCTCCAGTACTCGCCGCTGAAAAAACTCGTGGCGACCTACTTCAGCGGTCTGCAGGACAACCTTGGCCTGGCCGTTGGCCTGCCGGTGCAAGGTCTGCACATTGATGCGGTGCGCGCCCCCGACCAACTGCTGCATGTGCTCGATCGCCTGCCGACCTACAAGATTCTCTCGGTGGGCCTGGTCAATGGCCGCAACGTCTGGCGCTGCGAACTGGAGCCTGTCCTCGCACAACTGCAATTTGCCCAGGAACGCTTTGGCGACAACCTGTGGGTCAGCAGTTCCTGCTCGCTGCTGCACAGTCCGGTGGATGTGGAGCGTGAAGACAAACTCGATCCGGAACTGAAAAGCTGGCTGGCGTTTGCCGTCCAAAAGTGTGGCGAAATCGCTGTGTTGCGCGATGCCTTGAACGATCCACAGGCGCCCAAGGTGCAAGCCGCCCTGGCCGAGAGCCGCGCCGTTCAGCTCAGCCGCGCCGAGTCACCGCGCATCCACAAGGCCGACGTGCAGGCACGTGTCGCGGCGATTGGCCCGAACGACAGCCAGCGTCATGCGCCGTTTGCCAAGCGCATCGAACAGCAGCGTGCACGCCTGAAACTGCCGGCGTTTCCGACCACCACCATCGGCTCGTTCCCGCAGACGGCATCCATCCGTCTGGCACGCCAGGCCTTCAAGCAAGGCAAGCTGTCGGCCAATGACTACACCGACGCCATGCGTCATGAAGTCCGTCACTCCGTGCAGATCCAGGAGCGCCTGGGGCTGGATGTGCTGGTCCATGGTGAAGCCGAGCGCAATGACATGGTCGAGTACTTCGCCGAACAGCTGGACGGCTACCTGTTTACCCGTTTCGGCTGGGTGCAGAGCTACGGTTCGCGCTGCGTGAAACCGGCGATCATCTACGGTGACCTGAGCCGACCGAACGCCATGACCGTCGACTGGATTACTTATGCACAGGGTCAGACCGACAAGGTCATGAAAGGCATGCTCACCGGGCCCGTGACCATGCTGATGTGGTCGTTCCCCCGTGAAGACGTGTCACGCAAAGTCCAGGCGCAACAATTGGCCTTGGCCCTGCGTGACGAAGTGCTGGACCTGGAAGCCGCTGGCATCAAGATCGTGCAGATCGACGAAGCCGCGTTCCGTGAAGGCCTGCCACTGCGTCGGGCGCAATGGCAGGAATACCTCGACTGGGCGGTGGAAGCGTTCCGCCTGAGTGCCAGTGGTGTGCGTGACGAAACCCAGATCCACACCCACATGTGCTACAGCGAATTCAATGACGTGATCGAAGCCATCGCGGCCATGGACGCGGACGTGATCACCGTTGAAACGTCGCGTTCCGACATGGAATTGCTGGAAGCGTTCAAGGCGTTCGACTACCCGAACGACATCGGTCCGGGCGTCTACGACATCCACTCGCCACGGGTGCCGGACACCGCCGAGATGGTCAAGCTGATGAGCAAAGCGGTGAAGCGCATTCCGGCCGAGCGTTTGTGGGTCAACCCCGATTGCGGTCTGAAAACCCGTGCCTGGCCGGAAACCGAAGCGGCGCTGGTGAACATGGTGGCGGCGGCGCGACAGTTGCGTAGCCAGTTGGCGTGATCACTACGCCCCTGTAGGAGCGAGCCGGCTCCGGGCGGCGTTCCGACGATGGACGTCAACGATAACGCGGGAAGCCAGATACCCAGCGGTGCACCTGCGTTTTTCGCGAGCAGGCTCGCTCCTACAGAGGTTTACGGTGTTTAGAGTTCGGCGAAGTGTTTGATCCCCAGCGGTTTGCCGATGTCGCCGCGCCAGATCGCTTGCACGTTTGCCCCACTGCCAGCCTGGGCCTGTTGCCATTGCAGGCCCAGGTTGCGTTGCTCCGGCAGTTTCAAATGACCTTTGACGAAATCGTTGAACGCAGGTTTTGCCGAGGTGTAGTGGAAATGTGCGTACCACAACGTCTGGGGTGACTCGCCGCGCACATCGCGAACCTCGTACTCCTGGAGGAAATCCCTGCGCCCGTCCGTGCGCTTGCCCAGATCGCGCAGGCCGCCTTCCTTGCGAATGTCCACCACGCGTTGTTCAAGCAGATAGTCCAGATAGCCCTCGGTCGGGGTCTTGCTGTTCAGGGTCTGGTCGATTCGCAGCGTGCGCCCGGCACGGGACAATTCATTCGCGCGATTGCGCAGTTGCAGTGCCACCGTCTCCGTGGGCGACAGCCGTTCGATGGCCTGGGCGCGCATGTTCAGTTCCGCGGCTTCATTGGTCATCATGTGCTCCAGATCGACCGGCAACATGTCCTGGCGGGCGTAGCCTTCGACTTTGCCTTTGTAGGCGTCCACCGTGCCGAGTCGTTTCCTGGCCTCCACCAGCAACGGCGTGATATCGGTCACAAGTTCCGTTGGCGCAGCTGCCACTGGCTCACTGAGGTGATATTTGCCGCTGGATGAGCGCGGCAGCCAGGTTTCCCTGTAACCATTGGCACCCTCGACGGTGAAGCGCTGTTGGCGGGTCGCGGCATCAGTGCTGGCGACGCCGATAAGCAACTGGTTGTCTTCAGTCTCGAACAGTTGCTTTGCCGCGCTTCCCGCTTTTGCACTGTTGGAGGGGCGTGTCTTGATGGCATGGAGAGCCGCTGCTTCGACGTTTGCCAGATTGTCGAGAAACGCGGTGACCTGCTCCAGATCCAGGTGCTGCGGATAACCCAGGGACCAGGCCCCGAGGTTGCGACGAAATTCGGCATAGGTCGCCAGGCAATCTTCGAGCACCTTGTTGCGCTGGGTAAACGTGGCCCGTACTTCAGGCAATTGATGTTGGGTCAGCAGCGCTCGCCCGACCTTGTCGCGGGCCTGTTTCAACTGCACGTGAAAGTAGGCCCAGGACTGATCGGTGACGGCGTTGTAGTGAGTGATGATCTCCAGCTCATTCGCCGTTTTCAGGTAGTAGTAGTTGGCATCGCTGAATTTTTCGTTAACCGTGGCCATCTCCGGGGCCATCTTTGATTTTTGCACGCGATTGGTGATCCGGCCGTTCCATCGATTGGCTTCTGCCACCTGCTCGTGAAGCCGGTCAAAGTTTTTGAGAAAGTCTTTTCGTACCTCCTTGCGTTGCGCCATCAGTTGAATGTGTGCGGCGGTATCGTTGAGCGGTGTGGCCTCCGATCGGGCAATCAGCTGATCGATACGGTTGAGGTGTTCCAGCAGGCGCTCCTTGGCCAAAGCGATTCGCCGCACCAATCGATCGACGATTACCCAGGCGCAGCGGCTTTGAGCATCTTCGACCAGCAAGCGTCTTCGGCCGTGGCTGATCAGCATCAGTTCTTCAAGGTTCAGATACTGGGCCTGCGCCAGCTCGATGTCGTTCACGCAAATAGTGTCGGCATTGGCTCGAAGCGGTGGGCGCTGCTCCTGATCAACGCTGAAGTAATGTTCCAGCACGGCGTTGGAGCTGTCGGTCTGGGTCCCGAGTCGCCGGGAGTAGGCATCGGCGGTGTTGGTCAGGGTCAATTGGCGTCGCAACGCCCGGTCGGCCCACCAGCGTGGCAACCAGCGGCGAATGGCGGCGGGCCAGAGCGGGTCGAGACCGTCAGCCATGTGACCGAGCACCGCGCCGCCACCGGCACCGCCGCCTGCCGTTACGGTGCCGTAGACCGCGTAGTGGGTGTTCCAGTTGCCGGCTTCATCCAGGGCGATGGGTTGTTTGTAGGTTCGGGTGTTGGTTGCGCTCAAGCGCCATTGCGGTGGGTTGTCCGTCAATTCGATGCGATAGATACGCCCCTGGCTGATCATGAAGTCGCCATCGGCGTGGCGATAAACGTTGCGATAAATCCCTTCGGTGCCCGGTTGCAGGCCGGCAAGGGAAATCTCCTGTCCGTACTCATAACCTGCGAAACGCTTGAGGGTGTGTCGCACGTGCTGCGGGGTCGAGACCTGCAAGGCGCCAGGCTGTTTCGTCAGGGCGCGCAATTGTCGCCCGCGAGTGGCGGCACGCGCGGCGCTGGAAGTGGCGCCAGCAACGGGCAGCACGTCCATGGCCGCGTCGATCAACGACAGCAGCACGGCTTCCACCTCGGCCAGGCCATGGCCGACATCACCGCGCAGGAAAGCCGCCACCGCCAGGTTGGCGCTGTTCCAGGCGTCGTAGAGGGCGATGGCGGTACCGACGAAAGGCACCACGCCCAGCGCCATTTTCAGGTAGTTGAACATGGCCCCGGAGCGCAGCGCGACGTGCTCCAGATACAAGGCATCGTTGGAGCGCGATGTCGACCGATGCGCCTCCAGCAAACGGCCCATGTGCACATTGAGCAGATGCGCTGCCAGGGATGTGCTGGCGGGCCAGGCGGTGCCGACGCCGATCAGGGCATCGAAGTTTTTCACCCGGGCCTGGTTGATCCGGCTGACGTGCGAGGCAAATTCCCCGGTCAACGCGCGACCGGCCAGGTAGGTGACCATGGTGCTATGCAGGCATTGGTTAAACAGGAACATCCGCGCCTGTTCGAGGCTGTCGAACTGGCGGACAAAGACCCCATCGGGGCCGTCAGGCCGATAGAGCAATGTCAGGCCGCTGACCTGCTCGACGATGAAAGTCACCCCGGCCAGGGTGCTCGGTCCCTCGCCGGGCGTGTCCTTGCCGCCAACGGTCAGGTGCGCGGGTAATAACTCGATGCGTTTGCCGTCGACGGAGAAGGCTTCACGGCTGTTGGCGTCGATGGCGATTCGCAGCACCTTCAGGCCGGCGGCATCGATGTCCTTGGCGAGCACGGCGAACTCGCCTTGCAACTCAAGCATCAGGCGCCACGGCTCGCTCAGGCATTCACGCCGATATTCATTGCTGAAGGCCGAGGCAGTCGGGGTTCCCAGGAAGGTCTGGCGGATCAAGGTTTCATATTTTCCGGCCAGATCCAGCTCGGTGACCAGTTTGCGCAGGTAGGCCTGGGTGATGCCGGTTCTCAGCTTCTGCCGTTGCCCCTCGTCAGCGCCGCTGATCTCGACCCGCATCAACGACACGCGCAACCACATCGCCTGATCGATATTGCTTTGCGCCAGTTCGGCGAGGGACAACTTGCTGCGCTGCAGGCTGGCGGTCAGTACATTCTTTTGCGGTGTTCCCGGCGCCGGGCCTTCAATCGGCACCTTGCGCCATGTGGTGGTGTCGGGGAGGTCCAGCAACACCTCAACGTTTTTCGTGAGGGAGAAGTCTTTGCGCAGGCGGGCGTCGATGGCTTTTTTGCTGAATGAGTCGCGCATTGGCAGTTCCCGTTCCAGCAGTTTCTGGGAGCGCTTCATCGCCGCGATGTAGGCGGTGAACAGCGCCTTGAGACGTTCGCGTTCGGCCTCGGTCAGCGCGCGGAGGGGCGACGGCAGCCGAGTGGCCAGCAGCGCGCTGCGGTTTTGCTCAAGGATGTGCGCAAAGGCCAGCTCACGCGCGCTGCTGGCGGGGACGGTCAGGCGGGCGAGGGTCTGTTCTCGCAGGTTTTCCAGTTCCGCCGTGCGTTGGTCGGCATGGGAGGGCGCGGAGTGGGCGGTCATCAGCCGCGTCGCATGCTGTTCACAGCTGTGAAGCTGGATTTGCAGGGCGTACTCGAACGGGTTACCCGTCAGCGGCAAAAGCTGCAACGCTTGCGTGTCGTCGTTGGCCGGCTGCCTGAACATCTTCTGCTCCAGTGCCTGGCAAGAGGCGAACCGCTGCAGGCCGCCGAAATGTCCGGGCCAGTAGAGCAGCACGCTGTCGCTGGCGGACGGCAGCAATGCCGATGGCCGGGCAAACAGCAGCACACCGTCGAGTTCCTGGGTCTGCGTGCGCAGGGTGTCACCTTCGCTGTCAGTCGCGGTCAACACCAGTCGGGCGACCACCACGTCGGCCGGTCTGGGTTTTTCGGGTGCGTCGAGCACGACCGTGAGCCACTGATGTTCATCGCTGCTGATCTGATCCAGGCTCAATTGCAGGTCGGCTTCGGCACGCAGGCCGTTCAGGCGCGCTTGGTATAGGGCCTTGTAGTGGGAGGGCGACGAGTGGCGCAGTTCCAGCAGTTGCGGCGCATTGTCGGCGCTTAACAGGGCATTTGCGGCCTCGCTGCTGGCCTGTTGGGCGGCGCGCAGGGCGTCGAATTGCTGTTGCAGCCGCTGCATGCGCGGGTCGTCGGCGGTGCCTGCAAAGTCCAGCCCCAGCAGGTTCTGCAGTGCCGTTTGCTGTTGCACTACGGCGTTGTGGCGAAGGTCAATGGGAATATCGGGGCTCAGTTGCCCGAACGGGGCGATATCGTGGTTTGCCTCCGGCATGGGCAGGTCGGGGGGCGAGGCAAAGACACGGTCGTTGTGTTGCCGCTCGGCAGGCGCCGTGGCCAGTCGCGCCAACAAGGACTCAGCACTTTTCGTCAGCTGCGGGGTGTCCAATACGGTGTAATCGACCGTGACGTGGCGGGTCTCGGGGTCAGGTTGCTGCTGGATTAACCAGCGTTCCAGACTGTTGCGATTTTCAAAGATCATCCAGGGCACTTGCCGAGACGGCAGATACAGCAACTGGGTGACCGGTTGATCGGTATTGCGGGTAATGGCCAGGGCACCTCGAAGTTCGTCAGTCAGACCGCTGTCGCCCCTGAGCGACAGGGTCTCGACGTAAACCAGGATCTCGGGGGAGGTCGTTTGCACTGCCGGGGCGACGAGGTCCAGCAGCACGTTGAGCTGCTCGGCATTCAAGGTGCCCTGGGCAAATGCCAACTGGCACGATGCTTCGAAATGCTGGCGATACAAGCGAATGGCCTGTGCCTTGCGTGAAAGGTCGGTGCCGCGTGCGCGTGCCTGCCACCAGTTCGCGGTCAGGGGGGCTTGCGGGTTCTGCGCCATGAGGGCCAGCCACTGTTCGCGGCAGTCGTTCCAGCGTACCGAGGCGCTCAGGTGCAGGTTGTCGTCCGTGCCTTGGGCCAAGGGGGGGACGAGGCCGAAGTCGGCCAGCGGTGCGTTCGTTGATTCGAACATGAAGAAAAACTCCGATGGGTGAAAAATCGGAGCCATTAGAGGTCGGTCGGAAAGCGGCATGGCGGTACATAGTTATTGTGTGGCGCTGAACGTGCCCTGATGACCGCCCGGCACTCTTCATCAAACTGTCATCGAACTGTGGCAGCGCGCTTGAACAAACTTCATCAGACTCGCGCTCTACTGGGGTTCTGCGTTTCGGTGTTTCTTCATGCGTCCTTTGTTTTTATCAACAGTCTTTTTTATGGCCGCGTTGTTGGGCCTGCCGTCATGGGCGGCGTCTCGTTGCGATGTCAATGTCCCGACCGAACGGGCAGACCTGGCGCAGGTGAGCCTGGCCTACCAGAGCATCGGCCGCGCCTCCGATCCGGCGTTGCTGCTGGTGATGGGCCTGGGCGGGCAGTTGATTCACTGGCCGGACGAGGTGGTGGTCGCGCTGTGCCAGCAGGGCTTCCGGGTGATCCGTTATGACAATCGCGATGTCGGCCTGTCCACCTGGCGGCAACCGCCGGTCGAGGCCAACCTGACCTTCGAAGTGCTGCGCTACAAACTCGGATTGCCGGTGTCGTCGCCGTACTCGCTGACCGACATGGCCGAGGATGGCCTGGGGCTGATGGATGCCTTGCACATCGAGCAATTCCACGTGCTGGGCGCCAGCATGGGCGGCATGATCGCCCAGCACATGGCCGCCATGGCGCCGCAGCGGGTCGAGAGCCTGACCCTGATCATGACCAGCTCCGGGGCCGAAGGCTTGCCGGCGCCGAGTGCGGCGTTGGTGCAGTTGCTCGCGCGCCGTGGCGCGCCCAATCGGGAAGTCGCCCTGGAGCAACAGGCCGACTTGCTGGCGGCCCTGGGCAGCCCGATGGTGACGGATGATCGCCAGGCCCTGTTGCATCAGGCAGCCGTGTCTTATGACCGGGCATTCAATCCCGAAGGGGTGAAACGCCAGATCATGGCCATTCTCGCTGAGCCGAGTCGGGTGGCGTTGCTCAACCAGTTACGCGTTCCGGCGCTGGTGGTGCATGGCACGGCCGATCCGTTGTTGCCGGTGATGCATGGCGTGCACCTGGCCGCGCATTTGCGTGGCAGTGAGTTGATCTTGATACCGGGGCTGGCCCATCGTTTCCAGGAGGCGTTCAAGGCGCCGTTGCTGGCGGCGGTGTTGCCGTACTTGCGGGCTCATCGCGAAGACACCTCGCATTGGGCGCAGATCGAGCCGGTGGCCGAACACAATCTCCTGTAATTCCCCCCCGATCTCTCTGAAGGCGCTGGCCTGCCAGCAATGGCGGCAAGCCGGCTCCTGCAGCGTGGGCTTCAGGTGTATCGTTCGAGCTTTACGACGTGTTTCCCGCCAGCGAGGTGTGTGATGAGCAGCCCCTTGAAAATCGATTTCGTCAGCGACGTGTCCTGCCCATGGTGCGTCGTCGGTCTGTACGGCCTGACCCGCGCCCTGGAGATCCTGCGCGACGAGGTCCGGGCCGAGATCAGTTTCCAGCCGTTCGAACTGAACCCGAAGATGGGCCCCGAAGGGCAGAACATCACCGAGCACATCACCGAGAAGTACGGTTCGACACCCGAGCAGTCGCAGAAAAATCGCGAGATGATCCGCGCGCGCGGTGCCGAGCTCGGGTTTGCCTTTCGCACGGACGCCAACAGCCGGATCTACAACACCTTCGATGCGCACCGCCTGCTGCATTGGGCGGCTCTGGAAGGCTTGCAGTTGCCGCTGAAAGAGGCCTTGTTCAAGGCGTATTTCAGCGATGGCGGTAACCCGTCCGACCCCGTTCAATTGGCGCAGATTGCGCAAAGCGTCGGCCTGGACCGGCAACGGGCCGAGGCGATTCTGGCGTCGGATGAATTCGCCAACGCGGTTCGCGAAGAGGAACAGCGATGGCTGTCACGCGGGGTGAACTCGGTACCGACGGTGGTTTTCAACGGCCAGTACGCGGTCACGGGCGGGCAACCGGTGGAAACCTTCGTCGGGGCGATCCGGCAGATCATGAGTGAAGCGAAGGGCGGAACCGTCAGCTGATCCTGTGGCATACACGGACACTGTAGGAGCGAGCCTGCCCGCGATGGCGGCGGCACATTCACCATGGATGTGTCTGATAGTCCGCCATCGCTGGCAGGCCAGCTCCCACCGTTGATGGCGGTCGTGCACGAAACCTTCGCTCACTGAAATTCCCCTGTGGGAGCGAGCCTGCTCGCGAAGGGGGCATCGGCCTCAACTTCATGCTTGACCGGTCTACCGCTATCGCGAGCGAGCTCGCCCCCACAGAGGGCGGTGTGTGTCCTGGTTCAGCGCACGATCTTGTCCACATGAATCCCGAGTTTTTTCAGCCTGTACCAGAAGCTGCGCTCGGAGATTCCGATCAACTGCGCGGCGGCGGCCTGTACGCCGTTGCTCTGTGCCAGCGCCGCCAGAATGTAGGCCTTTTCGACTTCCGCCAACGCGGCGTCCAGATCCGGCGGCACGCTGGCGCCCTCGTTGAGAATGGCGCCGCTGCCGGCCGGCGACGAAGCAAACAGGTACGCCGGCAGATCATCGTCTTCAATCACCGCCCCCGAGGCGACGATGGTGGCGCGCTCCACACAGTTTTGCAGTTCGCGGATATTCCCCGGCCATGAATAATGGGCCATGGCCTGTAACGCTTGCGGGCTGAAACCGGTGATGCGCTTGCCGGCGGCAGCGCCCAGCGAATGGGCGAAATGCCGGGCCAGCGGGGCGATGTCTTCGACGCGTTCGCGCAGGGCCGGCAGGGGAATCGGGAACACGTTGAGCCGATAGTAGAGGTCTTCGCGAAACTCCTTGTTGGCCACCGCTTCCAGCAGGTTTTTATTGGTGGCGGCGATGACCCGCACATCGACCTTGCGCTCGCGGGGATCGCCCACCGGTTCGATCACCCGCTCTTGCAAGGCCCGAAGGATTTTCGCCTGCAACGCCAAAGGCATCTCGCCGATTTCATCGAGAAACAGCGTGCCCTTGTCGGCCTGCTGGAACCGTCCGATCCGGTCGGTCACGGCGCCGGTGAAGGCCCCTTTGCGGTGGCCGAACATTTCGCTTTCCAGCAAGCCTTCGGGGATGGCCGCGCAGTTCACCGCAACGAAGGGTTTGTCGGCGCGATTGCCGTGCTTGTGGATCGCCCGGGCGACCATTTCCTTGCCGGTGCCGCTTTCCCCGGTCAGCAGGATCGTCGCGTTGCTTTCGCGCACTGAATCGATCGCCTGCAGCACCCGGCGAAAGCTCGGGCTGTCGCCGATCAGGCTGTCGATCTGCTGGTGTTCATCGAGTTCGGCGCGCATGCGCTGGTTGTCTTTGAGAATGTCGCGAAATTGCAGGGCCTTGCTGACGGTGATGTCCAGTTCATCGATGTCGAACGGTTTGGCGATGTAGTCGAAGGCGCCGTTGCGCATCGACTGCACGGCGTTTTTCACCGTGCTGTAGGCGGTCATAACGATCACCGGCAGTTGCGGGAAACGGCTTTTGATTTCCGCCAGCAATTGAGGGCCGTCCATGCCGGGCATGCGCCAGTCGCTGATGACCAGGTCGATGTCTTCGACCTCCAGCACCTTGAGCGCGTGCAGGCCGTTGCCGGCAGTGAAGACGCTGATGCCGTTCTGGCTCAACGCCGAGGCGAGCAGGTCGCAGAGCTTGGGCTCGTCATCGACCACCAGTACGTTATGTGTCATCGCTGCCCTCGTCGAAGTCGGCACCATTGGCCGGAATGTACAGGCTGAACGTGGCCCCGGCCTGTTTTTCGCTGGCGCATTCGATGCGTCCGTCATGACTTTCCATGATCGAGAAGACCTTCGCCAGACCCAGCCCGGTGCCAGAGGCCTTGGTGGTGACGAACGGTGTGAAGATGCGTTCGAGCATGTCCGGTTCGATGCCCTCGCCAGTGTCGCTGATGCTGATCACGGTGTAGGGGCCATCGCGGCTGATGCCCAGCGTCAGGTGTCCGCCGTCGGGCATGGCGTCGATGGCGTTGACGATCAGGTTCAGGCCGGCCTGCTTCAATTGCCGCGCGTCGGCGTAAACCGTGGCGCCGGGGGCCTGATCGTCGATGCGCACGTCGATGTGGTGGCTGGCCAGTTCCGGCGCGCAGAACCCGGCCAGTTCATCCACCAGCGGTCGCGCCGATTGGGTCGAACGCATCGGTGCGCTGGGCTTGGCAAAATCGAGGAAGTCGGTGATCAGGTCATTGATCCGGCTGACTTCGCTGACCACGTATTCCAGATGCCGCTTGTCGCTTTCGGGCAGGTCGGCGCGCCGATGTAGCAGTTGCGTGGCGGTTTTGATGATGCCCAGTGGATTGCGGATTTCATGGGCCAGGCCCATCGCGACTTCGCCCAGGGCATGCAAGCGATCGCGGCGACGCAGCTGCGATTCGAGATGCTGCAACTCGCCGAGGCGCTCACTCATGTGGTTGAAGGTGCTGCTCAGTTCCGCCAGTTCGTCACCGCCGGTCACCGGCAAGCGTTGGCGGTAGTCCCCGGCGATCACGGCTTGAACGCCGTTGGAGAGCCCGCGCAAGGGTTTGGTCAGGCGCTGCGAGACCAGCCAGCCGACCGTCAGGGACGCCGCCGAGCTGAGCAGGAAAATCAGGATGAACAGGTTGCTTTGATTGACCAGTCCCAACAGGCTGCTGTGGCGTAGCAGGCCGCTGAAAATCACGCCTTGCAGCTCACCTTCTTCATTGAAGATCGGGCGGTAGATGCCGCTGTAGCGATTGGTGAACTGCTCGGTCGGTTCCCGGGTGGCGCGCAGGATCTGTTCGATTTTTTCCGGTACGGCCGACGGGTGATCTTCGAAGCGCTGGGAGGAGAACACTTCCGCGAAGTCATTGGCCTTGGCCAGGTACAACCGCAGGTCCAGGGAATGCACCTCGGCCACGCTGGTGAGGAAATTTCTGTCCAGGTAAGTGGCCACCAGCAATTTGTACTCGACGCCGGCCTGCTCTGTCTCGAAGGTCGAGACCACCGTGCCGGTGGCGATACCGCCGACTTGCAGGGTTTGCAGAACGGCCTTGGGGGCGAGGCTGATCTGCCGGACGATGTCGTCGGAGGCGGTGCTGAACAGCACTTTGTGATCGCTGTTGCGCACCAGCGCCACCACGTCGATGCCGATGGCGTCGGCGATGTCGGCGGTCAACTTGTCGTTCTGGCCCGACAGTTGATCGATGGGTGGGCGCCTGTAACGCAGGAACAGCTGTGCGGCCCGGGCATTGTCACGCAGGATTTCGCCGATTTCGTCTTCGACGATCTTGGTCGATTCCTGCAGCCAGATCCGTACGTTGCTGTCGAAAATCTGCGACAGGGTAGTGGCCGCGAGTTCGGCGGCGATCATGGTCGGGATCACGCTGACCAGCCAGAAGGCCAGCACCAGTTTGCGTTGCAGGCTCCAGCCGGAGAGGGCAAAGGGGCGGGCGTTGGAGGGGCGGTGTCTGGTCATCGGGTTTCGCTTGTCGAAAGCCTTGGCGGGATAAATCGTGAGTCCTGGTGCAATACAGTAGCCGACATTGCCCCGTCTGTGGCGACCCGTCTGCTGCCGGGGTCGCCAGGGGGGTCAGGCCAGTTGCCGATGGTCCTGTGGCAGGGGCTGTGGCTCGGAGATTTGCTGGATGAAGCGCCGCTGGATGAAGTCGACGCTCAGTTCAATCACCCGGTGGTATTGCAGGTCGACGGTGATCATGTGATAGCAGTCGTCCAGCATGACCTTGACCACCGGCCCGCCGAGCTTGCGTTCGACATAGTCGGCGTTCCAGCGGCTGGTGATGTCGTCCTCCAGGGAGTGCAGAACCAACGTGGGTGTGGTGATCGACGGCATGCGCTTTTTCACCACGGCGTTGAGTCGGTGCAGTTCGCGCACGGTCACGCCTTCCATGGTCAGCAAACCGGCCTGGCTGCTTTCGCCTTCTTTCATCTGGCGCTCGACGATCGCTCGCAGGCGTTCATTCTTGATGCCATAGGGCGGTTTTTCTTCGAAGCTGCACAGGTGCACGCCGAACGGGATTCTCATCAGCAGCGGCGTGAGGAACGCCAGTTTGTTGATGCTCCAGCCGTCGTAGCGCAGGGTGGTGGAGTACAGCATCAAGCCTTCGATTTGCCCGGGGTGTTCGGCGGCCAGGTACATCGACAGTACCGCGCCCATCGACAAGCCGCCGACGAACACGCGCTCATGCTTGCGCCGTATACCGACGAAGGTGTTGCGGGCGCTTTCATACCAGTCACGCCAGCCGGTGGCTTGCAGGTCGGCGTTGCCCCCGCAGTGGCCGGCCAGGGTCGGCACATAGACCGTGTGCCCGGCTTTCGCCAGGCCCATGGCCACCCGACGCAGTTCCGTCGGGGTGCCGGTGAGGCCGTGGATCAACAACACCGCGACCTCGCCGCTGCCGAGGACAAACCCGGCGCGGCCTTCGCCCATGTCAATCGCATCCGGTGAAACCGTCGCGTTCATCGTTTCATCGCTCGGTGCAGCAGGCGATCGAGCAGGGCGATGCCGAGGTCGATTTCCGGGTAGCTGATTTCCAGCGATGGGGCCAGGGTGATCACGTTTTTGTAGTAACCGCCGACGTCGAGGATCAGGCCCAGGCGTTTGCCGTCGATTTCGATGTCGCCCTTCATGCCTTCTTCGACCATGAAATCTAGGGTCGCCTTGTCCGGCGTGAAGCCGTCCGGGCCACAGATTTCGCAGCGCAGGGCCAAGCCCAGGCCATCGACGTCGCCGATGATCGGGTAGCGTTTCTGCAAGTCTTTCAGGCCTTCGAGGAAGTACTTGCCCTTGTTCATGACCATCGCGCCGTAGTCGACTTCGCTGGTCATCTTGAACATTTCCAGACCCACCGCCGTGCCCAGGGGGTTGGAGGCAAAGGTCGAGTGGGTGGAGCCCGGCGGGAAGACTTTAGGGTTGATCAACTCTTCCCTGGCCCAGATGCCGCCCAGCGGATTGAGACCGTTGGTCAAGGCCTTGCCGAAGACGATCACGTCCGGTTTGACGTCGAAGTGCTCGATCGACCACAACTTGCCGGTACGGTAGAAGCCCATCTGGATTTCGTCGACCACCATCAAAATGCCGTGCTGGTCAAGCACGTGCTTGAGTTCGCTGTAGAAGTTCATCGGCGGGATCACATAGCCGCCGGTGCCCTGGATCGGCTCGACGTAGAACGCGGCGTACTCGCTCTGGCCGACTTTCGGGTCCCAGACGCCGTTGTATTCGGTCTCGAACAAGCGGGCGAATTGCTGCACGCAGTGGCTGCCGTACTCTTCCTTGGTCATGCCCTTGGGGCCACGGAAGTGGTACGGGAACGGGATGAAATTGGCGCGCTCGCCGAAGTGGCCGTAACGGCGGCGATAGCGGTAGCTGGAGGTGATCGACGAGGCGCCGAGGGTACGGCCGTGATAACCGCCTTCGAAGGCGAACATCAGGCTCTTGCCGTTGGTGGCGTTGCGCACGACTTTCAGCGAGTCCTCGATGGACTGCGAGCCGCCGACGTTGAAGTGCACGCGACCGTCGAGGCCGAACTTCTTCTTCGCGTCCACGGCGATCATTTCCGAGAGCTCGATCTTGCCTTTGTGCAGGTATTGGCTGGCGATCTGCGGCAGGGTGTCGATCTGCTGTTTCAGCGCGTTGTTCAGGCGCGGGTTGGCGTAACCGAAGTTGACCGCCGAGTACCACATTTGCAGGTCGAGATAAGCCTGGTCACTGGTGTCCCAGACATACGAGCCTTCGCAGCGACTGAAAATGCGCGGCGGCTCGATGTAGTGAACGGTGTCGCCGTAGGAGCAGTATTTGGCTTCCTTTTCCAGCAGGATTTGGTCTTCGGCGGTAGCGATTCGAATATCAGACATGGTGGAAAAGTTCCTGTGTTTCTGCGTTGAAAGAGGTGGCGTTGGCGGCGTTTGCCCCAACGTTGGTATGGCGTAGCAGCGCCAACAGGGCCGGCAGTTCGGCGAAGCTGTCGAAGCGCGCAAAGGCAATGCCGTTGCGCTCGCAGTGCTCGGCCAGGCGATCCTTGGCGAACACGAAATCGGCGGTGGCGGCCACGCACATGTCGGACTGGCCGTCACCGATCACCAGCACGCGTTTGGCCTTGGGCGTGGATTTGCATTTGCAGTTGCCGGCGGCGGCGCGGCAGGCATCGTTGGCGTACGGGAAGTCGATGCGCCAGCTGTCGTGATCGACCTGACGCAAGCGGTTGGCAAGGATCGGCAGGAGGCTGACGTAGTGGCGCGCCAGGATGCGCGCGATGCCTTGTTCGATGCCGTCGCTGACCACTTCAAGGGACGCGCCGAGGCCGATGACGTGGTCGACGAAGTCAGGGAAGTCCGGGTCGATATCGATGCCGTCGAAGAACCCGAGCAGTTCGGTCGGGGTGGCCTTGACCAGTGCGAGCTGGCGACTGAGGCATTCACGGGAACCGATGTCGCCTGCCAGCCATTCCTCTTCGATCGTTTCCCAGCTGGGGTCGGCGAAGCGTTGGAGGATGCTGTCGATCACGTCGGTGCGGGTGATGGTCCCGTCGAAATCACACACGATATGCCAGTCAATCATCTGTTGTACCTATTGAGCGTTTCGCGCTGTTTGCGCTTGCCAACGGGGTAGAGCAGGGACTGTGCCAATCACGTCAAGCCCAGCAGGGCTGGGGTTCTGGCCTGTGTTTGCGTTGATGAAGCTACAATTTTTGTAGGTCGCTACAAACAACATGAGTGCTTGCCTGACGGGGGCAAATCGGCGATTGATGCGCGCATGTCCCGTTCAAGGAATTGCCTCATGTCGAGGATTACCGTTGCGCTCTTTACCGCGCTGACCTGTCTTTCCATCAACGCCAACGCCGATGGCCTCACCGGCGAAGCCGGGCTGGGCCTGAGCTATGAACCCCATGATCCGACCGGCAGTCGATACGAAACCCGACCCGTGCCGTACCTCGATCTGGACTGGGGCGATGTCAGTCTCAGCACTGACGACGGGCTGACCTGGAGTGCCTTCAAGGCCAACGGCTTCAGCACCGGGCCTTTTGCGAACTACCTGCCGGGCCGAACCGCGAACGGGTCATTGCGCGGCTTGCGCGATGTGCCGGATATGGCCGAGGTGGGCGGGTTCGTGCAGTACGCACCGGCCGATTTCTGGCGGGTGTTTGTCTCGGTCGGCCAGGCAGTGGGCGGCGGCAGCGGGCAGGGTGGGGTGCTGGGAAGGGTCGGTAGCGAGGTGGGTTATCCGCTGGGTGGCGGGGTGATCGGCAGCACGAACCTGACGGCGCATTTCGCCGATGCCCGACAAACCCAGACCTACTTCGGCGTCAGCAGTGACGAGTCACAGGCCTCGGGGATTCGTCGCTACAACGCCGGCGGCGGGTTGCAGAACGTGGCGCTGACCCAGAGTTTCGAGTTCCCGTTGGCGCCCCATTGGTCGCTGCTGACCAGCGCGAGCTGGATCCACCTGACGGGTTCGGCGGCGGACAGCAGCATTGTCAAAGCCGTTGGCGATACCAACCAGGGTGAAGCGCAGGTGGCGATTGCCTACACGTTCAAATGAGAGGGTGTGGCGAGGGAGTCAGCGCCCTCGCCACAAACGTCGCGGTAGCTTCAGGTTTGCTCACCCTCGGCCAGCAACGCGACCCCGCCCATGATCACCGCCACCCCCACCCAGTGCAGCACGCTGATCTGCTCTCCCAGCCCCAGCCATGACCCCAGCAATACCCCGACAAACACCAGTGAACTGAGGGGGAACGCCAGGGACAGGCTGCTGCGTCGCAGGATCAGCATCCAGACGAAGAACGCGCCGATGTAGCAGGCGATCGCCACCCACACCCCGGGATTGTCGGCCACGGCCAACAGCCAGTGCAGGGTGAAGTCCATCTGCCCGAGTTGATCGCCGCCGACTTTGCTGGCGATCTGGCCAGCGCTTTCGAAGCCGATCAGCAAGGCCCAGAGAACGAGGGTGCCGAGCCGTTCGTGCAGCCAGCCCGTCTTGCTGTCGATCATCGATTGACCCTCATCCATGAGCGACACACACGAGCATCACGCCCGCCGAGATCACCAGCGTACCCGCCCAGCGACGGCGACTGACGGTTTCACCGAGGATCACTTTGCTCGCCAGCACCACGCCGCAGTAGGCCAGCGCCGCCGCCGGAAACAGCAGGCTCAGCGGTGCCCGGGACAGGGCTTCGAGCCAGACCAGAAACTCGACCACAAAGGCGCCGATCCCGCACCACAGCAGCGGCGCGTTGAACACCTGGCCCCAGAACGCATTCAGGCGAAACCCGCCTTCGAGCTCCGGCAATCGATCCAGGCCGAGCTTGAAGCAGAGCTGGCCAATGACGTCCATCACAATGGAACACGCCACCAGCACGATCACGGTGAAGGTCATGGGTGTGGCGCCTTTCGGTTTGCAATAACGATGTTCACAGTCAGGATTTACCCTTTGGCGGTCGCCCCCGCAGGTTCATCCAGCCTGAAGGCCGGCCGAGAGGGCTTTTGAGGGTAAATGCAAGGGATGGGCCAAGCCCACAAGCGGGGTGTCAGGTGTGCAGGCGAACCCAGACCGAGACAAGCACGGTCGCAGCCATCAACCAGGCCACTGCCGCCACCGCCAGCGAAGCTTCCAGGCGCATCCGGTCCACCATCACGTAGAGCGTGGCCAGGTAGACGAAATACGGAATGATCGACCACATGCCAAACAGGATGGTGGTCTTCAGGTCTTCCACAGAACGGCCCTTGCCGACGATGTAATGGGCGATCAGGGCAAAAGTGGGAAACAGCGGCACCAGACCGGCGATGTAATAGTTTCTGGTCTTGGCCAGCGCAGCGAGGATGACCACCACCGCCGCGCCCAGGGTCGCCTTGAGTATCAAGTCCATCAGTGGCTCAACCCGTACTTCTTCACTTTATCGAACAAGGTGGTCTTGGCCATGCCCAGTTCCTGGCTGGCCTGGGTCAGGTTGCCGCCGCTGCGTTGCAAGGCATCGCTGAGCAGGTTGCGTTCGAAGGCTTCCACCGCTTCGGCAAAGGCCAGGCCCTGATTGCCGGCGCTGGCGCCGGGTTTCTTGAAGGCAGGCAGACCCAGGGCAAAGCGTTCGGCGACGTTGCGCAGTTCGCGCACGTTGCCCGGCCAGTCGTGGCTCATCAGGTTCGACAAGGTCTGGTTATCCAGTTCCGGCGCGGTACGGTCAAAGCGCAGGGACGACTGCTGAAGGAAATGCTCGAACAATTGCAGGATGTCTTCGCGACGTTCGCGCAGCGGTGGCAGTTCCAGGGTGACCACGTTGAGGCGGTAATACAGGTCGCTGCGGAATTCGCCGGCCTTGCTCGACTCGACGAGGTCCGACTTGGTCGCGGCGATCACCCGGCAATCGACCGCCACGCTCTGGTTCGAACCGAGCCGTTCGAGGGTGCGCTCCTGCAACACCCGCAGCAGTTTGATCTGCAAGGGCAGGGGCATGCTTTCCACTTCGTCGAGGAACAGCGTGCCGCCGTCGGCGTGCTCGATCTTGCCGATGCGCCGCTTGCCCGCGCCGGTGAAGGCGTTGGCTTCGTGGCCGAAGATTTCACTTTCGAACAGGTTTTCCGGCAGGCCGCCGCAGTTCAGGGCGACGAACTGTTTGCTGTGTCGGCGGCTGAAATCATGCAGGCAACGGGCAACCAGTTCCTTGCCGGTGCCGGTTTCGCCTTCGATCAGCACGTTGGCCGAGGTGTCGGCGACGTTGGCGATCAACTCGCGCAGATTCTGCATGGCCGGCGAGCGACCGATGATCCGGCCTTCGAGGGAATCGCGTTCGGCCAGTTGCCGGCGCAACGACGTGACCTCCCGCGCCAGGCTGCGTTGTTCCAGGGCGCGGCGGGCCACGTCCACCAGGCGCTCCGGGGAAAAGGGTTTTTCCATGAAGTCGTAGGCGCCTTTCTGCATCGCGCCGACAGCCATCGAGATATCGCCGTGACCGGTGATCAGCACCACCGGCAGGCTGCGGTCGCGGGCCTTGAGCCGGTTCAACAGTTCCAGGCCATCGATGCCCGGCAGGCGAATGTCGCTGATGACGATGCCGGCAAAGTTGTCGCCGACCCGTTCCAGGGCTTCTTCGGCGCTGCCTACACCGATACAGGGAATGTCTTCCAGGTTCAGCGCCTGCTGGCAGCCGAGCAGCACATGGGGGTCGTCTTCGACGATCAGCACACTAAGGTCGTTGTTCATATTGGCTCGGCAGGAGTGGGGCTTACCAACGGTAAACTGAGGACGAAAGCGGTACCACCGCTGGCGGGGTGTTCGACGCCCAGGTGGCCGCCGGTGGCGGCAGCCAGGCTTGCGGAAAGGGTCAGGCCCAGGCCCAGGCCCTGTTCGCCGGGTTTGGTGGTGAAGAAGGGTTCGAACAAGTGCTTGCGCGCTTCGGCGTCGATGCCATGGCCGTTGTCCCTGACGCGCAGTCGATACTTGCCTTCGAACACTTCACCCTCGAGCCACAACTCGGGTTGCGGTTGCGCCTGCATGGCATCGAGGGCGTTGCCGATCAGGTTGACCAGGATCTGTTCAAGGCGGGTCTGGTCGATCTGCAGTTGTACATCGTCGAAATGGCGGTGCAGTTGCAGATGGGCGTTTTCCACGCGACTGCCGAGCAACTGCAAGGCGGCCTCCACGGCTTTGCCGAGGCACGCCTGGCCCTTGTCGTCACCGCGTCGGGCGAAGGCGCGCAGGCTCGCGGTGATCCGCCCCATGCGGTCGATCAGTTCATTGATGGTCTTGAGGTTGGTGCTGGCCACATCCAGCTGACCGCGCTCCAGAAAGCGTACGGTGTTGCCGGACAGGGTGCGCAGTGCCGCCAGCGGTTGGTTCAATTCGTGGGCGATGCTGGTGGACATCTGGCCGATGGCGGCGAGCTTCCCGGCCTGCACCAGTTCATCCTGGGCGCGGCGCAAGGTCTCTTCGGCGTGACGCCGTTCGCGGATCTGCCCCTTGAGTCGTTCGTTGCTGGCACGCAGGTCGACGGTGCGTTCGGTAATCCGACGCTCCAGTTGACTGTTGGCTTCCTGCAAGGCTTCGCGGGCGGCGAGGCGTGTGGAAATCACCTTGCGGCGCTCATTCCAGGCGATCAGCAGGAACGCCACGAGGGCGAAGGCCACCGCCACCAGAATGCCCTGATTGATCGCTTCGCGGCGCAAATCCTGCAGCGGCGTGAGCAAGGTGAAATTCCATGGGGTATCGCTTAACGGCCGGGTTTGCGCCAGATAGCTGATGTTTTCTTCATCGGAGTCCAGCTCGCTGTTGGCGGGGAAGGTCAGTTTTTCCACGCCTTCGGACAGGGTTTCCCGAGCCAGGGGCTGCAGTTCGTTCAACGGGAACCAGTAGTACTGCAGGCTGCGGGCCAGTTTTTCCTTGGTCTCGTCGCTCAGCGGCACCACGGATTTGAGCCGTCGCGCCGGGTCGCTGGACAGGATGATGATGCCGTTCTCGTCGCTGACGAAGGCTTCCAGGCGCGCCCGTTGCCAGCGTTCTTCCATGGCTTCGAGGCGAACCTTGACCACGGCGACGCCAATGATCTTGCCGTGTTCTTCCAGACCATGGGCCAGGTAGTAACCGGGTTCGCCGTTGGTGCTGCCGATGCCGTAGAACCGCCCTGGCTGGCCGCGTACGGCATTCTGGAAATAGGCGCGGAAGGACAGGTCTTCGCCCAGGTAACTGTCGACATCGCGCCAGTTGCTGGTGGCCAGGACGCGACCGGTGGTGTCCATCACATAGATGGCCCGACTGCGGCTGCGCCGGTTCAGGCCTTCAAGGTAATCATTGACCGTTTGCCGGTGTTCCGGGGTCGGGTCGGCCAGCAACTGCGAGACACTGGATTCGAGTTCCAGCAGGCTGGGCAGGTAGGTGTATTTGCTGATTTCGCTCTCGACGGCGCGGGCATGCAACTCCAGCTGACGCTGGCCGTTCTCGCCCAGGCTGCGAATGCCGTAGTGCTCACTGATCCAGAAGCCGACGTAGCCCAATCCGATCATCAGCGCGATGATCAGTGGCGGCAGGAACAAATGACGAATCAGACGGGGTTTCACGGCGAGTGATGGCGGCGGGGCGCGATAGGGGGTGGGGTCGCATTTCATCACAGATGCCTTGGGTCAACCAGCGCTTGCCTGATCCTTGCAGGAGCGATCCTGCTCGCGAGGGTCGTCAACGATGGCGCGTTCATTCTGAATGTACGCGGTGTCTTTGAACTCATCGCGAGCAGGCTCGCTCCCACAGGGAGGGGCGAGCGTGGGCTTTAGTGCTGCAGAATCTTGTTCAGGAAGTGCTGCGTACGCTCGGCACGGTGGCTGATGTCGCCGAAGAACTCTTCTTTCTTGCAGTCTTCGATGATCTTGCCGGCGTCCATGAAGATCACCCGGTCAGCGACCTTGCGGGCGAAACCCATTTCGTGGGTCACGCACATCATGGTCATGCCTTCGTGGGCCAGTTGCACCATCACGTCGAGCACTTCGTTGACCATTTCCGGGTCCAGCGCCGAGGTCGGCTCGTCGAACAGCATGACGATCGGGTCCATCGCCAGTGCCCGGGCAATCGCCACGCGCTGCTGCTGACCACCGGACAACTGGCCCGGATGCTTGTGGGCGTGGGCCGAGAGACCGACGCGCTCAAGCAGTTGCAGGCCTTTCTTGGTGGCTTCTTCCTTGCTGCGACCCAATACCTTGATCTGCGCAATGGTCAGGTTTTCGGTGATGGTCAGGTGCGGGAACAGCTCGAAATGCTGGAACACCATGCCCACGCGGGAACGCAGTTTCGGCAGGTTGGTCTTCGGGTCGGCTATGGACGTGCCATCGACCACGATGTCACCTTTCTGGAACGGTTCCAGGGCGTTGACACATTTGATCAGGGTCGATTTGCCCGAGCCGGACGGCCCGCATACCACGATCACTTCACCTTTTTTGACCTCGGTGCTGCAGTCAGTCAGTACCTGGAAGTCGCCATACCACTTGTTGACATTCTTGATAGAGATCATACGGCAAACCTTTTTTGCAGACGCTTGACCAGCTGCGAGGCGGCAAAGCTGATGATGAAGTACACGAGACCTGCGAAGATCAGGAACTCATTGGAACGGCCAATGATGTCGCCACTGGCGCGCGAGGCATTGAGGAAGTCCACCAGGCCCACCGCGTACACCAGCGACGTGTCCTGGAACAGGATGATGCTCTGCTGCAGTAACAGCGGGGTCATCTTGCGGAACGCCTGCGGCAGGATGATCAGGCGCATCATCTGGCCATAGGTCATGCCCAACGCCTGGGCAGCGCCCATCTGGCCCTTGGGAATCGACTGCACGCCGGCCCGGACGATTTCGCAGAAGTACGCCGCTTCGAACATCATGAAGGCCACGATGCACGAGGCGAACGCGCCGATCGGGGTGTCTTCGCCGGTGATCCAGCGCAGCACGAACGGCACCGCCAGGTAGAACCAGGTGATCACCAGCAGCAGCGGAATCGAACGGAAGTAGTTGACGTAGGCACCGGCCAGGTTCGACAGCAATTTGCTGTGGGACAGACGGCACAGCGCCAGGATGGTGCCGAGGATGATCCCGCCGACGACGCCCAGCGCCATCAGTTGCAGGGTCATGAGCATGCCGTTCCACAAGCCCGGCAGGGACGGGATGATGCCCGAGAAGTCGAGTTCCATTATTTACCCCCCACGGAGATCAGGCCCGGTACGGCGACTTTCTTCTCGACCAGACGCATCAGCAACATCAGGCTCATGTTCAGCGTGAAGTAAATGAGCGTTGCCAGGGTGAAGGCTTCGAACAGGTTGGCGGAGAATTCGGCGGTCTGTTTGGTCTGCGCCAGCAGCTCCATCAGGCCGATCAACGAGGCCACGGAGGTGTTCTTGAAGACGTTCAGGAATTCCGAGGTGAGCGGCGGAATGATGATCCGGTAAGCCTGCGGCAGCAGCACGTTCCAGTAGATCTGTGGCAGCTTGAAACCCATGGCGCGAGCCGCGGATTCCTGGCCTTTGGGCAGGGCCTGGATGCCGGTACGCACTTGTTCGCAGACGCGAGCGGTGGTGAACAGGCCCAGGCAGACAACGACGCTGAGGAAGGCCGAGGTCGTCGGGTTCAGGTCCTGCTTGTACCAGTCTTGCAGGTTCTGCGGCAGCAGGTCGGGCACCAGGAAGTACCAGATGAACAGCTGAACCAGCAGCGGCACGTTACGGAAGATCTCGACGTAGCAGGTGGCGATGCCCGATACGATGCGATTCGGCACGGTACGCATGACACCCAGGATCGAGCCCAGTGTCAGGGCGATGATCCAGGCCACGATGGCGATGGCAATGGTCCAGCCCAAACCGGTGATGTACCAGTCGAGATAGGTCTCGCTGCCCACGCCGGTGGACTTGAAGAACACGCCCCAGTCCCAGTTGTAATTCATTAGGGTCTCCCCTCGGATTCGATCGATGTACAAGTACCCGCCTGGGGAAAGCTCCGTTCCCGCCCGATCGGGTGACACTCAGGTCAGTTCGATCAGGCACACACGATCGGCTCGACAGCCACCGGTTCGAGTGTTTCCAAAAATGCCAGCAGGGAATGACAACCTCCCGAAAGGGCCGAGGCCCTCTCAGGAGATAAGGTTAGTCAGAAATCAGGATTTCTTGTCGTCAGCCGCTTTGTCGGTCGGATGGGCGATCAGGGCCTTGAGCTCGTCGCTCATCGGGAAGTTCAGGTTCAGGCCTTTAGGCGGGATTGGCTGCATGAACCATTTGTCGTAGATCTTGTTGATCTCGCCCGAAGCGTAGGTGGCCTTGATGGCGTCATCCACGGCCTTCTTGAACGGCTCGTCGCCCTTGCGCACCATGCAGCCGTAGATCTCGTAGGACTGTGGAGTGCCGGTCACGGCCCAGTCGTCCGCCTTCTTGGCCTTGGCGGCCTCACCGGCCAGCAGCGCGTCGTCCATCATGAACGCGACGGCCCGGCCCGATTCCAGCATCTGGAAGGATTCGCCGTGGTCTTTGGCGGAGATGACGTTCATGCCCATTTGCTTGTCGGCGTTCATCGACTTGAGGATGCGCTCGGACGTGGTACCGGCGGTGGTCACGACGTTCTTGCCTTTGAGGTCATCGAAGTCCTTGTACGCCGAGCCTTTCTTGGACAGCAGGCGAGTACCGATTTCGAAGATGCCAACGGAGAAGTCAACTTGCTGCTGACGCTCGACGTTGTTGGTGGTGGAACCGCACTCCAGGTCCACGGTGCCGTTCTGTACCAGCGGGATACGGGTTTGCGAAGTGACCAGGTTGTATTTGACTTGCAGGTTAGGCAGGTCCAGGTCTTTTTTGATGGCTTCGACGACTTTCAGTTGAATATCGTGGGAGTAGCCAACCGGTTTGCCGGAAGCGTCCGCAATGTAGGAAAACGGAATGGAAGCGTCGCGATGCCCGAGGGTGATGACACCGGACTCTTTGATCTTCTTCAGGGTGCCGGTGAGTTCGGCGGCGAAAACTGGCGTGCTGATCAGAGCGGCAGCAATGGCTGCGCCCAGGATGTGGGGAACGATGCGCATCAAATTTTCCTCGACATTGTTTTTTTTATGGAGCCAGTTGATCGGCCCTTTTTGTGCTGCGGATGCCTGAGTTGCTGAAGTGTTGGCACCGCAGGCATTCGTCGAAGAAGTGTAGAGCATGACTCATGCCAGACCAGGACGAATCAATCAAATCATTGATTTATAAGGAGATTAAATTTATTTGACGCGTTTTGCAGTGCTGAATAGTCCGGTTAACCGAACTGACCGGCAGGTCGCGTTCGGAAAACCGAATGGTGAGAGGGCGCAACCCGTTATCAGGTGTATTTGCGCTTGTCCGGCGCTGGCGGGAAGTACTGGTATAACCAGGTTTCACTCAACGTGCGGTCATGGGTGCGAATGAACAGGCGCAGTTCCACGGGCTCCACGCTGTCGTTGGTCGGGTACCAGTCGAACGTGATGCGGTAGCCCTTGATGTCATCGAGCACCAGCACGTTGAAGTCCTTGACCTGGCCATTCGAGCAGGTCACCACCGGCTCGATGCCCGCGCCTTCCGGCAAGCGGTCCAGGCCGCCACCGGTGAAGTCCACCGCGAAGCGTCGGGCCCAGACTTGCGGGTAATGCTCGCCCGGTGCCCAGCCCTCGGTGAAACCACCCATGCCCGAACGCGTTGCGTTGACCCGCGCCAGTGGTGTGCCCACCGGCGGCAGGGCGCTCCAGTAGAGCTTGTAGCCGTAGTTCAGCGAATCACCGGGCGCCACCGGTTTTTTCGGGGTCCAGAACGCAACGATGTTGTCGAGCGTCTCACCGGTCGTAGGAATTTCCAGCAGATCGATGGAGCCTTCACCCCACGCGGTGGTCGGTTCGACCCACAGGCTCGGCCGGCGGCTGTACCAGTCGACGGTGTCCTGATAACTGGCGAACTCGTGATCGGTCTGCACCAGGCCGAAACCCTTCGGGTCCTTGTCGGCGAAGGCGTTGAATTGCAGCGTGGCCGGGTTGTTCAACGGGCGGCAGATCCACTCGCCGTTGCCGCGCCACATCGCCAGGCGATCGGAGTCGTGGATCTGCGGGTGAATGGTGTCGCACATGCGGCGTTCGTGGGTGCCGCAGCTGAACATGCTGGTCATCGGTGCAATGCCCAGTTGTTCGATGGCGGTCCGTGCATTGACGTTGGCATCGACTTCCATCACCACGCGCTCGGCCTGGCAATCGATATCAAAGCGGTAGGCGCCGGTGGCGCTCGGCGAGTCGAGCAGGGCATAGACCACGAAGCGGGTGCTGTCCTTGTCCGGCGTCTCGAACCAGAACTTGGTGAAGTCGGGGAATTCTTCACGCTTTTTGGCGTAGGTATCGATCGCCAGGCCGCGGGCCGACAAGCCGTACTGGCCCGTGGCGTCCACCGCGCGGAAGTAACTGGCGCCCAGGAACGACACCACGTCATGTTTGTCCAGCTCCGGTGCCTTGAACAGCTTGAAGCCGGAGAAACCCAGGTCGCCGGTCAATTGCTTGGTATCGACCGTGGTGTTCTCGTAGTTGAACAGCGACGGGCGGAAATGCACTTCACGGGCCATGCGGGTCTTGGGATCGACGCTGTACATGCGCACCGGCTGCTTGAAACCCATGCCGACGTGGAAAAACTGCACATCCAGCTGACCGTTCAATTCATTCCACAGCGAATGATTGCCGTCGTAGCGGATCGCGTTGAAGTTCTGCGGGGTCATGGTCGCCAGGGTCGGTGGCAGCACTTGCTTGGTGTCCTGATAGCGATTGCTGGCCAGTTGTTTGGCCTGCACTTTCAGCGACTCGAAATCGAAGGCCTGGGCTTCCCCATCGGCAGCCCCGGTGGCGGCCCAAGCGCGGGCGGCAAGCAGGCCGGTGGCGGACAAACCGGTGTAGGCAGCGATGGCCATGGAGGCTTTGAGCAAATTCCTGCGGTGCATAAATACAACCTGTCGTGAACAATCCCGCGCCGTTCCTGGCACGTGCTGGATCAGAAATAAGGGTTCGGACATGCCTTCGGCCAAACACAAGGGACTTTAAACAGATGCCGAATAGCTTAAACCGTTCGATGGCGGAGCAAAATTGATTGATGGCACGACGCTAGCGCGGCAATGAAACAAGACATGTCGGGAAACATTTCCGACAGTGGCGTCTGATTTATAGGGCATTTCTGCTTTTTTCGACTAATTACTCTAAAAACCGCTTTTCAGCGTCCGGATTATTTCTATTCTGTGGGCATGACCGGTTTATGCCCTTCGGACCGGTGCGATTCAGTCGGCACGAGAAGGCTGCTGAAAAGGGTAGGGCGATGCGGTTTCTGAAGTTTTCTTTGACGTAGAGAAGGACATCGTCCATGTCGAAAGTACAAGGCATCACCGAACTGCTGGGAATCTTTCCGTGCCTGGGCAGCGGGCGGCGAAGGCGCCGGCTCAATTCCGAAGAGATGAAACTGGTGGAGCGCTATCGCGAATTGTCGGAAAGCGACCGGATTGCGATGAGGTATCTGGTGGATGCGATGCGCAGTGTTTCGAGGTTTTAGGGAAGAAATTCAAAGGGGCGGACTATGAAGTTCGCCCTTTTGCCAATCGAATCGATTCAGCGGGTTCCGGCTATAGGGAACGGTCGTTGTACTTGCATCAACTCAGGCATGTCCCGCCACTTTACCCAGGCGTGATGTTGGTAATGCAGCAGAGGCACCGAAACTCCGGCCCAATTCAAGGCGCTCAGGCTGGGCAGGTTTTCCGACGACGATGCCTGTGCATTGCGCAACATGGGCACGACTTCGTTGCTCAACCATTGCCTCAGATGGCGGTTTTCCGGGATGAAGTGGTGAACCAGCAGCGCGTACATGCCTGATTCGCTGACCATCAACGCATCGACGATCTTGCCGTCCTTGAGCAAGCAAACGCTGCGACGCTGATCGGGGTCGAGCTTCTGGATGAGGCGTTCGTTCAATGGTTGACCCATCAGGCGGCCAAGGTCCTGAACGCAGAACCAGGCTTGGTGGTCCTGGATGAAGGCGTGGAGGAAACGGTTGTGGCGCGTGAAGACGGTAGGGGTGAAGCAGGGATAAGTGTCAGACGGATTTGACGCGTGCTTGTGCATTGTTCGACTCCATGTTGAAAAAGGAGCCGCCACTGATCCTTCGACAGATTGGGGTGGCGGACCGTGCGGCGTTCGAAGTCGGAACATTCTCGATCAACATGGAAGCCGAGAGGCCCGCGCCACAAGGCCCGCCATAACGCGAAGCTGAAAGGCAAAAAAATGCCCCAGCTCGTATGGGGGCGCGGATGCGCCATGTTGATATGTTCCGGCTTCGACTCCGGGTCGCTGGTTGTGCAGCGACGGGACAAAGCCTATCGGTCAGGCGCTCGCGGCGCCAAGTCTACTCTGGCGACGCGTGATGTAGGAATCGCGGGTTTTTCATGAAGGTCGAATCTGTAGTTTTTTTCTGCTTTTGCCTCTGCAAAAAGTACATGTCTTAAAAAGCAAAACCGCCTTCAGGGGCGGTTTTTATGTGCGTCGAACGGCTCGTCAAGCCGCAAGCGATTCAGCCGCCTGACCCTGCCCGCATCACAGCAGGCAGGGTGTTCGTTCAACGGGCAAATACCGTTAGCGGCTCACCTTCCAGGCATCCCCGGCAGGCGCCGTACCGTGGTCATACGGCTTGGCGATCCACATGTACAGCAGGCCCAGGCCAATGACGATGGCGGTGCTCAGGACCATGGCGTAGTTGATGTACCACGCCGCATCCGGGGTACGTGGCCAGGCCATGTTGACGATGGCGCCGATGCCGTAGGTCAGTGCGCCGATGTTCACCAGCCAGCCCCAGGCACCGAGGGTGAATTTGCCGCTCGGTTTCCAGCCTTTGAGGCGTGCATAAAGCGCGGCGAGCACGATCATCTGGAACGCCAGGTAGATGCCGATGGCGGCGAAGCTGACGATGGTGGCGACGGCGTCCTGCAGGAAGAAGCCGAGGATGATGATCAGGGCCGGCAGGACACCGGACACGAACAGTGCGGCAACCGGAACCTGGGTCGTAGGAGAAATCTTTTTAAGCAATCGGCTGCCGATCACCATCTCGTCACGGGCATAGGAATACAGCAGACGGCTCGCCGCCGCTTGCAGGCTGATGACGCAGGAGATGAAGGAAATCATGACCACGCCCATCACCACTTTCGAACCCACGGGGCCGAAGGCGTTGTTGAGGATGGTGGTGACCGGGTCCTTGTCGGTGCCGTTGATCACGGCTTGCATGTCTGGCACGGCGAGGATCAGCGCCAGGCAGGCGAACATCGCGGCGATGCCACCGATGTAGATGGTCATGCGCATGGCCACCGGGATTTTCTTGCTCGGGTTCGGCGTTTCTTCGGCGACGTCGCCGCAGGCCTCGAAGCCGTAGTACAGGAACATCCCCGCCAGCGACGCGGTGAGGAAGGCGGGCAGGTACGAGCCATCGATGCTGATGTCGAAGGTGTTGAACAATACGCTGAGCGACTGATGGCGTTCGAAAACCAACAGGTAGACACCGACGATCACCGCGCCGATCAGTTCGCAGAGGAAGCCGAACATGGCAATGCGCGCCAGCGTTTTGGTGCCGCTGAGGTTGACCAGCGTGGCGAACAGCGTCAGGAACAGGGCAATGACGATGTTGGTGTTGTTGTTCGGTTCAAAGCCCATCATGGCGGCCAGGTAGGGACCGGCACCCACGGCAACGGCAGCGATGGTCACGCACAGGGCGATGGAGTAGATCCAGCCGACCATCCACGCCCAGCGCTTGCCCACCAAACGACGGGCCCAGGGGTACACGCCACCGGAAATCGGGAACTGCGACACCACTTCACCGAAGATCAGGCACACCAGTAACTGGCCGCAACCGACCAGCAGGTAGGCCCAGAACATCGGTGGGCCACCCGCGGCGAGGCACAGGCCGAAGAGGGTATAAACCCCGACGACCGGGGAAAGATAAGTGAAGCCCAGGGCGAAGTTTTCCCACAGGCTCATGCTGCGATTGAAGTTGGACGTATAACCCAGTTTACGTAGCTGCTCGGCGTCGCTATCGACAACGCCGGCAGAGAGTTCGGGTGATTTACTCATAGTGTTTGCTCCGGAAAATCGGCAGATTTCGGATGTCCGAAGCCGTGGCGGGGCCGTGGTGGCTCAGCCCGGATCGGTGGTTATTGTTTTGACTTCTTTGGTGTGGAGCCTGGTGGTGCTTAGTGCCGGTTTCTACCTTGAAGCCGGAGTGACACAATCGCCAGCAGGCTGGCTCCCACAGGGAAACGCATTCCAAACGGTGGGAGCCAGCCTGCTGGCGATGCTTTTAGTGCTTGAACATCACATGGCGCACGACGGTGTAATCCTCAAGGCCATACATGGACATGTCCTTGCCGTAGCCGGACAGTTTCTGACCGCCGTGCGGCATTTCGCTGACCAGCATGAAGTGGGTGTTGACCCAGGTGCAGCCGTACTGCAGGCGCGCCGACAGGCGATGGGCGCGACCGACGTCGGCGGTCCACACCGACGATGCCAGGCCGTAGTCCGAATCGTTGGCCCAACCCAATACCTGCGCTTCATCGGTGAATTTGGTCACCGATACCACCGGCCCGAACACTTCGCGACGGACGATTTCGTCGTCCTGCCGGGCATCGGCCAGCACCGTCGGTTCGAAGAAGAAACCGTTGCCGTCCACGGCTTTGCCACCCGTGATCAAGCGGATGTGCGGTTGCGCCACGGCGCGCTCGACGAACCCGGCCACGCGGTCGCGGTGCTGCGGGGTGATCAATGGACCGAGCTCGGTCGACGGGTCGTCCTGCAGGCCGTACTTGATGCTGCTGACGGCCGCGCCGAGCTTCTCGACGAATTTGTCGTAGATGCCTTCCTGCGCATAGATGCGGCAGGCCGCGGTGCAGTCTTGCCCGGCGTTGTAGAAGCCGAAGGTGCGAATGCCTTCCACGGCGGCGTCGATATCGGCGTCGTCGAAAATGATCACCGGGGCCTTGCCGCCCAGTTCCATGTGCATGCGTTTGACGCTGTCGGCGGTGCTGGAAATGATGTTCGAGCCGGTGGCGATCGAGCCGGTCAGCGACACCATGCGCACTTTCGGGTGGGTGACCAGTGGGCTACCGACCGTAGGACCGCGACCGAATACCAGGTTGAGTACGCCAGCCGGGAAAATTTCCGACGCCAGTTGCGCCAGGCGCAATGCGGTCAGCGGCGTTTGTTCCGATGGCTTGAGCACCACGGTGTTACCGGCGGCGAGGGCCGGGGCGATTTTCCAGGCGACCATCATCAGCGGGTAGTTCCACGGCGCGATGGAGGCGATCACGCCCACCGGGTCGCGGCGGATCATCGAGGTGTGGCCCGGCAGGTATTCGCCCCCGGCCGAACCGCTCATGCAGCGGCTGGCACCGGCGAAGAAACGGAACACGTCGGCAATCGCCGGAATCTCGTCGTTCAACGCAGCGTTATAAGGCTTGCCGCAGTTGTCCGATTCCAGTTTGGCCAGCTCTTCGCCGTGGGCTTCGATGGCGTCAGCCAGTTTGAGCAGCAGCAGCGAGCGCTCTTTCGGCGGGGTTTGCGACCAGCTGTCAAACGCGGCATCGGCGGCGCGCACGGCGGCATCGACCTGGGCTTCGCTGGCTTCGTTGATTTCCACCAGCACGCGGCCCAGCGACGGGTTGAACACGGGTTGGGCAGGGCCTTCGCCATTGACGAGCTGGCCGTTGATCAAGAGTTGGGTTTGCATGTTCTTCTCCTCTTCGAAACTGTTTGTTTTTCTGTCTGAACCGGGCCCTGTAGGAGCGAGCTTGCTCGCGATGGACGTGAACGATGACGCGTTCAGTCTGGTTGCGCGCGGTGTGTTTGAGATCATCGCGAGCAAGCTCGCTCCTACAGGGGCCGGGTTCCTCTGGTGATTCGGTTATTTGCCGCCACTGCCCGCAACGCTTTCACCGCCACGGGTCAGGTAATAGGCACCGAGGATCGGCAGCATGGTCACTATCATCACCAGCATCGCGACGACGTTGGTCACCGGTACGTCCCGAGGGCGGCTGAGCTGGTTGAGCAGCCACAGCGGCAGGGTGCGTTCATGGCCGGCGGTGAAGGTGGTGACGATGATTTCGTCGAACGACAGCGCGAAGGCGAGCATGCCGCCGGCCAGCAACGCCGAGCCGAGGTTCGGCAGGACGATGTAGCGGAAGGTCTGCCAGCCGTCGGCACCGAGGTCCATCGAGGCCTCGATCAAGCTGTGCGAGGTGCGACGCAAGCGGGCGATGACGTTGTTGTAGACGATCACCACACAGAAGGTCGCGTGACCGACGATGATGGTGAACATCCCCGGTTCGATGCCCAGCGTCTTGAAGGTCGCCAGCAGCGCGATACCGGTGATGATCCCGGGCAGGGCGATCGGCAGGATCAGCATCAGCGAGATGCCTTGCTTGCCGAAGAAGTCCCGGCGGTACAGCGCCGCCGACGCCAGCGTGCCGAGGACCATGGCGATCAGCGTGGCAATCGAGGCGATCTGCAGCGACAGCTTGATGGCCTCCAGTACGTCAGGGCGTGAGAACGCCACGCCTATCCACTTCAGGGTGAAGCCCTTGGGCGGAAAGCTGAACGCCGCGTCTTCGGTGTTGAAGGCGTACAGGAAGATGATCAGGATCGGGAAGTGCAAGAACACCAACCCGCCCCAGGCCGCGATTTTCAGACCGATTGAAGCCTTTTCAGAGTGCATCGAAGGCCCCCAGACGTTTGACGATGGACAGGTAAATGGCGATCAGCACGATCGGCACCAGGGTGAAGGCCGCCGCCATCGGCATGTTGCCGATCGCGCCTTGTTGCGCGTACACCATGCTGCCGACGAAGTAGCCCGGCGGGCCGACCAGTTGCGGCACGATGAAGTCACCGAGGGTCAGCGAGAAGGTGAAGATGGAGCCGGCGGCGATGCCCGGAATCGACAGCGGCAGAATCACTTGCATGAAGGTCTGGCGCGGCTTGGCGCCGAGGTCGGCGGACGCTTGCAGCAGCGACGGCGGCAGGCGTTCCAGCGACGCCTGGATCGGCAGGATCATGAACGGCAACCAGATATAGACGAACACCATGAAGCGCCCCAGGTGCGAGGTCGACAAGGTGCTGCCGCCTACGCCGGGAATGCCCAGCACGAACTGCAGCACCGGTTCCAGGCCCAGGTGCTGCACGAACCACTGCGCCACGCCGCCCTTGGCCAGCAGCAACGTCCAGGCATAGGCCTTGACGATGTAGCTGGCCCACATCGGCATCATCACCGCGATGTAGAAAAACGCCTTGGTCTTGCCGGTGGTGTAGCGCGCCATGTAGTAGGCGATCGGAAATGCAACGATGGCACTGGCGATCGACACCACGATGGCCATGCTCAGGGTGCGCAGGATGATGTCGAAGTTCGATGGCTGGAACAGCGCGGCGAAGTTCGCCAGGGTCAGCTCCGGCGTGACCGCCATGGTGAAGTCATCGAAGGTGTAGAAACCCTGCCACAGCAGTGTCAGCAACGAGCCCAGGTAGATCGCGCCGAACCACAGCAGCGGCGGCACCAGCAGCAGCGACAGGTACAGGTTGGGGCGGCGATACAGCAGGTTGGAAAACCTGCGCAACGGCGAGCCGCCCGACGGGTTTTGAGAGAGGGCCAAGGTGTTCATGTCACACCCCGCCTGCAACGGTATCGGACAGCGGGACCATGGCTTCGCGTGCCCAGCGTGCGCTGATGCGTTGCCCGGTCTGGTGCTGGGCGCTGACGTCCAGCCACTGATTGTTGGCCTGGCTGATATTCAGGGTCTGACCGTTTTCCAGCTTCAGTTCATAGCGGGTGGCGCTGCCCTGGTACTGGATGTCGTGCAGCAAGCCGCTGACTTCGATCTCGTGTGCGGCCAGCGGCCCTTCGGCGAAACGCACGTGTTCCGGGCGAATCGAAAACGGCTGGGGATTGCCGCTCAACTGTTTTGCCAGGTCGCCGCGAATCACGTTGGAGGTGCCGACGAATTCGGCGACGAACGTGGTCGCCGGTTTCATGTAGAGATTGCGCGGGCTGTCGACTTGTTCGATGCGGCCCTTGTTGAACACAGCGACGCGATCGGACATGGACAGCGCTTCGGTCTGGTCGTGGGTGACGAAGATGAAGGTGATGCCGAGCTGGCGTTGCAGCTTCTTCAGTTCGCCTTGCATTTGCTCGCGCAGTTTCAAGTCCAGCGCGCCGAGGGGTTCGTCGAGCAGCAGCACGCGCGGACGGTTGACCAGGGCGCGGGCCAGGGCTACGCGCTGGCGCTGGCCACCGGAGAGCTGCACCGGTTTGCGCTCGCCATAGCCGCCGAGGGCGACCATGTCGAGGGCTTCTTCGGCGCGTTTGAGGCGTTCGTCCTTGCCGACGGCTTTGACCTTCAAGCCGTAGGCGACGTTGTCGCGAACGTTCATGTGCGGGAACAGCGCGTAATCCTGGAACACGGTGTTCACGTCACGCTGGTACGGCGGGAGCCCGGCGGCTTCTTCGCCATGAATACGGATAGAGCCCGCGCTCGGTTGTTCGAAACCGGCGATCAGGCGCAGACAGGTGGTTTTGCCCGAGCCGGAAGGCCCCAGCATGGAGAAGAACTCGCCGTCCTGGATGTCGATGGAAACCCGGTCAACGGCTTTCACTTCGCCGAACTGACGGGAAACGTTGGTGAACTGGACTGCAAGCGTCATGGTGCGGTGCTCCAAAAAGGCGCGGGCCGTCGCAGCGGCCCTGCCTGGACTTCTGAAAAAACGAGTAACGGTCAACTACAGCCGGCTGCCTTGCTCGGCAGTGGCAACAGAGGTAATCAACTGTGGGAGCTGGCTTGCCAGCGATGGCGCCAGCACAGTCAATAGGGTGTTGCCTGACGCTCCGCCATCGCGGGCAAGCCCGCTCCCACAGGGATCTACTTCACTTCAAGAATTAGCGGCCGCCCATGATCGCGATGTAGTCCTGGGTCCAGCGGCTGTACGGCACGAATTTGCCACCTTCAGCCTGCGGGGTTTTCCAGAAGGCGATCTTGTCGAACTGGTCGAAACCGTTGGTTTTGCAGCCTTCGGCGCCGAGCAGTTCGCTCTCCTTGCACGCCGCAGGCACCGCTGGCAACGAACCGAACCATGCCGCCACGTCACCCTGGACTTTTGGTTGCAGCGACCAGTCCATCCACTTGTAGGCGCAGTTCGGGTGTTTGGCCTCGGTATGCATCATGGTGGTGTCGGCCCAACCGGTGGCGCCTTCTTTAGGGATGGTCGACGCGATCGGTTGTTTCTCGTTCACCAGACCGTTGACTTGATACGGCCAGGCACCGGACGCGACCACGCCTTCGTTTTTGAAGTCGCTCATTTGTACGGTGGTGTCGTGCCAGTAGCGGTGAATCAGCGGCTGCTGGGCGCGCAACAGATCGAGCACCGCCTTGTATTGCGCCTCGGTCAGTTCATAGGGGTTCTGGATGCCCAGTTCCGGTTGGGTGCTTTTGAGGTACAGCGCCGCGTCGGCGATGTAGATCGGGCCGTCATAGGCCTGCACGCGGCCCTTGTTCGGTTTGCCGTCCGGCAGGTTTTGCGCATTGAACACCACGCCCCAGCTGTCGGGGGCGGTCTTGAATACGTTGGTGTTGTACATCAGCACGTTCGGACCCCATTGATACGGGGTGCCGTAGGTCTGCTTGTTGACCACGTACCACGGCGCATCTTTCAGGCGCGGGTCGATGTTCTTCCAGTTCGGGATCAACGAGGTGTTGATCGGCTGAACACGCTTGCCGACGATCAGGCGCAGCGAGGCGTCGCCGGACGCGGTGACCAGGTCGTAACCGCCCTTGGCCATCAGGCTGACCATCTCGTCGGACGTCGCGGCGGTCTTCACGTTGACCTTGCAGCCGGTTTCCTTCTCGAAACCCGTCACCCAGTCGTAGGCCTTGTCACTTTCGCCACGTTCGATGTAGCCAGGCCAGGCCACGATATCCAATTGGCCTTCGCCGGCCCCGACAGCTTTCAGCGGCTCTGCGGCCTGGACACTGGCACTGGCCAGCAGCGCGGTGGTGATTGCACTGAGCAGTGCGGTCTTGTGCACGAACATGGGAAATCCCTCTTTTTCAAATTATGGTCGGGGCAGTGGGTTCGGTAATGCGTACTGCTAATTGTTGTTGTTAGCGTAGCTGCAAGTTTCAAGCGTCAAGCCGCAAGAAAAACGCAGGTCTGCACCTGAGGTGCAGCGTGCGGCTCAAAACTCCCGGCCATGTCGGGCCATGATGTGCCGCACCACGCTGTAGTCCTGGAGCGAATCACTGGACAGGTCCTTGCCGTAGCCGGAACGCTTCAGGCCACCATGGGGCATCTCGCTGACCAGCATGAAATGGCTGTTGATCCAGGTGCAGCCGTACTGCAATCGCGCGGCGACTTGCATCGCCTTGTCGAGGTTCTGGGTCCAGACCGACGACGCCAGGCCGTATTCCGAATCGTTGGCCCAGTCCACCGCTTGCTCCAGCTCATCGAAGCGGGTCACGGTGACCACCGGCCCGAACACTTCGCGCTGAACGATTTCGTCGCCCTGTTTGCAACCGGCCAGCAGGGTCGGCTGGTAATAGAAGCCGGCGCCGGAATGCACAGCGGCACCGGTCACCCGTTCGATGTGCGGTTGACCGAGGGCGCGTTCGACGAAACTGGCCACGCGGTCGCGTTGGCGAGTACTGATCAGCGGGCCGAGTTCGTTGTCGGCATCGCGTTTGCCGGCAAAGCGCAGGCTGCTGACCGCCGCGCCGAGTTCGGCCACCAAGCGATCGTGAATCCCCTTCTGCGCGTAAATCCGGCAGGCGGCGGTGCAGTCCTGGCCGGCGTTGTAGTAGCCGTAGGCGCGCACACCGTCGACCACCGCCTGAATGTCGGCATCGTTGCAAACGATCACCGGGGCCTTGCCACCGAGTTCGAGGTGGGTACGCTTGAGGGTTTTTGCTGCGGCCTGGAGGATTTTTTGCCCGGTGACGATATCGCCGGTCAGCGACACCATGCGCACTTTCGGGTGGCTGACTAAATGGCTGCCGACGCCTTCACCGCCACCGCAGATGATGTTGATCACGCCGCGCGGCAGAATCTCGGCCAGCGCTGGCGCCAGGGCCAGGATCGACAGCGGCGTGTGTTCGGACGGTTTGAACACCAGCGTGTTACCGGCGGCCAGGGCGGGGGCGATTTTCCAGGCGGCCATCATGATCGGGTAGTTCCACGGCGCAATGGACGCCACGACCCCGATGGGATCGCGCCGCACCATGCTGGTGTAGCCCGGCAGGTATTCGCCGCTGAGTTGTCCGGTCTGGCAGCGCACGGCGCCGGCGAAGAAACGGAACACGTCGACCGTCGCGCTCAAGTCATCCTGGCGGGCCAGGTGCAACGGTTTGCCGCAGTTCAGGGATTCGAGGCGGGCGAGCAGGTCGGCGTTTTTTTCAATGGCGTTGGCGATGTCCAGCAACAGGTTCGAGCGCTGCTGCGGAGTGGTCCGCGACCAACTGGCGAAGGCACGGTGGGCGGCGAGGATGGCGGCTTCGACTTGTTCGGTGCTGGCTTCGGCGATCTGTGTCAGGACTTCGCCTGTGGCCGGGTTGAGAATCGGCTCGGCAACGCCCTGGCCCGCGACCAATTCGCCATCGATCAACAAGGCGGTAAACAACGGGGTCTGCGCGCCAGCCATTTTTCGGATTCTCTTTTCTTGTGTGGCCATGCTGCTCCCTGTGACTGGGGCCGGCCGTCTTATAGATGAAGCAAGACTAGTGCGCAGACCCGAGGTCGACAAATACTAAATACTGAAGGTGGCGTTCGATTAAATAGATGGCTTGCGTCCGCCGTGGGGTTGCTCGCGGGCGACGGTCAGGAACGGGTCCACCAGCGCCGGGCGCGCCGTACCCCGTCGCCACGCGAGGCCGACGTCGAGGGTCTGGCTGAGGTCGGCAATCGGCCGCGCTTCGATGATGTCGCCTTCCAGCGACCATGGGCGGTAGGTCATGTCTGGCTGAATGGATACGCCCAGGCCCGCGGCTACCAGGCTTCGTACGGCTTCGGTCGAGGCGCTGCGCAAGGTGATGCGCGGTTGCAGCGAGGCTGCCGACCACATGCGTTGGGCGTTGTGGTCCATTTCATCGACGTTCAGTTGAATCAAGGGTTCGCGGGCGACATCGGCCAGGTTGATGCTGTCGTGCTCCAGCAGCGGATGCTGGGCCGGTAGCCAGAGCCGATGGGGCGAATGGGTCAGCACCTCGGTTTGCAGGGCGTGGCGGTCTTCGAGGTTGGAAAGAATCAGTACGCCGACATCGATCTCGCCGCTGACCAGCAAATGTTCGATGTACGGGCGTTCGTCTTCCATCACGCGGATTTCGACGTTGGGGTAGGCGCGCTGGAAGCGGGTGAGCAAGTCCGCCAGGTAATAACCGGCCACCAGGCTGGTCACCCCGATGATCAACTGCCCGGCGACCTGGTCGGTGCTTTGTTGCAGGCTGCGTTTGGCGTTGTCCACGGTGGCAAGGATCAGGTGCGCCTGGCGCAGGAATTGATGGCCCTGGTGGGTCAGGGTCATGCCTTTGGCGTGACGGCTGAACAGGCTGACGCCGATTTCCTCCTCCAACTGCTGGATGGCCAGGGTCAGGGTGGACTGGGAGATGAAGGCGGCTTGTGCGGCGGCGGAGATCGAGCCGGTCTCGGCCACGGCGATGAAATGGCGGATCTGACGCAAGGTCATCATGGGAAACGTACCCGGTGAGCGGTTTTTATCGATTTGTCCGAGTGTATATCTAAAAAACCGAAACTTACTGCATGCTTCAAGCTTCAGTGACAGCAGCAAGGCAACATCTGGAAGCACTCTCCCTGGCAGCCGTCGGGCACTTTCGAACTAGGCTGGGGCCTCAAAATCCGGTTACACCTTTTTTGGAGGCGGAAAATGAATACCCGTGGATTGCTCGATCAGCTACTCAAATCTGGCCAGGACTTGTTGCAGAACAAGGCAGGCGGCGCGCAGAACAAGGCTTCCGGTGGCTTGGGCGGGTTGCTTTCGGGCGCTGGCGGCGGTGCGCTGGCCGCAGGCGCCATGGGGTTGCTGCTGGGTAGCAAGAAAGCCCGCAAAGTCGGAGGCAAGGTGGCTGTGTACGGTGGTCTCGCGGCGCTGGGGGTACTGGCTTATAAGGCATATGGCAACTGGCAGGCTGGGCAGGGCACGGCACCGAAACGTGAACCGCAAACCCTCGACCGTTTACCGGCGGCGCAAGTCGAGCAGCACAGCCAGGCGATTCTCAAGGCCCTGGTAGCGGCGGCCAAGGCCGACGGTCATATCGACGAGCGCGAACGCGAGTTGATCGAGGGCGAGTTCACCCGGCTGGACAACGATCAGGCGCTTGCGCACTGGTTGCACGCCGAACTCAACAAACCCCTGGACCCGGCGGATGTCGCCCGCGCCGCCAGCACCCCGGAAATGGCCGCCGAGATGTACATCGCCAGTGTGATGCTGGTGGATGAGGAGAGCTTCATGGAGAAGTCCTACCTGGACGAACTGGCGCGTCAGCTCAAGCTTGAGCCGGGGTTGAAGGCGGAATTGGAGAAACAGGTTCGCCAGGCTTCGATGTAGACCTTCCACAGGTATTCGCCGGCAAGCCAGCGTCCCCGGACCTGTAGGCGCGGGCATGCTGGCGACGCCGTTCCAGCGGCGATGACGTCGCTCATGGCCGAATCACGGCCCCTTTCTTCCGAAACGCCACTGGCCAGTATCCTGAACAATGCGGAAAGTCCTGTTCCAGAGCCTGTCCTGCCTTTTATGGCGAGATGAGAGGTGGCGCACAAGCGTCTTATAAATGAAACACCGCCCTCGGCTATACTCCCCCAGCATTTGAAAATGGCCCCTGAGGACTGATTGTGAAGAACTGGACGTTGCGCCAACGCATTTTGGCGAGTTTTGCAGTAATTATCGCCATCATGCTGTTGATGGTCGTCGTCTCTTATTCACGGTTGTTGAAGATCGAGGAAAGCGAAGCCAGCGGGCGCGACGATGCCTTGCCCGGGGTCTATTTCAGTTCGATGATTCGCAGCGCCTGGGTGGACACCTACCTTCAGACCGTGGAAATGTTCGGATTGAAAGATGCACAGGGCATCAGCGCCGAAGATGCCGCCAACTTCAAGGTTTTCGAAACTCGCCTGCTGGAGCAGATGGCCAACTATCGCACCACCATCACCACGGATGAAGACAAGATCGAGTTCGCGGCCTTCGAACAGAGGCACGAAGAGTTCAAAAGAATTCATGCCGCCGTTCTTGAGTTGTACAAGCGCAACCAGAAAGCCGAAGCCATCAAGTTGCTCAACGAGCAGTTGACCCCGGCCTGGACGGCAGGCCGCATGAAGCTCAATGACATCATCGTCGAAAACAAGGCGGTGGCGGACAAGGACATGGCGGCCATCGATGACGCGGTGGTCACGGCAAAAATCAGCATGGGCATCTCTCTGCTGGTCGCCATACTGGCGGCCGGCCTCTGCGGTCTGCTGTTGATGCGCGCGATCATGGCGCCGATGAACCGCATCGTCAGCATCCTTGAAGTGATGCGCACCGGTGACCTCAGCAATCGCCTGAACCTGGAGCGCAAGGACGAATTTGGCGCGGTGGAAACCGGCTTCAACGACATGATGAGCGAACTGACTTCGCTGGTGTCCCAGGCCCAGCGCTCGTCGGTGCAGGTCACCACGTCAGTCACCGAGATCGCCGCCACGTCCAGGCAACAGCAGGCCACCGCCACCGAAACCGCTGCCACCACCACCGAAATCGGCGCGACCTCCCGTGAAATCGCCGCCACGTCCCGTGACCTGGTGCGCACCATGACCGAGGTCTCCAGCGCTGCCGATCAGGCCTCGGTGGCCGCCGGTTCCGGGCAGCAGGGGCTGGCGCGCATGGAGGAAACCATGCATTCGGTGATGGGCGCGGCCGATCTGGTCAACGCCAAACTGGCGATCCTCAACGAGAAGGCCGGCAACATCAATCAGGTGGTGGTCACCATCGTCAAGGTCGCCGACCAGACCAACCTGCTGTCGCTCAACGCGGCGATCGAAGCCGAGAAGGCCGGGGAATACGGGCGCGGTTTCGCCGTGGTGGCCACCGAGGTACGGCGTCTGGCGGACCAGACCGCTGTCGCCACCTATGACATCGAGCAGATGGTGCGCGAGATTCAGTCGGCGGTATCGGCCGGTGTGATGGGCATGGACAAGTTCTCCGAGGAAGTGCGCCGCGGCATGTCCGAGGTGCAGCAGGTCGGCGAGCAGCTGTCGCAAATTATCCATCAGGTTCAGGCACTGGCTCCGCGCGTGTTGATGGTCAATGAGGGCATGCAGGCCCAGGCCACCGGCGCCGAGCAGATCAACCACGCCCTGGTGCAATTGGGCGACGCCAGCAGTCAGACCGTTGAATCCCTGCGCCAGGCCAGTTTTGCCATCGACGAGCTGAGTCAGGTGGCCGTAGGGCTGCGTAGCGGCGTCTCGCGATTCAAAGTCTGATGAGCGAACTCACGGCCAAACGCACTGCCGTGAAGCAGGCGTTGCATGCGTTGTTTCTGGTATTCCGCATCGGCAGCGAGCGCTATGCCTTGCAAGCCACCGAAGTCGCGGAGGTGCTGGCGCGCCAGCCCTTGAAACCGATTGCCCACGCGCCGCACTGGGTCGCCGGGGTTTTCGCCTATCGTGGCGCGGTGGTGCCGGTGATCGACCTGTGCGCCCTGACGTTTGGCACGCCTGCCCAGGCTCGAACCAGCACTCGGCTGGTGCTGGTTCATTACCGCGCGAATGACGGCGCAGAGACGAAATTGCTCGGCTTGATTCTGGAGCAGGCCACCGACACCGTGCGATATAACCCGACGGATTTTCAGCCCTACGGCCTCGACAATCGCCAGGCCCGCTACCTGGGACCTGTGCGCGAAGATGCGCAGGGTCTACTGCAATGGGTGCGGGTCGCCGACTTGCTGGACGATCAGGTGCGCGCGCTGCTGTTCCCGTCGCCACCGCTGGACCTGGCGCTGCTTGAGGAGCGGCCATGAGCGGCGACCCGCGGTTTTTCGATTTCCTCAAGGAGCGCATCGGCCTCGATGTGACCTCCGTGGGGCCCGCCATCATCGAGCGTGCCGTTCGCCAGCGCAGCACCGTGTCCAATGCGTTCACCGCCGACGAATACTGGCGAATCCTGCAGGGTTCACGAGATGAACAGCAGGCGCTGATCGAAGCGGTGATCGTTCCTGAAACCTGGTTTTTCCGTTACCCGGAATCCTTTGCCACCCTGGCGAAACTGGCGAGCAAACGTCTGGCCGAGATCAACAATCTGCGGGCACTGCGGATTCTCAGCCTGCCATGCTCAACCGGTGAAGAGCCGTACTCGATTGCCATGGCGCTGCTGGACGCCGGGTTCCAGCCGCATCAGTTCAAGGTCGAAGGCATGGACGTCAGCCCGCTGTCGGTGGAAAAGGCCCGGCGTGCGCTGTATGGCAAGAATTCGTTTCGCGGTCAGGATATCGCCTTCCGCGACCGGCATTTCACGGCGCAGAACGACGGTTTTCGCCTCAGTGACCGGGTGCTGGACCAGGTTCGCCTGCAGGTCGGCAACGTGCTCGATCCGGCGTTGCTCGCCAACGAGCCTCCTTACGACTTCGTGTTCTGCCGCAACCTGTTGATCTATTTCGATCAGGCAACGCAACAGCAGGTGTTCGAAGTCCTCAAGCGTCTGACCCACGTCGACGGTGTGCTGTTTATCGGCCCGGCCGAAGGTAGCCTGCTGGGGCGTTTCGGCATGCGCTCCATCGGCATTCCACAGTCCTTTGCCTTCAGTCGTCACAAGGCTTTGGAACCTGAACCGGCGCTGGCCTTTGTTCCAGCATCATTGCCTGCGCCATTGCCTGCGCCATTGCCCGTGCCGCGTCCGGTGCGCAACGTGGTGCCTGCGCCCATGAACAGGCGCCCGTTCGCGCCTGTAGCGCCAGAAACCCCTGTGGCCAAAAAAGCCGGCGTCGAGGTGGCCACGCTGTTGGCGAACATCGCCTCGCTGGCCAACGAAGGCAAGAGTGCCGAAGCCCGTGCCGCGTGCGAAAGTTACCTGCGCAGTCATGAGCCGGTGGCCCAGGTGTTTTACTGGCTCGGGTTGCTCAGCGATGTGGCGGGCAATGTCCTGGAAGCCCAGGGCTTTTATCGCAAGGCGTTGTACCTCGAACCGCAACATCCCGCCGCGTTGTTGCAGCTGGCAGCCTTGCTGCAATCCCAGGGCGACACCGTGGGGGCCAGACGATTGCAGGAGCGCGCCGCCCGCAGCGAGCGCACCGCTGACCGTGAGCGTAAACGATGATCGCCTCCGACACCTTTAGCGTCACCCATGAAGATGCCCAGGCCATCGATGATTGCTGGAACCGCATCGGTATCCATGGCGACAAGTCCTGCCCGCTGCTGAGCGAACATATTCATTGCCGCAATTGCGCGGTGTATTCGACCGCCGCCACGCGCCTGCTGGATCGTTATGCGCTGCAGCAGGATGACCGCGTGCAGGTGTCCAACACCGTGGAGAGTGAGGTGAAAACCCGCTCGCTATTGATGTTCCGCCTCGGCGAAGAATGGTTGGGCCTGGCCACCCGCTGTTTGGTGGAAGTCGCGCCGTCGCAAGCGATTCACTCGTTGCCGCACCAGCGCTCCGGCGCCTTGCTCGGCGTGGCGAACGTGCGCGGTGCGCTGGTGGCATGCCTCTCGCTGGTCGAATTGTTGGGGCTCGATGGCATCAGCAATGTCGCCTCCGGCACACGGGTCATGCCGCGCATGTTGATCATCGCCGCCCATGGCGGGCCCGTGGTGGTGCCGGTGGATGAAGTGGACGGCATTCATGCCATCGACGAGCAGATCCTCGATGCCGCCTCGCGCTCCGGCACTCAGGCCAGTGCCAAATACACTCGCGGCGTGTTGCAATTCAAAGGTCGCAGCCTGCGTTGGCTGGATGAAGAGCAGCTATTGTCCGCCGTGACCCGGAGCCTCACATGACCCCCGAGCAGATGCGCGACACCTCGTTGCTGGAACTGTTCAGCCTGGAAGCCGAGGCCCAGACCCAAGTGCTGAATGCGGGGCTGCTGGCCCTGGAGCGCAATCCCACCCAGGCCGATCAACTCGAGTCTTGCATGCGCGCGGCGCACTCGCTCAAGGGGGCGGCACGTATCGTCGGCGTGGATGCAGGCGTCAGCGTTGCCCACGTCATGGAAGATTGCCTGGTCAGCGCCCAGGAAGGCCGCCTGCTGCTGCGACCCGAACACATCGACGCGTTGCTGCAAGGCACCGATTTGCTGATGCGCATCGCGACGCCTAACAATGCTCCGGCGCCGGAAGATATCGAGGCCTATGTCGCCTTGATGGGGGTCCTGCTCGATCCGGCTGCGGCTGCCGCCGTTCCGGTCTCGGCCCCCGCCTCGCCGTTGATGGCGGAACTCCAGCTCGAACCGCCGCTGACCTGGCTCGAAGAGCCGGCACCTGTCGTCGAGCCGCTGCCCGAAGCGCCGAAAAAGACCAGGCGCACCACCGAGAACGGTGAGCGCGTGCTGCGGGTCACGGCCGAACGCCTGAACAGCCTGCTCGACCTGTCGAGCAAATCCCTGGTGGAAACCCTGCGCCTCAAACCGCACCTGGCCACCATGCAGCGTCTCAAACGCACGCAGAACAATGGCCTGCGCGCTCTGGAAAACCTCAACGTCCACCTCAAGGAGCACGCCCTGAGCCTCGAGGCCCAGGAAGCCCTCGAAGATGCACGGCGACTGTTGGCGGAGTCCCAGCAATTGCTGGTGGAAAAAAACGCCGAGCTGGATGAGTTCGTCTGGCAGGCCAGTCAACGCGCGCAGGTGTTGTACGACACCGCGCTGGCCTGTCGCATGCGTCCGTTCGCCGATGTCTTGAATGGTCAGGTGCGGATGGTCCGCGACCTCGGTCGCAGTCTCGGAAAACAGGTGCGCCTGGAAATCGAGGGTGAGAAGACCCAGGTTGACCGCGACGTGTTGGAAAAACTCGAAGCGCCGCTGACGCACCTGCTGCGCAATGCGGTCGATCACGGTATTGAAACCCCTGAGCAACGGCTGTTGGCGGGCAAGCCGGCGGAGGGCCTGATCCGGTTGCGCGCGTCCCATCAGGCGGGCTTGCTGGTGCTGGAACTGAGCGATGACGGCAACGGCGTCGACCTTGAGAAGGTCCGCAGCAGTATCATCGAGCGCCAGTTGTCCACGGCGCAAACCGCTGCCCAACTCAGCGAAGAGGAACTGCTGACCTTCCTGTTCCTGCCGGGTTTCAGCCTGCGCGACACGGTCACTGAAGTCTCCGGACGCGGGGTGGGTCTGGATGCAGTGCAGCACATGGTGCGCCAGTTGCGTGGCGCCGTGGTGCTGGAGCAGACGGCGGGCGAGGGCAGTCGCTTCCATCTCGAAGTGCCGCTGACCCTGTCGGTGGTGCGCAGCCTGGTGGTGGAAGTGGGCGGCGAGGCCTATGCCTTTCCCCTGGCCCACATCGAACGCATGTGCGATCTGGAGGCGGCTGACATTGTGCAGGTCGAGGGGCGTCAGCATTTTTGGTACGAGGGCCGGCATGTCGGCCTGGTGGCGGCCAGTCAGCTGTTGCAGCGCCCGGTCAATCAAGGCCACCAGCCGACCCTGAAAGTGGTGGTGATCCGCGAGCGCGATACGATCTACGGCGTGGCGGTCGAGCGCTTTATCGGCGAGCGGACCCTGGTGGTGTTGCCGCTGGATGAACGTCTGGGCAAGGTCCAGGACATTTCTGCCGGGGCTTTGCTCGACGACGGATCGGTGGTACTGATCGTCGATGTCGAAGACATGCTGCGCTCGGTGGACAAACTGCTCAATACCGGGCGCCTGGAGCGCATTGCCCGACAGGGCGACCAGGCAGTCGAGGTGGCCCGCAAGCGGATTCTGGTGGTCGACGACTCCCTGACCGTGCGTGAGCTGCAGCGCAAGCTGTTGCTTAATCGGGGCTATGACGTGGCCGTGGCGGTCGACGGCATGGACGGCTGGAATGCGCTGCGTTCAGAGGATTTCGATCTGCTGATTACCGACATTGATATGCCGCGCATGGACGGCATCGAACTGGTGACTTTGTTGCGCCGGGACAATCGATTGCAATCGCTGCCGGTGATGGTGGTGTCCTACAAGGATCGTGAAGAGGATCGTCGCCGTGGACTGGATGCTGGAGCCGACTATTATCTAGCCAAAGCCAGTTTTCATGACGACGCCCTGCTCGATGCAGTGGTTGAGCTCATAGGAGGAGCGCGGGCATGAAAATCGCCATCGTCAACGACATGCCCATGGCCGTGGAAGCGCTGCGCCGGGCGCTGGCCTTCGAGCCGGCGCATCAGGTGATCTGGGTGGCCGCCAACGGCGAGGAAGCCGTGCAAAAGGCTGCCGGGCAGACACCGGATTTGATTTTGATGGACCTGATCATGCCAGTGATGGACGGGGTGGAAGCCACCCGCCGGATCATGGCCGAGACGCCCTGTGCCATTGTCATCGTGACCGTGGATCGCCAGCAGAACGTGCACCGGGTGTTCGAAGCCATGGGACATGGGGCGCTGGATGTGGTCGATACTCCGACCCTCGGTGCCGGCAACGCCCAGGAAGCGGCGGCGCCCTTGCTGCGCAAGATCATGAACATCGGCTGGCTGATCGGCGATAAACGCGCTCGGGAACGTCCGGCGCCGAGTCCGGCGCGCAGTTCTGCCTCGACCAAGCGCCTGATCGCCATCGGCTCTTCAGCGGGCGGACCGGCGGCGCTGGAAGTCTTGCTCAAAGGCCTGCCGAAGGATTTTTCCGCCGCCATCGTGCTGGTGCAACACGTCGACCAGGTGTTCGCCGCCGGCATGGCCGAATGGCTCGGCAGCGCCAGTGGGCTCAAGGTGCGCCTGGCCATGGAAGGCGATACGCCGCAAAGCGGCACGGTTCTGCTGGCTGGCACCAATCACCATATTCGTTTGTTGAAGAACGGCACGCTGGCTTACACCGCCGAGCCGGTCAATGAAATCTATCGGCCTTCAATCGATGTGTTTTTCGAGAGTGTGGCCAACTACTGGAATGGCGATGCGGTGGGGGTGTTGCTCACCGGCATGGGGCGTGATGGTGCACAGGGACTTAAACTCATGCGGCAACGGGGCTACTTGACCATCGCTCAGGACCAACAAAGCAGCGCGGTGTATGGCATGCCGAAGGCGGCCGCGGCCATCGACGCCGCTGTGGAAATCCGTCCGCTGGAAAAGATAGCGCCACGATTGCTGGAGATTTTCCCCAAATGACAACTTTTCACAGCAATCCTGGCCCAAGCAGTATTCAGGTGAACGCAGATGAATGACTTACAGCTCGACGACTTCAAGACTGACGAAAACGCCGCCATGGTGTTGTTGGTGGATGACCAGGCAATGATCGGCGAGGCGGTGCGGCGCGGGTTGTCGAATGAAGACAACATCGACTTCCATTTCTGCGCCGACCCGCATCAGGCCGTTGCCCATGCGGTTCGCATCAAGCCGACCGTGATCCTTCAGGACTTGGTCATGCCCGGGCTGGACGGCCTGAGTCTGGTGCGCGAATACCGCAGTCATCCGGCGACCAAGGACATCCCGATCATCGTCCTGTCGACCAAGGAGGACCCGTTGATCAAGAGCGCCGCGTTCGCGGCCGGGGCCAACGATTACCTGGTCAAGCTGCCGGACAACATCGAGCTGGTCGCGCGCATTCGCTATCACTCGCGTTCCTACATGACCCTGTTGCAGCGGGACGCGGCCTATCGTGCCCTGCGCGTCAGTCAGCAGCAGTTGCTCGACACCAACATGGTGCTGCAACGCTTGATGAACTCCGACGGCCTGACCGGTCTGTCGAACCGTCGGCATTTCGATGAATACATAGAGCTTGAATGGCGCCGCTCCCTGCGCGAGCAGAGCCAAATGTCACTGCTGATGATCGACGTGGATTACTTCAAGACCTTCAATGACACCTTCGGCCACCTGGAAGGCGACGAAGCCTTGCGCAAGGTCGCCACGGCGATCCGCGATGCCAGTGCCCGACCTTCGGACCTGCCGGCCCGTTACGGCGGCGAAGAATTCGCCCTGGTCCTGCCCAACACCTCCCCGGGCGGTGCACGGCTGGTGGCGGAAAAACTGCGCATGACCGTGCAAGCCCTGAAGATCCCGCACATTTCCCCAACCGAAGGCTCAAGCCTGACCATCAGCATCGGCCTGTCGACCATCACCCCGACAGCAGGCAGCAATTGCCGCGAATTGATTTCGGCGGCGGACAAGGGGCTGTACCAGGCGAAGAACAATGGGCGTAATCAGGTGGGGATCGGGTAATAGCGCGAATATTAAGATCGCTCTGGAGCACTGATAAGTTTGTTTTTATGGAAAAAGATAAACCTATCAGTTTTTCAACAAAAATTAATCATAGCGCTACCGTCGAAATTAATCCGGCTGCTCCAAGTAAAAAACCTATGGTCGCACCACGGCCAGGCAGTTCCTTTAACATCACATAAATGACGATGGGTTCTAATATAAGGAGTAGCGTCAGGGATACGACTGTCACCACCCATATATTTCCGGTGCCTTGATATCCAAGCCAATAGGCAAAAATTAGGCTTACACCTGCAATGCTGATGAGCACAATAGGTTTGAGAAACATCATCGGCGTATCGATTGGGTGCCCAGGCAGCTTTGAAGCATGGACTTCACTGTAGATCGTCAAGATCTCTCCGAAGATCATAAGTGCTAAAGACGATATCAGGTAGTAGTGGGTTTTCATGATTAATTTATGTTGTTGATGGAGTAAGCATTTCGTGAAAGAACTGCCTTCGCGGATTGGGCTATTTTTCCTACTGTATTTATAGGTGTCGGGAAGGTGGCAGGCAATTGATTACTTGGTAGGAAAGTTCCGGTTTTTTTTGCAGATACTTCCTACGGTATTTGTCGAGGTGATGTCGCTTGGGGAAAAATGTCGCGGTGGGAGCGGACGTTACCCCAATAGGTTTTTGTCCGGCCCCGTGTTCAGAGGTTCAAGCCAGGCTATGCGCGCTGGGCCAGGCGTGTTCTGAATTCATCTGATTTTGCTACTCGGCCGCCAAGCGGACTGCCGTTTCCAGCCGTTTGCCGTTATACTCGCCGGCTTTCAAAAGTTCGCCAACGAGTGCTGCCCGCCATGGAAATCAACCCGATCCTGAACACCATCAAGGACCTGTCCGAGCGCTCCGAAACCATTCGGGGGTATCTTTGACTACGATCAAAAGCATGAGCGTCTGACCGAGGTCAATCGCGAGCTTGAAGATCCGAATGTCTGGAACAAACCTGAATACGCCCAGGAGCTGGGCCGCGAGCGCTCTGCGCTGGCTCAGATCGTCGAAACCCTGGACGAACTGAACGCCGGTCTGGCCGATTGCCGCGACCTGCTGGACATGGCCGTCGAAGAAAACGACGAAGGCGCGGTCGGCGATGTTGTCGCCGAACTGGCCCGTCTCGAGGAAAACCTCGCCAAGCTTGAATTCCGCCGCATGTTCAGCCACGAAATGGACCCGAACAACGCCTACCTGGACATCCAGGCCGGCTCCGGCGGAACCGAAGCCCAGGACTGGGCCAACATCCTGTTGCGCATGTACCTGCGCTGGGCCGACAAACGCGGTTTCGACGCGACCATCATGGAGTTGTCCGCCGGTGAAGTCGCCGGGATCAAGGGCGCTACCGTGCACATCAAGGGCGAATACGCCTTTGGCTGGCTGCGTACCGAGATCGGCGTACACCGCCTGGTGCGCAAGAGCCCGTTCGACTCCGGCAACCGTCGTCACACATCGTTCTCTGCGGTGTTCGTTTCCCCCGAGATCGATGACAAGGTGGAAATCGAGATCAACCCGGCGGACCTGCGGATCGATACCTATCGTTCCTCCGGTGCCGGTGGTCAGCACGTAAACACCACCGACTCGGCCGTACGTATCACCCACGTACCGACCAACACCGTGGTCAGCTGCCAGAACGAACGTTCCCAGCACGCCAACAAGGACACCGCCATGAAAATGCTGCGGGCCAAGTTGTACGAGCAGGAAATGCAGAAACGCAACGCGGCCTCCCAGGCCCTGGAAGACACCAAGTCCGATATCGGCTGGGGTCACCAGATTCGTTCGTATGTGCTGGATGCCTCGCGGATCAAGGATCTGCGCACCAACATCGAACGCAGCGACTGCGACAAGGTGCTCGATGGCGACATCGACGAATACCTGGAAGCCAGCCTGAAATCCGGGCTGTAAAAGACGTAACACAGGATCGGTTGACTCAACGCGATCCCTGTAGGAGCCAGCCTGCTGGCGATCCCCGGCCGCAGGCCGGGGGCAACGAACCCGTGATGGAATATCTAAAGACATGAGCGACCTAGAACTCGACCCGCAAGCCCTGCAACAGGAAGAAAACTCCCTGATCGCCCTGCGCAAGGAAAAGCTGGCTGCCGAGCGCGCCAAGGGCAATGCCTTCCCGAACGACTTCCGCCGCGAAAACTACTGCAATGACTTGCAGAAACAGTACGCGGACAAGACCAAGGAAGAGCTGGCAGAGGCTGCGATCCCGGTCAAGGTTGCCGGTCGCATCATGCTCAACCGTGGCTCGTTCATGGTGATCCAGGACATGACCGGTCGCATCCAGGTCTACGTCAACCGCAAGACCCTGTCCGAAGAAACCCTGGCCGCGGTGAAAACCTGGGACATGGGCGACATCATTGCCGCCGAAGGCACCCTGGCTCGTTCCGGCAAGGGCGACCTGTACGTCGAAATGACCAGCGTGCGCCTGCTGACCAAATCCCTGCGCCCGCTGCCGGACAAGCACCACGGCCTGACCGACACCGAGCAACGCTACCGTCAGCGTTACGTTGACCTGATCGTCAACGAAGACGTGCGCCAGACCTTCCGCGTGCGTTCGCAAGTCATCGCCCACATCCGCAGCTTCCTGATGAAGCGTGACTTCCTGGAAGTGGAAACGCCGATGCTGCAAACCATTCCGGGCGGCGCGGCAGCCAAGCCGTTCGAAACCCACCACAACGCGCTGGACATGGAAATGTTCCTGCGTATCGCGCCTGAGCTGTACCTCAAGCGTCTGGTGGTCGGTGGTTTTGAAAAAGTGTTCGAGATCAACCGCAACTTCCGCAACGAAGGCGTTTCGACTCGTCACAACCCTGAATTCACCATGTTGGAGTTCTACCAGGCCTACGCCGACTACGAAGACAACATGGACCTGACCGAAGAACTGTTCCGTGAACTGGCGCAGCTGGTCCTGGGCAGCACCGACGTGCCGTACGGCGACAAGGTGTTCCACTTCGGCGAGCCGTTCGTGCGTCTGTCGGTGTTCGACTCGATCCTCAAGTACAACCCTGAGCTGACCGCTGACGACCTGAACGACATCGACAAGGCCCGCGACATCGCCAAGAAGGCTGGCGCCAAGGTGCTGGGCTTCGAAGGTCTGGGCAAGCTGCAGGTGATGATTTTCGAAGAGCTGGTCGAGCACAAGCTGGAACAGCCGCACTTCATCACCCAGTACCCGTTCGAAGTGTCGCCGCTGGCGCGTCGTAACGACGAGAACCCGAACGTCACCGACCGTTTCGAGCTGTTCATTGGCGGCCGTGAAATCGCCAACGCCTACTCCGAGTTGAACGACGCGGAAGACCAGGCCGAACGCTTCATGGCCCAGGTGGCCGACAAGGACGCCGGCGACGATGAAGCCATGCATTTCGACGCTGACTTCGTTCGCGCGCTGGAATATGGCATGCCGCCGACGGCGGGTGAAGGTATCGGCATCGACCGTCTGGTGATGCTGCTGACCAACTCCCCGTCGATCCGCGACGTGATCCTGTTCCCGCACATGCGGCCGCAAGCGTAAGTGTTTTAACTAAAAAACCGCCTCTTCAGGCGGTTTTTTATTGCCTGTCTGGTACAAACGTATCAGTTTGTTGCTTTCATCTGAGAGGAAAGACCTGTCGTGAATCGTGCAATGGCTCAAGAAGGTGCAGCGGGTATCGCCACTGCGGTCGCTGAAAGTGTTCAGTACCAGGGCCGCAAGGCCAGCCGGCAGGGCAGCGAGCAGCGTCGACAGGACATTCTCGATGCGGCGATGCGCATTGTCGTGCGCGATGGCGTGCGGGCCGTGCGCCACCGCGCTGTGGCCGCCGAGGCCAATGTGCCGTTGTCGGCGACCACTTACTACTTCAAGGATATCGATGACCTGCTCACCGATACCTTCGCCCAATACGTGGAGCGCAGCGCGGCCTACATGGCCAAGTTGTGGGTAAATAACGAAGGCCTGCTGCGCGAAATGGTCGACAGCGGCGATGGCAGCCCGCAGGCCCGTTCCAGGCTGGCGGACGATATCGCACGGCTGATGGCGGATTATGTGCACCGGCAACTGGTCACCCGTCGCGAACATCTGATGGCCGAGCAGGCGTTCCGCCAGGAGGCGCTGCTGAACCCGCGCCTGGCCGAGTTGGTGCGCTCGCACCAACAGATTCTCCTGCAGGGCTCCTGCCAGCTGTTTCAGGTATTGGGTTCCCGTGAGCCGCAACAGGATGCCAAAGTGTTGACGGCTATAATCGGACGGATGGAATATCAGGGCCTGCTCAACGACGCCGAGCCGGTGGCCGAAGAGGAAATGCTCGGCATCCTGACGCGTTATATGCATCTGGTGTTGGCGTCGGCGTAGATCCTGTTGATGCTTTTTGACCCTGTGGGAGCGAGCTTGCTCGTGATGTCGGCTTAACATTCAGCACCTGTGTTGCCTGACACGCCTTCATCGCGAGCAAGCTCGCTGCCATAAGGTCCGGTGTCCACTTGAGGCCGGCGGTGTGTTCATAGGGAGTGTCGAATGAAAGACTGGCGTGTCGTCGTGATCGCCTTGTCGTTCCTGCTGCTCAGTGGCTGCCTGGTGACCTTCAAGGAGCCGCTGCCCACGAACGAGCCCGCGCCCAAAGGATTGCTCGGCAAATGGACCAGCACCAACGCCTGGGGTGAGCCGCTGAATCTGGAGTTGACGCGCGTCGGTGAAAATCAGTATCAGGCGGTCAGCTACTTTCGCGCCAAGCCCAAGGAGCGCGAAGCCTATCCTTTCACGGTGTCGCGACATGGCAATCGCTGGTATCTGTCGGCGAAAGTGCCCGCGCAGTTCGGCGGGCATTTCACGATTGCCGGCTTCGAACTGACCGACAAACATGAACTGGTGGTCTACAACCTCGACCTCGAGCAGATCAACCAGGCATTGCAGCAAAAGGCCCTGAGCGGCGATGGCTTTCAAACGATCGAAGGCGATGGCGTGTTGATCAACAGCAACATGGGCCAGGTGTCCGCTTACCTCGACGACCCGGCCAACTCCGATGTGTTCGTCGAAGTGGTGCGTTATCAGCGTCAGGCCAAGGCCAAATAAACCCAGCACACAACGCATTCAACAGGAGTTTCGGGTGGACGATTACCAGCAGTCGATACGCATTTTGTCCGATCGCATTGTGCTGGCGCAGACGCCGATCCGCGTCCTCGATGCGGTCAAGTGGGACGACAACATCCGCCAGCGTTTCCTCAAGGCCAAGGGCAAGGAATTGCCAGAGGTGGACCGCGACTATTACCTGAATCGGCCGCTGTCCTTCGACTCCAGCAAAGTGAAGCTGGAGTTCCAGAACATCGAGCGCGACATCACCCGCCAGCTCGGCCAGTTCAACCCGGTCGGCCAGATCATGCGGCGCATGTGCAAGGAGTACCGGATGGTGGTGCGCATGCTCGAAGCGCGCGGCACCGAGGATTTCGGCCTGATTTCCCAGGAGTTGTACGGTGCCGCGTCCGACGCGTTCCACGCCGGCGACCCGACGCTGGCCGATCTGGGGCTGATGCTCTCCGATTACCTGAACAACATCGACGGCCGTGGCGACCTCAAGGATGAACCGAAGACGCTGACGGCCAAGGATGCGGTGGAAATGCTGCAGCATCGCTTGAACAAGGTGTTCGGTGAGGCCGAGGAGACCATTCGGGTGTTCGAGTCCGACGGGATCGTCGCCGATGCGGCGGCCGGCGCCGACTACATCAAGATCCGCACCGACGCGATGTTCAACCAGCGTGATGTGCGGGCCCTGGAAGTCCATGAAGGGCTGGTGCACGTCGGCACCACGCTCAATGGCCTGAACCAGCCGATCTGCACTTTCCTGGCCAAGGGCCCGCCCTCGTCGACGGTGACCCAGGAAGGCCTGGCGATCCTGATGGAAATCATCACCTTCGCGTCCTATCCGAGTCGCCTGCGAAAACTGACCAACCGTACCCGCGCCATTCATATGGTGGAGGAGGGTGCCGACTTCCTGCAGGTGTTCGAGTTCTTCCGCGAGCAGGGTTTCGAAATGGCGGAAAGCTACAGCAACACCAGTCGCGTTTTCCGAGGCTCGGTGCCGACAGGTCTGCCATTTACCAAAGACTTGTCCTACCTCAAGGGCTTCATCATGATTTACAACTACATTCAGTTGGCCGTGCGCAAAGGCAAACTGGAGCAGATCCCGTTGCTGTTTTGCGGCAAGACCACGCTGGAAGACATGCGCACCCTGCGGCAGTTGGTGGATGAAGGGCTGGTGGTACCGCCCAAGTACTTGCCAGAGCAGTTCCGTGACATGAATGCGTTGTCGGCGTGGATGTGCTTCTCCAACTTCCTCAATCACCTGAGCCTGGACCGGATCGAGGCGGATTACTCCAACATCCTGTAGCGGTAAGCCATGGACCATTGTGGGAGCGAGCTGCTCGCGATAGCGGTTTTACATTCAACATTAATGTTGCCTGATGCACCGCCATCGCGAGCAATCTCGCTCCCACAGGGTTAAGCGCATCAACAGCATTTTTTGCGAGGTTTCAACGGATGAGAATCCTCGGCGTCATCTGCCTTCTCCTGGCCTTGAGCGGTTGCAGTTCGCTGCTGTTCTACCCTGAACCCGGCCAGATGTTCACCCCGGAAAAAGCCGGGCTCGAATACCGTGACGTCACCCTGACCACTGCCGACGGCCTGCGCCTGCATGCCTGGTGGTTGCCGGCCAAGCAGGGCGTCGAGGTCAAGGGTACGGTGCTGCACCTGCACGGCAATGGTGGAAACCTGCCCATGCATCTGGGCGGCAGCTATTGGTTGCCGGAGCATGGTTACCAAGTGTTGCTGGTGGACTATCGCGGTTATGGCCTGTCCGAAGGCGAGCCGAGCCTGCCGGCGATCTACCAGGACATCGACGCCGCATTCAAATGGCTTGACCAGGCCCCGGAGGTCAAGGGCAAGCCATTGATCCTCCTCGGTCAGAGCCTCGGCGGTTCGATGGCGGTCCATTACCTCGTGCAACACCCCGAGCGGCAGAAACAACTCAAGGCGTTTGTGCTCGATGGTGTGCCCGCCAGTTATCGCAGTGTCGGTCAGTTTGCCCTGAGCCACTCATGGCTGACCTGGGCCTTTCAGGTGCCGCTGTCCTGGCTTGTACCGGACGGTGACAGCGCGATCAGCTCCATGGCGCAGCTCAATGGCGTGCCGAAATTGATCTACCACAGCATCGACGATCCGATCGTGCCTCTTTCCAACGGCATCCGTCTGTATCAAGCTGCGCCGCCGCCGCGGGTGCTGCAACTGACCCGTGGCGGTCATGTGCAGACGTTCGCCGACCCGGTCTGGCGCAAAGTCATGCTGCGTTATCTTGACGATCCACAGCATTTCAACGGTTTGCGCCGCCTGGGTGAAATCCCCAATTACCCGGCGCCCGAACATTCTGAAGATGAACCACCAGAGAGTCCGCAATGAGTGAAGAACGTAACGCCATCCCGCTGATCATCACCGGTATTTGCAGCATCCTCGGCACTGTCGGTGCCCTGTGGTGGTACGGCTACCTGCACTTCGCCAAGCCTGAGGATGCGTTGCTGCTCAACGAATTCACCATGCTCAAGACCGTGCCGGGTGAGGACTACAAAGTCTCTCTGGAACCGGCCGCCCAGGTGGCGCAGTGCATCGATGGCGTGCTGGTGCTGTTCGACACCGAGCAGAAAGGCCTGACCGGGGTGCTGATCGACAGCAAGAAAAAAGCCGTGCGTTGCATGGGCCAGGAAACGCCGCAGAAGCTGCAACCCTGAATGGAAATCAAATGTGGGAGTCAGTCTGCTGGCGATCGCGATGGAACATTCAACACTCCGGTTGACTGATACACCGCTATCGCCAGCAGGCTGGCTCCCACAGGGGGTGTTACTTGGCACTCACCGCCGAGCGCGGAATCACCGGTTGGTTATCGTTGGAAATCGTCACTTCCACCCGACGATTCTGTGCCCGTCCCGACACGCTGGTGTTATCCGCGACCGGGTATTCCTTGCCATAACCCTGGGCGACGACGCGGGTCGGGTCGACGCCCATTTTCACCAGCGCCATGCGCACGGAGTTCGCGCGTCGTTCCGACAGTGACTGGTTGTGCGTTGCCGTACCGGTGCTGTCGGTGTAGCCCTCGACGATCACTTTGCGGTCGGGGTTTTCCTGGAGGTATTGCGCCAGTTTGTTGATGTTCATCAGGCCATTGGATTTCAGCTCGGCCTTGTCGGTGGCAAACAGCACGTCACCGAAGGTCACCAGTGTGCCGCGATCGGTTTGCCGGGCGTTGAGGCTGTCCTGCAATTGCTTGATCTGCTGGTCACGCGCATCCAGGCGGGCCTGGGCACGTTGCGCAGAAGCGTTTTTAAGGTTGGCTTCCGCAGTACGCAGGGCGATGGTCTGTTTTGCCACTTCCACACGCTGGTTGGTCAGATAGGCCAGTTGATCGACTTTGGCCGGGTCTTCCTTGTCCAGATAGGCCTTGTCGGCCTTGTCCAGATAATCACTGGCATCCTTGGTTTCCAGCGCCGCGACTTTGCTCGCCTGCGGGTTGGCTTGCAGGCCGGAATAGTTGGTGCGGGCCTGTTCAAGGTTGGCGTTGGGCGGTGTGGAGCACGCCGCCAGGGCAACACTGGCGGCCAGCAGGGCAGGGATCATCAATTGTTTGGCATTCATGCACTTGGAAATCATGGTTTCGTCCTTTTAGTCGAGTAAGAAATACGTCATGCCGCGCCGTTACTGAACGGTGCGCTGGCTTTCCTGACGCAGTTCCTGAACCCCTTGGCGCGAGTCCTTCACCGCTTGTTCGGCTTTCATCGCCTGCGCCTTGCGTTCCGCCACGCGAGCGTCCCATTCGGCTTGCTCGGCCAGGGTTTTCGCCTGCTCGTATTGCTTGTCGTGCATGGCGATTTCGGCTTGTTTGAGCTTGTCTTGCGCAGACTTCATTTCCACTGCGGCGAATTCAGTGCCGCCCGCGCTGACAGCGTTATTGACCGCTGACTCGGTGACGGCGAATTGCTCGGTGGGAGGGTTACCGGCGCAACCGGTCAGTACGAGACTGCCGCCGAGGGCGAGGGCTGCCATTTTCAGGCCATGCAGAGGGGTGGATGATGATTTGCCACTAGCGGTTTTCATGATCTTCAACTCCATTGGGCTAACTCCTGAACAACTAAAAAATCCATCCTGGGCAAAGGAGCCGCGAGCTTCGGTTTCGAGGGGATTTGATACGGCCGTCCCAGGCGTGGTTACAGGGTTGACCCGAGGCGCTTTTCAAAAGTTCAGAGAAATTAATCAGGGGCGGGGGGCTCGCGTTTGCAGGAGCGAGCCTGCTCCGGGCGGCGTTCCGACGATGGACTTCGACGTCAGGTATCACGCGTTTCGTTGACGACCATCGCGAGCAGGCTCGCTCCTACAGGGGGATCATTCGTAGGCAGAATCAGTGTTTTTGCTTGTCGTTGCCTGCTGACAAGTCATGCAAATGACGACGGGACAAGGCGAGAAAACGAGGGGTCGGGCCGACGTCCTCGTACAGTGGATCACCTTCTTCATCAGTGGCCACCACGGTCGAGCCCTTCACATAGGGAAAGCTCTTTTCCAGTTCTTCCAAAGCGGCGCCGATCAGTTCACCGAGCAGCTCCTCGGGCTGCCGTTTGGGGTACATCTCGGTAATTGCCGCCAGGCGTGCGGCGGCTTCCACGTCCAGATGAATCGTGTAGCCCGTCTGGGTCAGGCGACCCTTGGCATTTTCTTCCCAATGCTGGGCCAGTTCGCGGATTTTCATAATGACCTCATTGCGCTCCTGCTCGTGGCAGGCCGGGTGAGTGTCCGGCTTTGGCCGGTGACAGCCGCAGTACGGCTCATCATTCAGACTAGCTTTAACGCTCAAGGTTTAAAGTCCCTTCGTCGTCTTGCTTGTAAGAAGCGCTCTGGAGCGGCACTCTTTAAGCTCATGGCCGCCCGGATTGTTCGCTGGAGAACTGCTGATGACCGATATTGATGCACGCTTGCGCGAGGATGTTCACCTGTTGGGTGAGCTGTTGGGCAACACCATTCGTGACCAATACGGGGACGGCTTCCTCGACAAGATCGAGCAGATCCGCAAGGGGGCCAAGGCCGATCGCCGCGGTTCCATGGACGCCGAGCTGAGCGCCAGCCTCAACCAACTGACCGAGGACGAGTTGCTGCCGGTGGCGCGGGCGTTCAATCAGTTCCTCAACCTGGCCAACATCGCCGAGCAATATCAGCTGATTCACCGTCGCGAAGAATCCAGGCCGGCACCGTTCGAAGCGCGTGTGCTGCCGGAACTGCTTGCCCGCCTGCGTGCCGAAGGTCATGGCGCCGAGTCCCTGGCCCGGCAATTGGGCCGGCTGGAAATCGAGCTTGTCCTCACGGCACACCCGACCGAGGTCGCGCGTCGCACACTGATCCAGAAGTATGATGCCATCGCCGCGCAACTGGCGGCCCTGGACCATCGCGACCTGACCGGCGCCGAGCGCGAGCAGATCAAGTCGACATTGCAACGCCTGATCGCCGAGGCGTGGCACACCGAAGAGATCCGCCGTACACGCCCGACACCGGTCGATGAAGCCAAGTGGGGCTTCGCGGTGATCGAGCATTCGCTGTGGCAAGCCATCCCCAATTACTTGCGCAAGGCCGATCAGGCCCTGCATGCCGCCACGGGCCTGCGTTTGCCTCTGGAAGCCGCGCCGATTCGCTTTGCCTCGTGGATGGGCGGCGACCGCGACGGCAATCCGAACGTGACGGCCACCGTCACTCGCGAAGTGTTGCTGTTGGCGCGCTGGATGGCAGCGGATTTGTACCTGCGCGACGTTGATCAGCTCGCCGCCGAGCTTTCGATGCAGCAGGCCAGTGATGAGTTGAAAGCCAAGGCCGGCGACAGTGCGGAACCCTATCGCGCGGTACTCAAGCAATTGCGCGATCGCCTGCGTGCGACGCGTAACTGGGCTCACACCGCGTTGACGACCCCTGTGCCCGCACCGGCCGACGTTCTGCAGAACAATCGGGAACTGCTCGATCCGCTGGAGCTGTGCTACCACTCGCTGCATCAATGCGGCATGGGTGTGATCGCCGACGGTCCGTTGCTCGATTGCTTGCGCCGGGCGGTCACCTTCGGCCTGTTCCTGGTGCGTCTCGATGTGCGCCAGGACTCGTCGCGCCACAGTGCCGCCATGACCGAAATCACCGATTACCTGGGCCTGGGGCGCTACGAAGACTGGAGCGAAGAAGAACGCATTGCCTTCCTGATGCGTGAACTGAACAACCGTCGGCCCTTGCTGCCGCCTCACTACAAACCGTCCGCCGACACCGCCGAAGTGCTGGCGACCTGTCGCGAAATCGCCGCGGCGCCAGGGGCATCCCTCGGCTCGTACGTGATCTCCATGGCCGGTGCCGCATCCGATGTGCTCGCCGTGCAACTGCTGCTCAAAGAGTCTGGCGTATTGAGGCCGATGCGCGTGGTGCCGTTGTTCGAAACCCTCGCTGACCTGGACAACGCCGGGCCGGTGATCGAGAAACTTCTGCTGCTGCCGGGCTATCGCTCGCGCCTGCAAGGGCCGCAGGAAGTGATGATCGGCTATTCCGACTCAGCCAAGGACGCTGGCACCACGGCGGCGGCATGGGCGCAATATCGGGCGCAGGAGCGGTTGGTGGATATCTGCCGCGAGCAGCAAGTGGAGTTGCTCTTGTTCCACGGTCGCGGCGGCACCGTGGGCCGTGGTGGCGGCCCGGCGCACGCGGCCATTCTGTCGCAGCCACCGGGTTCGGTCGCGGGGCGTTTCCGCACCACCGAGCAGGGGGAAATGATTCGATTCAAATTCGGCCTGCCGGACATCGCCGAACAAAACCTCAATCTGTACCTGGCGGCGGTGCTCGAGGCGACCTTGTTGCCGCCACCGCCACCGACGCCCGAGTGGCGGCATTTAATGGACGAATTGGCGGCGGACGGTGTCAGCGCTTATCGCGCCGTGGTGCGGGAAAACCCGCAGTTTGTCGAGTATTTCCGCCAGTCCACTCCGGAACAGGAGCTCGGACGCTTGCCGTTGGGCAGCCGTCCAGCCAAGCGTCGGGCCGGCGGTATCGAGAGCCTGCGGGCGATCCCGTGGATCTTCGGCTGGACCCAGACGCGCCTGATGCTGCCGGCCTGGCTGGGTTGGGAAGCGGCATTGAGCAAGGCACTGGAGCGCGGTGAAGGTGAACTGCTGGGGCAAATGCGCGAGCAGTGGCCGTTCTTCCGTACGCGCATCGATATGCTGGAAATGGTCCTGGCCAAGGCCGACGCAGACATCGCCCGGTCCTACGATGAGCGTCTGGTGGAGCCTCAATTGCTGCCATTGGGTGCGCACTTGCGCGACCTATTGTCGCAGGCATGCGCGATCGTCCTGGGGCTGACGGGACAGTCGCAGCTACTGGCACATAGCCCTGACACCCTTGAATTCATCCGTTTGCGCAATACCTACCTTGACCCGCTTCATCTATTGCAGGCGGAGTTGTTGGCACGCTCGCGACAACAGGATGTGGCGCAGGGCAGCCCGGTAGAACAGGCATTGCTGGTGTCCGTGGCAGGGATTGCCGCCGGTTTGCGTAATACAGGCTAAGATTTTTTGCCGTGGAGTCGGGCAGGCGCGAAAGTGCGGCCAGGCGACAGTTAATGATGGGGTTGCGACTAGGGGAACCGCGCCAAAAGGTCGCAGGAGACAGCGGTTTCTCCGACTTTTGGCGGCTTGTGTGGGCGCAGCCTGCTGTGTATCTTGAGCAGCCTTTGACCGTTTGGGCGGTCACGACCCTGTTTTTGAGATTGGCCCCATGAGGCGAATCTGACGTTATCCATATAAAAAATTGAGGAGCACATCGATGCGCGTCATTCTGCTGGGAGCTCCCGGGGCCGGTAAAGGTACTCAGGCTAAGTTCATCACCGAGAAATTCGGTATTCCGCAAATCTCCACCGGCGACATGCTGCGCGCCGCGGTCAAGGCCGGCACCGAGCTGGGCATCAAAGCCAAGAGCATCATGGATGCTGGCGGCCTGGTGTCCGATGACCTGATCATCGCACTGGTCAAGGACCGCATTGCCCAGTCCGACTGCGTCAACGGTTTCCTGTTCGACGGTTTCCCGCGCACCATTCCCCAGGCTGAAGCTCTGGTGGAAGCCGGCGTGGAGCTGGATCACGTGGTTGAAATCGCTGTCGACGACGAAGAGATCGTTCAGCGTATTGCCGGTCGTCGTGTGCACGAGGCCAGCGGCCGTGTGTACCACACCGTCTACAACCCGCCGAAAGTCGCCGACAAGGACGACGTCACCGGTGAGCCACTGGTGCAGCGCAAGGACGACACCGAAGAAACCGTGCGTCATCGCCTGTCGGTCTATCACTCGCAGACCAAGCCACTGGTGGACTTCTACCAGCAGCTGTCCGCCAAAACCAATGGCAAGCCGAAGTACAGCCACATCGCTGGCGTTGGCTCGGTAGAAGCGATCACCGGCAAGGTGCTTGAAGCGCTGAGCTGAAAAGTCTGATCGGCTTCATCTTCTACGGCCCGCTTGCGGGCCGTAGTTGTTTATACTGACGCACTTTTTTCTGACCTCTCTTACGGATACATCGATGAGCACCTTGCTGGCCCTGGACACCGCGACTGAAGCTTGCTCCGTTGCCTTGCTGCACGACGGCAAAGTCACGAGTCATTACGAGGTGATCCCGCGCCTGCATGCGCAGAAGCTGTTGCCCATGATCCAGCAGTTGCTGGCCGATGCCGGGACCACGCTGCAAGCGGTCGACGCCATCGCTTTCGGTCGCGGACCGGGCGCATTCACCGGCGTGCGTATTGCCATCGGTGTGGTGCAGGGCCTGGCGTTCGCGCTGGATCGCCCGGTGTTGCCAGTGTCGAACCTGGCCGTACTGGCCCAGCGTGCGTATCGCGAACAGGGCGTCAGCCAGGTCGCGGCGGCCATCGATGCGCGGATGGATGAGGTGTATTGGGGCTGCTACCGCGAAACGGCGGGGGAGATGCGACTGGTCGGGGCTGAGGCGGTATTGGCCCCGGAAGCGGCAGCGTTGCCGGCTGACGCCAGTGGCGAATGGTTCGGCGCGGGCACCGGTTGGGGCTATGCCGAGCGCATCGGCGTCCACCTGAGCGGTCAGGACGCCGGCATGCTGCCCCACGCCGAAGACTTGCTGACGCTGGCGCGGTTTGCCTGGGCGCGTGGCGAGGCAATAGTGGCCGATGAGGCGCAGCCGGTTTATCTGCGCGACAAGGTGGCGACGCCCAAGGCGCGGTAACTGGCTGGATCGAGGTGGTCCCATCGCGAGCAGGCTCGCTCCCACAGGAGTCAGTCTCGCTCATACACTTTGTGAGCAACATCAATCCTTGTAGGAGCGAGCCTGCTCGCGATGGCGATTTCAGGAACACAGCCAATCGTCAGTTTCTAACCCCCGCTTTTAAACCTTTTGCTCTTTATGTGTTCTAGTTATCACTCGGCGGTTTGCGAAGTGGGCGATGCGCCACTAAACTGCCATCACTGATACCGAGCATACAATTATGCGTATAGACGGCCTTTCTTCTCAGTCCTACCCCATCAAGCGCAAGCCTCGCAAAGGCCCTGTGGTGGAAGACGAGTCCGTCGATATCGACGGCGAGCTGGAGTTTCCGTCCGAAGAGCAGATGGCCGCCCGATCCGCCAAAGCCTCGGCGCAAAAATTGAGCAATCTCCCCGCCCGTCAGCAGGACATGATTTACCACCGTGCCATGAGCAAAAGTGTGGCGATGGCCCTGGCCAGCTACCTGAGCACCGCCGGTTTCGTCGATTGGGATGGCGAAGTACTGGGTCTCGACCTGTACATCTGATGGTGCTGCCTTACTACTTGGGTTGCCCGTCCTGGAGTGAAAACGCCTGGCGCGAGTATTTGTACCCGCCAGACGCCAAACCCGCCGAATTTCTGAGTCTTTATTCCCAAGTGTTCAACGCCGTGGAAGGCAACACGACCTTCTACGCAAGCCCGGCTGTCACCACCGTACAGCGCTGGGCCGAAACCCTGCCCGAACACTTTCGTTTCACCGCCAAGTTCCCCGGTGACATCAGTCACGGCGGTGACCTGCGTGAGCAACTGACCGCCGCCGAAACCTTCACGCAATTGCTCAGCCCGCTCGGCGCCCGAGTGTCGCCACTGTGGTTGCAGCTATCGAAAAGCTTTACGCCACAACGCTTGCCCGAGTTGGCCGGATTTATCGATGCCCTTGAGCGGCCGTTGGCGGTGGAAGTGCGGCATGACGAATTCTTCGCCAAGGGGGATAGCGAACGTGAGCTCAATCGCCTGTTGCTGGATCGCGGCGTCGAGCGCATTTGTCTCGATCCGCGCGCGCTGTTCAGCTGCACCTCGACCGACCCTTCGGTGCTCCACGCCCAATCGAAGAAGCCGCGGGTTCCACCGCGTCCGGCGGCATTCACGCAATGTCCTCAGGTGCGTTTCATCGGCCATCCACAGCTGGAAGCCAACGATCCGTTTCTGCTGCCCTGGGTGGAGAAAATCGCCCTGTGGATCGAAGAGGGGCGCACGCCTTACATCTTCCTGCACACCGCCGACAACGTGCTGGCGGCGAAACTGGCGCAGCGCTTCCACGCCAGATTGATGCTGCGTCTGCCTGGCTTGCCGCCGCTGCCTGAGCTATACAGAGAGCCCGCCGCCGAGCAACTAGGCTTGCTCTGAAGCGGATTCGTTCGCCTTTTCAGGAGCCTGCCAATGGACGCGCAAACCCTTCGAGCCCAAGCCTTCAAAGCCCTGCACGAGCGCAAAGGCGCCTTTGTGATTCCCAATCCGTGGGACGCCGGTTCGGCGAAAATGCTCGCCAGCCTGGGTTTCGAGGCGTTGGCGACCACCAGCGCCGGTTATGCCTTTTCCAGGGCGCGTCCCGATGGCGGGCTGACCCTCGACGAAACCCTGTTGAACGTTCAGGCGATTGTCGCGGCCAGCGATTTGCCGGTGGCGGTCGATCTGGAAAACGGCTTTGCCGACAGCCCGGCCGAATGCGCGAAGAGCATTGTGCGGGCGGCGCAAGTGGGGGCGGTCGGTGGTTCGATTGAAGACGCCACCGGGCGTGAAGAAGGCCCGATCTACTGCTTCGAACATGCCGTGGCGCGCATCGAAGCGGCCGTCGCCGCCGCACGCGGTTTGCCTTATCCGTTCACGCTGACCGCGCGGGCCGAGAACTTTCTGCACGGCAATCCGGATCTGGCCGATACCATTCGCCGCTTGCAGGCGTTTGCCGAGGCCGGTGCCGACGTGCTCTATGCGCCGGGCCTGCGCAGCGCTGAAGACGTATTGGCGGTGGTCCGCGCCGTGGCGCCGAAACCGGTCAACGTGTTGATGTCCGGTGGCCTGAAGCTAACGGTCGAGCAGTTGAGTGAGATGGGCGTCAAACGCATCAGCGTCGGTTCGGCGCTGGCATTGGCAGCCTATGGCGAGTTCTTCCGCGCCGCCCAGGAGATCCGCGATGCAGGCACGTTCAGCTTCACATCGCGCTCCATGCCATTCCAGCAGGCCAATTCATTGTTCAAGGACTGAGCCGCGCAGTGAGCTGAGGGTCAGGCGGCCAGACGCAGGTTCTGCAGGATGATCGGGCGTGCCCAGCCGTTATCGAAGTCGAGTTGCTTCTGCTGTTCGATCAGTTCTTCGGGGGAGAAGGGCGGGAAAGGCTTGTCCAGCAGATCGAGTTCGAACTCGGCGATTGGCAGGTGCAGTGGACGCGGCTGCGGCGCCGGGCCGGCTTCGGGCTCAGGTTGACCGGCAGTCAGCACGATCGGGCGTACCCAGCCGCTTTCGAAGTCCTGTTGTTTCTGCTGGGCGGCGATTTCTTCCGGCGGGAACGGTGGGAACGGCTTGTCGGCCAGGTCCATTTCGAATTCGGCGATCGGCAGGAACAGCGGCTCTGGCGGACGAACTTCGTTGTCCTTCACATCACATTCGCGCTGGGAAACGATGTGTGCCAGCAGGTCGCTGCCAACGGTAGGCTCAACCGGGCTTTCGAGATCGACCGGTGGAAAGTTGAGAGATTGCGGCAGCGCATCACCCGACTGATCGGCCAGCGCACGGGCAAAGAAATCCTGCCAGATGTGACTGACACCGCTCAGTGCCTGGGTATTTCGCAGGTTGTAATTGCCGTAAGGCGAGATAAAACCTGTGATTGTGGATTGAATGTCTGACATTTCTCTCGGTCGACGCTCAGCTCTGGCAAAATGCTCGATAGTTTTGTTATCGGCAGTTTTTGCCGATCATTAATTTTTTGAGCGTGTTTTCTGATGAATGATCAACCTGCGGCCTGCCGCATCCATGTCGAGGCCCTGGACGCGGTGTTCGAGCCGCAAGCCGAGCAGTGGGCCGAGCGCCTGGGCCTGCCATTGCAGATGGCCGACGGTGAGTTTGCCTTGCAGGTGGGCGAGCAGGGTTTGCAGCTGCAACAATTGGGACCGGATGCGCCGGGGCCGGTGCGCGTTGACTTTGTCGAGGGCGGCGCGGCCCATCGTCGGTTATTCGGTGGTGGCAGCGGGCAAATGATCGCCAAGGCCGTTGGCATCGCTCAGGGCGTGCGTCCCCGTGTATTGGATGCCACGGCAGGGTTGGGCAAGGATGCGTTCGTACTGGCCAGCCTGGGGTGCGAGATGAGCCTGATCGAGCGTCAACCGCTGATCGGTGCCTTGCTTGAAGATGGCCTGGCCCGCGGCGCGGAAGATTTCGACGTGGCGCCGATCGTGGCGCGCATGCGTTTGCTCAAGGGCAACTCGATCGAGGTGATGCGCAACTGGGAGGGCGAGCCGCCGCAGGTGATCTACCTCGACCCGATGTTCCCGCATCGTGAGAAAACGGCGTTGGTGAAGAAGGAAATGCGCCTGTTCCGGCCGCTGGTGGGCGATGACCCGGACGCGCCGGCACTGCTTGAGGCGGCGTTGGCGCTGGCCAGCCATCGGGTGGTGGTCAAGCGACCGCGCAAGGCGCCGTGCATTGAAGGGCCCAAGCCCAGTCATGCGCTGGATGGCAAATCCAGTCGGTATGACATCTATCCGAAGAAGGCGCTCAAGCCTTAAGACCGAGTTGCCCCCATCGCGAGCAGGCTCGCTCCCACAGGTTCTTCACTAACTCTGTGGGAGCGAGCCTGCTCGCGATGGCGTCGGCCATGACACGACAAATCCTTCAGGCCGGGTCAGGCCGATAAGCCCGCATAAACAACCCTACCACTTCCCGCACATGGCTCTCTGCCGCCTCGCCAACCGGCGGTTCACCGCAGCCATACAGCAAACGAAAATTACCCGCACCCTTGAGCAGGCAGAAAAAGTGCTCGGCCGCATTGTGCGGTTTGTCGATGCTCAGCACGCCACTCTCGTTGATCCGGCTGAGCAACCGCTCCATGCCCTGCAGCATGCGTTGTGGCCCGGCCTCGAAGAAAATCTGCGAGAGCTTCGGGTCCTGGCTGCCCAGGGCCATCATCAATCGGTGCAGGTTCACCGACTCGTCGCTGTTGATCAGCTGATGAAACCCGCGTGCGATATTCAGCAGCACTGTTTCCACCGCCACGCCTTCCGGCAACTCAAAGAACAGCGGAGGCAGTTGCTCCTCGCACTTGGCCATCACGGCGGCGGAGAACAGTGTCTCCTTGTCGTTGAAGTGGCTGTAGACCGTCAGCTTCGACACACCGGCCTCCGTTGCCACGGCGTCCATGCTGGTGCTGGCGTAGCCCTTGCTCAAAAACAGCGTTTTTGCGGCATCGAGGATCGCCCGGCGTTTGGCCAGATCCTTGGGGCGGCCTGGGCCGTTGGGTGCTGAAAGATTGTTCGGCATATTCGCTTTTATTACTGGACTGGTCAGTTTGCTATTAATAACATACCGGTCAGTATAATTATTCCAAGCACCATTAGCGAAAGGTCCTTCACCATGTTCCGCTATGTCTTGCCCCTCGCGTTGCCAGTCAGTCTGGCGTTTTTATTGTCTGCGTGCGGTCACGAAGAGGCGCCTCAAGTCAGCATTCGGCCGGCCATGGTGGTTCAGCCAGAGCCTTCGGCCCAGGCGATGGAAAGCTATCCCGGTGAAGTCCGCGCCCGCTATGAGCCCGACCTGGCGTTCCGGATTGGCGGCAAAGTCAGCCGACGACTGGTCGAAGAGGGGCAGCGCGTCAAGGCCGATCAAGCGCTGGCGGAGCTCGATCCCCAGGACGTTCGCCTGCAACTGGAGGCCACGCGCGCCCAGGTCGCCGCCGCCGAAGCCAACCTCAACCTGGTACGTTCCGAACGCGATCGCTACAAGACCCTGATGGACCGTCAGTTGGTCAGTCGTTCGCAGTACGACAACGCCGAAAACCTCTATCGATCCGGCGAAGCACGCCTCAAGCAGATCAAAGCCGAGTTCAACGTTTCGACCAATCAGGCCAGCTATGCCGTGTTGCGAGCACCGCAGGACGGCGTGGTGGCCAAGCGTGCCGTCGAAGTCGGGCAGGTAGTGGCCGCCGGGCAAACGGTGTTTACCCTGGCCACCGATGGCGAGCGTGAAGTGTTGATCAGCCTGCCGGAGCAGAGCTTCGGCCGCTTTAAGGTGGGGCAACCGGTTTCGGTGGAGCTGTGGACGCAGCCGGATCAACGCTTTGCCGGGCACATCCGCGAACTGTCGCCGGCCGCCGATCCAAAATCCCGCACCTTTGCCGCTCGCATTGCTTTCACGGGCGGCAAGGTCCCCGCTGAACTGGGCCAGAGCGCCAGGGTGTTCGTGCAGACCGCCGAGGTGATTCCACTGTCCGTGCCGCTTTCGGCGTTGACTGCGGAAAACGGCGTGACCTACGTCTGGGTGGTCAGCGCCAACAGTACGTTGAAGAAGACCCCGGTGCGGGTCGGCGCCTTCGGTGAGAAAACCGTGCCGGTGCTCGAAGGTCTCAATGCCAGCGACTGGGTCGTGGCCGCTGGCGTTCATGTGCTTCTCGACGGGCAGCACGTACGCCCGGTGGATCACTCCAACCGCGTAGTCAATCTGGCGGACAAGGAGTAATCCCCGATGGGCTTCAATCTTTCTGAATGGGCGTTGCGTAACCGCCAGATCGTACTGTTCCTGATGCTGTTGCTGGCAGTCGTTGGTGCTCTTTCCTACACCAAGCTGGGGCAAAGCGAAGACCCGCCGTTTACCTTCAAGGCCATGGTGATCCGCACCAACTGGCCGGGGGCAACGGCGCAGGAAGTCTCGCGCCAGGTGACCGAGCGCATCGAAAAGAAATTGATGGAAACCGGCGAGTACGAACGCATCGTGTCGTTCTCCCGGCCGGGTGAATCCCAGGTGACGTTCATCGCGCGTGATTCCATGCACTCGGTGGAAATCCCGGACCTCTGGTATCAGGTACGCAAGAAGGTCAGCGACATCCGCCACACTCTGCCACCGGGCATCCAGGGGCCCTTCTTCAACGATGAGTTCGGTACCACCTTCGGCAATATCTATGCACTGACCGGCGAGGGTTTCGACTACGCCGTGCTCAAGGATTACGCCGACCGTATTCAAATCCAGCTGCAGCGGGTCAAGGATGTGGGCAAGGTCGACCTGCTCGGGTTGCAGGACGAAAAAATCTGGATTGAGCTTTCCAACGTCAAACTCGCCACCCTTGGCTTGCCGTTGGCGGCGGTGCAACAGGCGCTTGAAGAACAGAACGCGGTATCCACCGCCGGATTCTTTGAAACCAGCAGCGAACGATTGCAGCTACGGGTGTCGGGGAATTTTCAGACAGTCGATGAGATAAAAAACTTTCCGATTCGCGTCGGTGATCGCACCTTCCGCATCTCCGATGTGGCTGACGTACGCCGTGGCTTCAACGATCCTCCCGCACCGCGCATGCGCTTCATGGCGCAGGATGCCCTTGGTCTGGCCGTGGCCATGAAGGATGGCGGCGACATTCTGGTGCTGGGCAAGGCCTTGGAAGTCGAGTTCGCCCGCATTCAGAAAAACCTCCCGGTTGGCATGCAACTGCGCAAGGTGTCCGACCAGCCTGCGGCAGTGAAAACCGGCGTCGGCGAGTTCATCCAGGTGCTGGTGGAAGCGTTGGCGATTGTGCTGCTGGTGAGCTTTTTCTCCCTCGGTGTGCGCACGGGCATGGTGGTCGCCCTGGCGATCCCGCTGGTGTTGGCAATGACCTTCGCCTGCATGTATTACTTGGGCATCGGCCTGCACAAGATTTCCCTCGGCGCGCTGGTGCTGGCCCTGGGGTTACTGGTGGACGACGCGATCATCGCCGTGGAAATGATGGCGATCAAAATGGAGCAGGGCTTCGATCGCATAAAAGCCGCCAGCTATGCCTGGACCAGTACCGCATTCCCGATGCTGACCGGAACGCTGATCACCGCCGCCGGGTTCCTGCCGATTGCCACCGCGCAATCGGGCACGGGCGAATACACCCGCTCGATCTTCCAGGTGGTGACGATCGCACTGCTCGCCTCCTGGGTGGCTGCTGTGGTGTTCGTGCCTTATCTCGGGGAAAAACTCCTGCCGGACCTGGCGAAAATTCACGCGGCCAAACACGGCGCAGGCCAGCCCGACCCTTATGGCACACCGTTCTATCAGCGCGTCAGGCGTCTGGTGGAGTGGTGTGTGCGCTGGCGCAAAACCGTTATCGCCTTGACCGTGCTGTTGTTCATTGCCTCGATTGTGCTGTTCCGCTTTGTGCCTCAGCAGTTCTTTCCAGCCTCCGGCCGACTGGAGTTGATGGTCGACCTGAAACTGGCTGAAGGCGCTTCCCTGAGCAACACGGCCAAGGAGGTCAAGCGCCTGGAGGCGCTGCTCAAGGACAAAGCCGGAATCGATAACTACGTGGCCTACATCGGCACCGGCTCGCCGCGTTTTTACCTGCCGCTGGATCAGCAACTTCCCGCGGCGAGCTTCGCCCAGTTCGTGGTCCTGGCCAAGACCATCGAGGAGCGTGAAGCGCTGCGCACCTGGCTGATCGAAACCCTCAACGAACAATTTCCGGCCCTGCGCTCGCGGGTCACGCGCCTGGAAAATGGCCCGCCGGTCGGTTATCCGGTGCAGTTCCGGGTGACGGGCGAGCACATCGAGGAAGTTCGCGCACTGGCCCGCAAGGTCGCGGCCAAGGTTCGCGAAAACCCGCACGTGGCCAACGTCCACCTGGACTGGGAAGAACCGAGCAAAGTCGTGTACCTGAACGTCGATCAGGACCGCGCGCGGGCACTGGGCGTGAGCACGGCGAACCTGTCGAAGTTCCTGCAAAGTTCGCTGACCGGCTCCAGCGTCAGCCAGTACCGTGAAGACAACGAGTTGATCGAAATCCTGCTGCGCGGCACCTTGCGAGAACGCAGCGAACTGTCGCTGCTGCCAAGCCTGGCGGTGCCGACCGATAACGGTCGTAGCGTGGCGCTGTCGCAGATCGCAACGTTGGAGTACGGCTTTGAGGAAGGCGTGATCTGGCACCGTAACCGCTTGCCCAACGTGACGGTTCGCGCCGACATTTATGGCAAGGAACAACCGGCGACCCTGGTGCAGCAGATCTTGCCGACCCTGGAACCGATCCGCGCCGAGTTGCCGGACGGGTACTTGCTGGATGTCGGGGGCACGGTGGAGGACTCGGCACGCGGGCAGAACTCGGTGAAGGCTGGCGTACCGTTGTTCATTGTGGTCGTACTGACGTTGCTGATGCTGCAACTGCGCAGTTTCTCCCGCACGGCGATGGTGTTTCTGACGGCGCCGTTGGGTTTGATCGGGGTGACCCTGTTCCTGATGGTGTTCCGTCAGCCATTTGGTTTTGTCGCGATGCTCGGGACGATCGCGTTGTCAGGAATGATCATGCGTAACTCGGTGATTCTGGTGGATCAGATCGAGCAGGACATCGCTGCCGGTCTCAAGCCATGGCAGGCGATTATCGAGGCGACGGTGCGGCGGTTCCGGCCGATTGTATTGACCGCGCTGGCGGCGGTGCTGGCGATGATTCCGCTGTCACGAAGTGTGTTCTTCGGACCAATGGCGGTGGCGATCATGGGCGGGTTGATCGTGGCGACGGCGCTGACGTTACTGTTTTTGCCAGCGTTGTATGCGGCTTGGTTCCGGGTCAGGAAAGAGCCGGCTTGATCTTTGGGCTTGGCGGCCTTTGGGCCGACCAGGCTCTTGGTTGATTGAGTACATATCCGTTGCTGCGGTAACGGCGGCTGACGGTTTCACCCTTACGGCGACTTACTTTTTTTCAAACCGGAAACGCCAAAAAAAAGATAAGCAAAAAAAGGCTCGCCCCGAGCGTCCGGCCCCTCGCTGGGGCTCGGCGTTCCTTCGTTGCGGTATCCATCCGGGGACACTGCCCTCCGGTCTGCTTCGCGACGACCTACATGCAGCGTGTTCGACTGCGTCGAACGGCGCTGCGCGCCACTCCCCGGATGCACACCTCCACTCAGCCTCCCGAGGGGGCGGGTGGATCAAGATCAAAAGCTGCAGGCGAGCTAACGCTCGGCCTGATGAGTGGTGAGGAGCGATGGGTGTACGCCGCTGTGCTCTCTGTAGGAGCGAGCCTGCTCGCGATGAACGTCAGGGCAACGCGGGTATTCAGGAAGCCCGCGTCATCGTTGACGACCATCGTCGGAACGCCGCCCGGAGCAGGCTCGCTCCTACAGGGGCTCTGGTGAATGGAGTAGATCTTGCCGGTATCGTCGTTGCCGATGTAGACCCCGGCCCTCCGCACTTCGATATAGTGCGGTGGCGGCCTGCCAGCCGACCAATTTCCCTTGGATGTACCTCCCCCCACAGCATTTTTGTTTCGGCTCAGAGCGTACCAAACACCTTCTTCGCCAGGCTGGTCGCCGCGGCTGCCGGGTTCTGGCGGATGGTTTCTTCCTGTTTGCCGATCATTTCGAAAAGGCCGTTCAATGCCTGTTCGGTGACATAGCTTTCGATGTTGGCGTTCTTGGTGTCGATCACGCCCATGGTCGCGGCCTGGCCGGCGAACGAGTTGTACTGTTGGGCCAGGCCGACATGGTCGGTGGCTTGCTTGACGATTGGCAGGAACTTGGCGCGGATCTGTTCGCGGCTGGTTTTGTTCAGGTACTGGGTGGCCGAGTCGTTGCCGCCACTGAGAATGCCCTTGGCGTCTTCCACGGTCATTTTCTTCACCGCATCCACGAGGATCGGTTGGGCCTGGACCACGGCGGTTTCCGCCGCTTTATTCATGCTGGCCTCCAGTTGATCGACCTGATCACCCATGCCGAACTGCTTCATTTTGCTGGCGACCTTGCCCAGTTTGCCTGGCAGTTCGATTTTCACGTCCGGGTTGTTACTGAAACCCCCTGGTGTGCCCAGTTGTTTCACGGCCAGTTGCGCGCCTTGGGTCAGCGCATCCTTGAGGCCGCCGGTGGCGTCTTTTTGCGACAGGTCGCTGAGGGACAGTGCCATGGCGTTGGCGCAGATCATCAAGCCAGCGCACAGGCCGGCGAAGCGGAGAGTGGGGCGGAGCATGGCAGCTTCCTTTCAAAAATGGGAGTTAGCGGACGGCGTTGACGCGGATTTTCAAAGGTTGTGGATCGCTGCCATCGAGCTGCACGGCATGATTTTCGGTGGTGATGAACAGTAACTTGCCATCGACTTCGATGCGCGCACTGACTGAATAGCGATGACCCGGTTTAACCTGCGCCGGATCGTAACTCAGATGAAAGGGGAGAGGCACCTGACCTTTGATTTGGCCTTTCTGTTCGTCGAGGACTGCAGCCGGCGCATCGGCCAGCGACACGTCCTGCAAGCTCACGCTCAAGGTGGCGTCAGGGGGCAGGGCGATGCGTTGCAAGTAGAAGACTTCACCGTCCAGGCTGGTCTTGGCGGCAGGTTGTATCGATTGGCAAGCTCCAAGCAGAGCCGTCAGCCCCAGGAGCGAAAGTTTTTTCATGAGTGGAATCCAATGTCGTTGACGCCCGAAGAAGCTCGGCGCCAGCGACAATTTAGCGGAAACTTCCGGCAATATCGCCCGGCAAGGTGTTACAGACATTTGACGGAGTGTCTGGCGTTGACGCTCAGGTGTACGGAGTATTGCTACGGTGGCTCACCGTTGAACGAGGTGGACCAGCGATTCAACAGGCGGTAGATGAGAAGCGTCCTTGCTTCTGCGATCTGGATCAGAGCGGCGTAGCCAACTCCTCCGCATCTTCACTTCGATGCAAGGCCACCTGACGAATCGACAAACGAATCTCCGCCGGCAACACCCGCTTGGCTGCGCCTTCGGCCAGTTCGCCGAGCAGTTCGTGATAGCCCAGCTTGCCGGCTGCGTCGCGCTTGAGCACGTCGAGGTTGAGCAGGGTCTGGATGAAGTGGCGGAACAGGCTTTTGTCGAAGAACTCCGGGGCGTTCAGGCCATGCAGGATCGACAGGCGCTGGGCCATGACCGTGCACAGGTCTTCCAGTTCTTCGGCGCTGATACTGTTCTGGCCGCTGTTGAGCAGCAGGGACACGGTCATGTAGAAGCGCTGCAAGGTCTGGGCGATGCTCTTGGACAGCAGTGTCAGCAGCACGAAATGCCGCGAACTCGGTGCCGGACGCAAGTACACGTCGTTTTCGAAACGCAGCAGCCCTTGCTCGACGAACGCCTCGAGCCATTGATCGATCACCGCGTCCAGTTCGTCCAGCGACCAGCGAATGAACAGCTCCGCCTGCGGGTACGGGTACAGCGCGCGGGTGTAGCGCAGGATCTGTTCGCGACTCATGCGCGAGGCGCTCTGGAAGAAGCTTGCCAGCAGGGCCGGCAGCGCGAAGATGTGCAGCACGTTGTTGCGGTAATAGGTCATCAGGACAGCGTTCTGCTCGTCCAGATACAGGATCTTGCCCAAGGCATCGCTCTGCTCCGAGAGCAGATCCATGTCCTTTACATGCTCGATCAAGGCCCGGCCGTCGCCGTCCGGCAGCGTGGTGTGCGGGGAGTAAGGAACCTTGCGCAGCAGCGCCAGATACAGGTCGAGCACCCGTGCCATGGCGCGATCGTCCAGCGCCAGGCGGCTGGTGGACAGCAGCGCCAGAGCGACCAGGTTGACCGGATTGATCGCGGCGGCTTCGTTCAGATGTTGCGCAACTTTCTCGCCGAGGCGGTTGGTGGTTTCGTTGAGCCAGGCGGGTTTGAACTGAGGGCCGAGTTCCTGCTTGCGCCAGCCCGGCTGTTCGCTGTCGAGGAATTGCGCCAGTTTGATCGGTTCGCCGAAGTTCACCGCCACCTGACCGAAGCGCTGCTTGAGCGCGCCGATGACTTTGAAAATATCGAAGATCGATTCTTTCTTCTTGCTCGCGCCGCGCAATTCTCCGAGGTAGGTCCGGCCTTCCAGTACACGTTCGTAGCCGATGTACACCGGTATGAACACGATGGGCATGCGCGACGATCGCAGGAAACTACGCAAGGTGATCGCGAGCATTCCGGTTTTCGGTTGCAGCATGCGACCGGTGCGTGAGCGCCCGCCTTCGACGAAGTACTCCACCGGGAAACCCTTGGTGAACAGGGTGTGCAGGTATTCGTTGAACACCGAGGTGTAGAGCGGGTTGCCTTTGAAGGTACGGCGCATGAAAAACGCGCCGCCACGTCGCAGCAGGCCGCCGATGACCGGCATGTTGAGGTTGATCCCGGCGGCGATGTGCGGCGGGGTCAGGCCGTTGCGAAACAGCAGATAGGAGAGCAGCAGGTAGTCGATGTGGCTGCGGTGGCACGGCACATAGATCACTTCGTGGCCCTGGGCGACTTTTTGCACACCTTCGATGTGATTGACCTTGATGCCGTCGTAGATCTTGTTCCAGAACCAGCTCAGTACCACTTCCAGGAAGCGGATCGCGGTGTAGGTGTAGTCCGAGGCGATTTCGTTGCCATAACGCAGGGCCTGGGCCTTGGCTTTTTCCAGGGAGATGTTTTCGCGCTCGGCCTCTTCGATGATCGCCTGTTTGACCAGGGGTTGGTTGAGCAAGCCTTTGACCAGATTCCGGCGGTGGGAAATGTCCGGGCCGATCACGGCGGCTTTCAAGTTGCGGAAGTGCACCCGCAGGATGCGCTGGGCCATGCGTACCGTGCGCTCGTGACCCTTGTTATGGTCGATCAGTTCGCGCAGGTGGATCGGTGCGGAGAACTGCACGCGGGTCTTGCGCCCCAGCACGATGATGCTGAGCAAGCGACGCAGGCGCCCGGTGACGGCCCAGCTGTCGGCGAACAAGAGTTTCCACGGACTGGATTCGCTGTCCGGCGACTGGCCCCAGAACACGCTGACCGGAATGATTTGTGCGTCTTCGGCCGCATTCTGGCTCAGGGCGCTGACCAGGCGAGTCAAGGTGGGTGGCGCGCCGCGCTTGTCCTGGCGGCCGAGCCAGTCGGGGTCCGGTGTCAGGTAGAAGAACGCAGCGGGTTCCAGCAGGTTGCCCACCGAGACTGGCAGTACCGGGCGCGGCAGGCCGGCCTTGGTGCATTCGGTGTCGACCACGGCGAGGTCGGTCAGCGAAGGATTTTGCAGCACGTAGAACACCGGGCGACTGCGGTCCAGGTCAAGGGTGAACGACGACTGGTTGATCGTCTCCGAGCGAACCCAGAGGTACAAAAGTCGGCGCAGGGTGCCAAACACAAGACGGCGGAACGGGGAACGGGTCATACGGCTTCTGCGTGAGTGAATAAAAACCAAGCAAATGCTCGGGCGGTCGATAGTGTGCCGTATTCGCTGAAAATCGGCAAAAAAGCGGCTAAGTAAAGTGAGTTGAGAGTTTTTACGGCTGTCATATACTCGGCGAGCCCGCGCTGGCCAGACAATGGCACGACCAGTGCTAGCAATGTTCCCGAGGCTTTCCTGCGAAAAGCCCGATCCATAATAAAAAAGGAGTATGAACAGATGGCAACACGTGAAACCGGCAACGTGAAGTGGTTCAACGACGCCAAGGGCTACGGTTTTATCCAGCGCGCGGACGGGGTGGACGTATTCGTGCACTACCGGGCCATTCGTGGCGAAGGGCATCGTTCGCTGACCGAAGGCCAGCAGGTTGAATACGCGGTGGTGGAAGGGCAGAAGGGGTTGCAGGCTGAGGATGTGGTGGGGTTGTAACCCCAACTTCAGCTCATCTCAAAACCACCGTAGGAGCGAGCTTGCTCGCGAAGATCTCAAGGACGCCGCGCTTTCTGGAAATGGCGCGTTATCGTTGACGACCATCGCGAGCAAGCTCGCTCCTACAGGTGCGGTGTTCAGGCTTTAAGCGGTCTTCCAGGTGATCTCTTCTTCACCGTCGGCGCTGATGCGAATCCAGCGATCGGCCGTCTCCTCGCCTTCCTCCTCGACCCAGCTCCCCGGTGCGCAACGCACTTCAACGTTCAGCGCGGCAAATGCGGCGCGTGCGCAGGCAATGTCGTCTTCCCATGGGGTCTGGTCGCTTTCCAGGTACAGGCTGTTCCATTTTCCTACGGCTTTCGGCAACCAGGTCACCGGCACATTGCCGGCCTTGCACTTGTAGGTCTGGCCTTTCTGAACCCAGTCGCTGCACGGGCCTAATGCCGCGCCGAGCCAGGCGGAGATGGCCTTGTGGTCGACGTCGGCGTCTTTCAGGTAAATCTCGATATCGGGTTGGCGCATGGATGTCCTCACTGCGGTCTGAAAAATCCATTCGCGGATTTAGCCGGTCCGGGGCCGTTGCCCCAGACAAAAAAGGGTGGGTTATTGAACAACGAAATAATCGTAGCGCATCGACACGGTGACCTCGAACGGCTCGGCCTGTTCGATGACCGCGGCCCGACGTTCAGCGCTGGCGCGCCAACCATGGGGCGTCATGGCCAGCAGGTTCGCGCGGTCCTGGCCGCTGGTTAGCGTCAGCCGGAACTCCAGGGTTTCACTGTGCGCCAGCGCCATGCCTTCAGGCACCAGGTCCAGATGCTTGTCGTCAATGTATTCGCGGACTTCGTCATACAGCCGCTCACGCAATTCCATCAGGTGGCCGCTGGTCGGTCCGACTTTCATCAGTCCACCACCAGGGCTGAGCAGGCGTTTGGCTTCCTGCCAGTCCAGCGGGCTGAAGACACTGGCCAGAAACTGGCAACTGCCGGACGCCAGGGGCACGCGGGCCATGCTGGCGATCAACCAGGTCAGCTGCGGATTGCGTTTGCAGGCGCGTTTGACCGCTTCCCGGGAAATGTCCAGCGCGTAACCGTCGGCGTCCGGCAAGGCATCGGCGATTTGCGCGGTGTAGTAACCCTCGCCGCAACCGATGTCCAGCCAGCGCTGCGGCGCATAACCGGCCGCCAGCTCCGCCAGGCGCCTGGCCACGGGGGCGTAGTGGCCAGCGTTCAGAAAGTCGCGGCGGGCTTCAACCATTGCCTGGTTATCCCCAGGATCGCGGCTGTTCTTGTGCTGCACCGGCAGCAGGTTCAAGTAACCCTGGCGTGCACGGTCAAAACGATGCCCGGCGGGGCAGGCCACGCCGTTGTCCACCGCGTTGAGCGGTTCGCTGCAAATCGGGCAGGCCAGCATCAGGCGAGCAACTTGATCAGGGTCTGGTAATAGATTTCGGTCAGCACGTCGAGATCAGCCGCCAGCACCCGCTCGTTGACCTGGTGGATGGTCGCGTTGACCGGCCCCAGCTCAACCACTTGCGTGCCCATGGTGGCGATGAAGCGCCCGTCGGAGGTGCCGCCGCTGGTGGACGCCTTGGTCTCGCGACCGGTGATGTCCTTGATGCTGGACGAAACGGCGTCGAGCAGCGCGCCCGGTTCGGTGAGGAATGGCAAACCGGACAGCGCCCAGTCGATGTGCCAGTCCAGGCCGTGTTTGTCGAGGATGTCGGCAACGCGCTTCTGCAGGCCTTCGACGGTGGATTCGGTGGAGAAGCGGAAGTTGAACACCGCGACCAGATCGCCCGGGATGACGTTGGTCGCACCGGTGCCGGAGTTGACGTTGGAAATCTGGAAACTGGTCGGCGGGAAGAAGTCGTTGCCGTGGTCCCAGTGCTCGGCGGCCAGTTCGGCCAGGGCCGGGGCAGCGAGGTGGATCGGGTTCTTCGCCAGATGCGGATAGGCGACGTGGCCCTGCAGGCCGCGGACGGTCAGCTTGGCGCCGAGGGAGCCACGACGGCCGTTCTTGACCACGTCACCGACCAGGGTGGTGCTCGACGGCTCGCCGACGATGCACCAGTCCAGACGCTCCTTGCGCGCCGCCAGGCGCTCGACCACGGCTTTGGTGCCGTGGTGCGCCGGGCCTTCTTCGTCGCTGGTGATCAGGAACGCGACCTTGCCCTTGTGATCCGGGTAGTCGGCGACAAAGCGTTCGGCGGCCACGGTCATGGCGGCGAGGCTGCCCTTCATGTCCGCCGCGCCACGGCCGCAGAGCATGCCGTGTTCGTCGATCACTGCGTTGAACGGTTCGATCTGCCAGGCGGTCACCGGGCCGGTCGGTACGACGTCGGTGTGACCGGCGAAGCACAGTACGGGACCGTCGTGTTGACCGTGGGTGGCCCAGAAGTTATCCACATCCTCGATGCGCATCGGCTCGAGCGCAAAACCGGCATCGCCCAGGCGCTGCATCATCTGCTTCTGGCAATCGGCGTCGACCGGCGTCACGGAGGGACGGCGGATCAGGTCGATGGCGAGTTGAAGGGTCGGCGAAAGGTCGGCGTGGGCCGTCATGTGAAAACTCCGGATTCTGTAAATGTGTAGGAGCGAGCTTGCTCGCGATGGACGATAACGGTAACGCGTGCGATCTGAATGACCGCGTTGCCCTTGCGTTTCTCGCGAGCAGGCTCGCTCCTACAGGTATTGGGTCTGGCCCTTCAGCCAAGCCCTGCAAAATGGCGGTTATCTTAAAGCAAAACGGCGACCATAGGCCGCCGTTTAGTGCATCCGCGAAGATTTAGACCGCAGGTGCCGTTGCCGTCTCGGCCACGGGTTTGGGCAGTGACGACAGGAACGCCATGATCAGCGCCGCCAGGTAGGGCAGCGATTGAACCAGCAACATGGTGACCCAGAAGCGCATGTCATTGCTCGGCATGCCGTTGACCAGGAAGATCCCCAGCGCCGCGCCCCATAGCAAGAGCATGATGAACACCTCTTCGCGAGCCTCCGAAATCGCCACCCAGAAACCGTGGTTATCGGCATTCTTCGGGGTGCGGAAGAACGGAATGCTGCTGGTGAAGAAGCCGTACAGCACCGCTTTAGCGATGGTGTGCGACAACGCCAGCCCGGCCAGGGCCGCGCAGAACGCGTCTTTCAGGTTCACGCCCACCGCACGGCGGTAGAGGAAGATGATCTTGCCAACCTTGAACACGAACAGTGCCAGAGGCGGGATTGCAAAGATCAGCAGTGGCGGATCGACCCGTTGCGGCACGATGATCATCGCCGCCGACCACAGCAGTGCACCGACGGTGAAGAAGATGTTCATGCCGTCCGCCACCCACGGCAACCAGCCCGCGAGGAAGTGGTAACGCTGGCCACGGGTCAGTTCGGTGTCCTTGCCGCGCAGCAGGCTGGCGGTGTGGCGCTTGATGATCTGAATGGCACCGTAGGCCCAGCGGAACCGCTGTTTCTTGAAGTCGATAAAGGTATCGGGCATCAGGCCCTTGCCGTAACTGTCGTGGTAGTACGCCGCCGACAAACCTTTTTCGAACACCCGCAGACCCAGCTCGGCGTCCTCACAGATGCACCAGTCGGCCCAGCCCAGTTCTTCGAGCACCGAGCGACGAGTCATGGTCATGGTGCCGTGCTGGATGATCGCGTCACGGTCGTTGCGGGTGACCATACCGATGTGGAAGAAGCCTTTGTATTCCGCGTAGCAGAGCTTCTTGAAGGTGCTTTCGTTCTGGTCGCGATAGTCCTGCGGCGATTGCACCACGGCGATTTTCGGATCGGCGAAGTGCGGCACCATGTGCTTGAGCCAGTTCGGGTGCACGCAGTAGTCGGAGTCGATGACCGCGATGACTTCGGCGTCCTTGGCGGTATGCGGAATCAGGTAATTCAGCGCGCCGCCCTTGAAACCGGCCAATGGCGCGACGTGGAAGAACTTGAAGCGCGGGCCGAGGGTTTCGCAGTAGTCGCGCACCGGTTCCCAGACCGCCGGGTCCTTGGTGTTGTTGTCGATGATCAGGACTTCGAAGTCCGGATAATCGAGGTTGGCCAGGGCATCGAGGGTCTGTTTGACCATCTCGGGCGGCTCGTTGTAGCACGGCACGTGAATCGACACTTTGGGGCGGTAGTTCGAATCGCCGACCACCGGCAGGAATTCCCGGCGGCGCTTGTGAATCCACACCGCCTCGGCCAGTTCATGGGCCTCGGTGAGCAGCACGATGAACACCCCGAGCGCACCGAGGGCGAGCAGGAAGCCCACCGTCAGGCTGAACCAGGTGCTGTATTGCTGGCTGTAGTCATAACCGATCCACACCAGCACCGAACCGCAGAGGAACGCGATGAACGTCAGGAAGGTACGGCCGCGTTGGCGCAGGGCCGAGCCGTCGATCATCAGCAGGGTCAGCGACAGCAGTGCCAGCACCACCGAGCCGATGGCCAATACGCGCCATTGCGGAATGGCGACGACCGGGCCTTCGAAGTTGAATTTCTGCTGGCGCGCGGCGTTGAACACGCCCCAATACGCTCCCACCGAACCTTCGTCGCTGGCCTTCCAAGGCTGGTCAAAGGCCTCGATCACGAAGTAGTTAAAGCCTTGGCGGTTGAGTTTGTTGACCAGGTTACGCAAGTAGATCGCCTGGTCTGCCGGCGACGCGTCGGCGCCGCCGCGCATGCGGCCGTTGCTCGGCCAGCCCACTTCAGACAGCAGCAGCGGCTTTTTCGGGAACAGCTTTTTCAGGTCGCGGGCGCGGTCCAGAACGAACTGCTGGGCCTTGTCCACCGGGATAAATTCCCAATAAGGAAGAACGTGGGCGGCGATCAGGTCGACGTGCTTGGCCAGTTCGGGGTGTTCTTCCCAGACGTGCCACTGCTCGGACGTGGTGACCGGCACCTTCACGGCGGCGCGAACGCGGTCCAGCATTACGCTGAGTTCCTGTGCGGTAATTTCCTTACGGAAAATCGCCTCGTTGCCTACAACCACGCGTACGACGCTGCGCGAGGTGTTGGCCAGTTCGATGGCCCGGGCGATTTCTCGCTCGTTGCGCTCCTGGTCCGGGCTGATCCAGATCCCCAGGGTCACCCGCAGGCCGAATTCTTCCGCGAGCTTGGGGATGTCCTCCAGCGTGCCGTCGACCGAGTAAATACGGATGTTGTCCGTCAGCTTGCTCATGATCTCCAGATCACGCCGCATTTGGTCGTCAGTGGGGTACTGGTCCTTCTGTGGGAATTGGCCCTGCTGGAACGGCGAATAGGAGAAGCCGGAAATCTGTTCAGGCCAGTTGGGAGCGGTGACCGGGCGATTGATCAGCGCCCAGAAGCCGGTAAACAAGGCAGCGATGGCGAGCACCACCACCAGATTGAGTCCAAATTTACGCGATGACATAGCTATTTCGGGTTCCAAAGGCTGTGGAACGAAGGAACGGTTGGCTACCGCCAAGGGGCGCGCATCCTACACCGGCAGATCGCTGAACGTACATCGGACAGGGAAATGCCCGACATTGGGCAATGTGCTTTCACATAAGTTCTTACACTTGTAGCTTGAAAGTTAAATCTTATTAGAAGGCCGGACACCCTCTATAATGCGCGCCGGTTTTTGGGGTAATGGTCATGAGTACAGAAGATCCGCGGTTTGCTGGTATTGCCCGTTTGTATGGCATCGAGGGCCTTGAGCGCCTGCGCGCGGCCCATGTGGCGATCGTCGGCGTCGGTGGCGTAGGTTCCTGGGCGGCGGAAGCCATGGCGCGCTGCGGCGTGGGCGAGATTTCGCTGTTTGACCTGGATGACGTCTGCGTCAGCAATGCCAACCGTCAGTTGCATGCGCTGGACAGCACCGTCGGCAAGCCCAAGGTCGAAGTGATGGCCGAGCGCCTGCGCGGGATCAACCCGGACTGCACCGTGCACGCGGTGGCGGATTTCGTGACCCGCGAGACCATGGCCGAGTACATCACGCCGAACATCGACTGCGTGATCGACTGCATCGACAGCGTCAATGCGAAGGCGGCGCTGATCGCCTGGTGCAAGCGCCGCAAGATCCAGATCATCACCACCGGCGGCGCGGGCGGGCAGATTGATCCGACACTGATCCAGGTCTGTGACCTGAACCGCACCTTCAATGACCCATTGGCTTCGAAAGTGCGCTCAACCCTGCGCCGCGACTATGGCTTCTCGCGCACCGTGACCCGCCATTACAGCGTCCCCTGCGTGTTTTCCACCGAGCAGCTGCGCTACCCGAAACCGGACGGCAGCATCTGCCTGCAGAAGAGTTTTGTCGGCGACGGCGTGAAGCTCGACTGTGCCGGCGGGTTTGGCGCAGTGATGATGGTGACGGCGACGTTCGGCATGGTCGCCGCGACCAAGGCTGTGGACAAGATTGTGGCGGGCGTGCGGCGGCCGGCGGATCGGGTCAAACCTGAGGTTTGATGGTTGTTGCTGATGGCCTCATCGCGAGCAGGCTCGCTCCCACATTGGATAGGCGTCGAATACAAATCCCCGGTGGGAGCGAGCCTGCTCGCGATGGCTATTAACCTGCCAAGTCACGCATCCGCTGTAAAACAGCGTTCAAACCATTGCTACGGGACGGGGACAACTGGCGACCGAGCCCCAGCTGATTGAACCAGTCCGGCAAGTCCACCTGTTGCAATTCAACCGCCGACAAGCCGTTGACCCGTGCCAGCAGCAGCGCCACCAATCCGCGAATCAACCGCGCATCGCTGTTGGCACTGAACTGCCAATGACCATCGTGCAACACGCCCACCAGCCATACCTGGCTTTCACAGCCGTGCACGCGGTTGGCGTCGACTTTATCCGCATCGCTCAACGCCGGCAGGCGTTCGCCCCATTGCATCAACAGGCGTGCCCGTTGTTCCCAGCCGGGCGCATTCTGAAAGGCGTGCAGGGCGGTCGCGGCATCGGCAGGCAAACTCATCGCAGCAACTCCAGTGCCTGATCCAGCGCTTCAAAGAACCGCTCCAGATCTTCGGAGTCGTTGTACAGTCCCAGCGACACCCGAATCGCCCCGGCCAGTTGAAGGCTTTTGAGCAACGGCATGGCGCAATGATGACCGGCGCGAACGGCGATGCCTTGCTCGGTCAGCAAATGGGCCAGATCGGCGTTATGCACACCCTGGACGGTGAAACTGGCCAATGCCACTTGCGGCTTGCCCAGCAGGTGAATGCCGTTACGCGCCTCAAGGCCTTTGAGCAGATAGTCATGCAGTGCCGCTTCATGGGCGGATACGGCGTCCTGATCGAGCCCGGCGAGATAATCCAGGGTCGCGCCCAGGCCGATCACACTGGCAATCGGCGGTGTGCCCGCCTCAAATCCCAGCGGCGCAGGGCGAAAGCGTGCGTCGTGGTAGTTGGCGTCCAGCACCATCTCGCCGCCGAACTGCCAGGGCTGAAGCTGTTGCAGGGCTTCATTGCGCCCGAACAGCACGCCCAGGCCATCAGGGCCATAGAGCTTGTGGCTGGAAAACACATAGAAGTCGCAACCCAGTGCCTGGACGTCATGTCGACCATGGACCACGCCTTGGGCACCGTCGATCACGGTCAGGGCGTTGTGCGCCTTGGCCATTGCCAGCAGTGCGGGCAACGGTTGCCAGGCGCCGAGCACGTTGGACAACTGGCTGACCGCCATCAGGCGAGTGCGCGGGCCGATCAATTGCGCCGCGGCTTCGAGGTCGATCAGACCGTCGGCGTTCAGCGGCAGGATCACCAGTTTCAATGCGCGACGCTTGGCCAGTTGCTGCCATGGCAACAGGTTGGCGTGATGCTCCAGGGCGCTGATGACCATTTCATCGCCCGGATTGAATAGGTGTTCCAGGCCATAAGCCAGGAGATTCAGCGCAGACGTCGCGCCGTGGGTGAAGATAATTTGCCCGCGGTCCCCGGCGTTGAGCCACTGGGCGACTTTGCTGCGGCTGTCCTCGAAGGCCTGGGTGGCGTGGGCGCCCGGCAGGTGTTGCGCCCGATGCACGTTGGCCGCGCCGTTGGCGTAGTAATGCGTGAGGGCATCGAGCAGGGCTTGAGGTTTTTGCGTGGTGGCGGCGCTGTCCAGATAGGTCTGGTCTTGCCGTTGCAGCGCGGCGATGGCCGGAAAGTCGGCGCGCCAGGGAGAGGGAATCATCATGCTTTTGAGCCCTGGTGAACTTGGGCGGGTGTACGCCAGACTCCTGTAGGAGCGAGCCTGCTCGCGATGATCGCGTGGACGACACGGGCTATCTGATGCCCCGCGTTATCGTTGACGTCCATCGCGAGCAGGCTCGCTCCTACAGGTGAATTTGTATGACGCTTAGTTGTGAGCGTGCAGCGCTTCGTTCAGTTCGATCGCCGATTTGTGGGTTTTGCACTCCACGGCACCGGTTTCCGAATTGCGACGGAACAGCAGGTCAGGCTGACCCGCCAGTTCGCGGGCCTTGACCACTTTGACCAGCTGGTTTTTCTCGTCCAGCAGCGCCACTTTGGTGCCAGCGGTCACGTACAGGCCCGATTCAACGGTGTTGCGGTCGCCCAACGGGATACCGATACCGGCGTTGGCGCCGATCAGGCAGCCTTCGCCCACCTTGATCACGATGTTGCCGCCGCCGGACAGGGTGCCCATGGTCGAGCAGCCGCCGCCCAGGTCAGAGCCTTTGCCGACGAATACACCAGCCGAAACACGGCCTTCGATCATGCCCGGACCTTCGGTGCCGGCGTTGAAGTTGACGAAACCTTCGTGCATCACGGTAGTGCCTTCGCCAACGTAAGCGCCCAGGCGCAGACGCGCCGCGTCAGCGATACGCACGCCGGCCGGTACGACGTAGTCAGTCATTTTCGGGAACTTGTCCACCGAGAACACTTCGAGCAACTCACCGCGCAGGCGGGCTTCGAGTTGATGCTCGGCCAGTTCGGCCAGGTCGATCGCACCCTGGCTGGTCCACGCCACGTTTGGCAGCAGCGGGAACACACCGGCCAGGTTCAGGCCGTGGGGCTTGACCAGGCGATGGGACAGCAGGTGCAGCTTGAGGTAAGCCTCAGGCGTGGAAGTCAGTTGGGCGTCTTCGGCCAGGATGGTCGCGACCAGCGGCTTGTGGCTCTCGGCCAGACGGGTCAGCAGGGCGGCCTGGGCAGCGTCGACGCCTTTGACCGCTTCAGCCAGTTGCGAAGCCTGTGCGGTGGTGAAGGCGATGGCCTGGTTGCCTTCGGTGTAGCCCAGAACCGGGGCGATGGCAGCGATCAGTTCGGCGGACGGATTAAGCAATGGCTGCGCGTAAAACACTTCCAGCCATGCGCCTTGACGGTTTTGAGTGCCGACACCAAAGGCCAGGCTGAACGGGGTAGTGGACATGTTGATACCTCTAGCAAATTGGAACGGGCTGCCTACTTGAGTGCTGCCGCGTAGATATCTGGCTTGAAGCCAATCAGGGTTCGGTCACCGAGATCGAGCACCGGGCGCTTGATCATCGAAGGTTGTGCGAGCATCAGCTCGATGGCTTTCGACTGGTCGAGATCGGCTTTGCGTTCGTCGTCGAGCTTGCGAAAGGTCGTGCCTGCACGGTTCAACACCACTTCCCAGCCGTGCTCGTTGCACCATTGGGTCAGGTGTTCACGGTCGATACCGACCGCCTTGTAATCATGGAAGTCATAGCTGACAGCGTGTTCATCAAGCCAGGTGCGCGCCTTTTTCATGGTGTCGCAGGCTTTGATGCCGAAAAGGTGCAACGTTTTACTTGAAACGGTCAAGGAATCGCCCCCTTTACAGGTGCCGGAAATAAAAGGTTCGGGATTATGCCATGACCGGACGGTTTCGCGTCGGCTGTGGTCGGGTTTGTCTTTATCACCTGCATGAAACCCTGTAGGAGCGAGCCCGCTCGCGATGAACTCGAGAACACCACGGGGTGTCAGTTTGGTAGCGCCATTGTTGGCGACCTTCGCGAGCGAGCTCGTTCCTGCGGAACCGCGTGCGACATTGGTGCAAAGGTCAGTGCACAGTCTAAGCGGCTAATATGGCACTTCAATGCTGTCGTTTGTCCGGGAACCCTGCGTTATGCAAACCGCCTACACCGTCCTGATCATGCTGATGTTGGTCGGCGTTTCACGCCTGATCGGACGGGTGATCCCGTTGCCGTTGCCATTGGTGCAGATTGGCGCCGGTGCCTTGCTTGCCTGGCCGACACTCGGGCTGCACGTCACCCTTGATCCTGAGCTGTTTCTGTTTCTGTTCCTGCCACCGCTGTTGTTTTCCGATGGCTGGCGCATGCCCAAGCGTGAGTTCTGGCGCTTGCGTGGGCCGATTTTGACGCTGGCGGTGGGCCTGGTGTTGTTCACGGTGGTCGGTGCGGGGTATTTCATTCATTGGTTGTTGCCGAGCATTCCGCTGGCCGTGGCGTTTGCACTGGCGGCGGTGCTATCGCCGACCGATGCCGTGGCGGTATCGGCGATCTCCCAGAACCGCTTGCCGACGCCATTGATGCACATGCTGCAGGGCGAGGCGCTGATGAACGATGCGTCGGGTCTGGTGACCTTCAAGTTTGCCTTGGTGGCCGCCGTGACAGGCGTGTTCTCGCTGGCCAATGCCAGTGTCACTTTCGTGCTGGTGGCAATTGGAGGCCTGGCCACGGGCGTGGCATTGAGCTGGCTGGTGGGGCGCTTGCGCTCATGGATGGTCGCCCGCGGTTGGGATGATCCGGCCACGCATGTGGTTTTCATGTTGCTGTTGCCGTTTGCCGCCTACGTGCTGGCCGAGCGGGTGGGGGTGTCGGGCATTCTGTCGGCGGTAGCGGCGGGGATGATGCAGAGCTGGCTTGACCTGCTTCCGCGCCAGACCAATACCCGCTTGCTCAATCGCAGCGTCTGGTCCTTGCTGGAGTTTGCCTTCAACGGCTTGATCTTCCTGCTGTTGGGTCTGCAGTTACCGGACATCATCAAAGCCGTGGCCAGCCACGAAACATCACTGTGGCCAACGTTGCTTTACCGTTGTCTGGATGTCCTGGCGATTTTCCTGGTGCTGCTGGTGTTGCGGTTTGTCTGGGTGCAGAGCATCTGGCGCCTGTCCATTTTGCTGCGGCGCTGGCGCGGCGCGGATCAGATCACCCGGGTGCCCAGCGCGCGTTCCTGTTGGTTGCTGACCGTCGGTGGCGTTCGCGGCGCGGTGACATTGGCGGGTGTGCTGTCGGTGCCGATGCTCATGGGCCGCAGCGAGTTCCCTGAGCGTGACCTGCTGATCTTCATCGCGGCCGGGGTCATTCTGTTGTCGCTGATCGCGGCCTGCATTGCCTTGCCGTTGCTGCTGCGCGGGATCGAAAAAAGCCCTGACGACAAGCGTCGAAATGAAGTGCGCGATGCCTGGCGCAAAACCGCCGAGGCGGCTATTCATGCGCTCGAAGTCGAAGAGGTCAACCCTCATGACGCCGCTGAATCCGCCTTATCGGCAGAGCTCAAGGCGCGGATCATGTCCGAATATCGGCATCAACTGGAGGTATACAACGATTCGGCTGAAGCCCAGGCGCTGGCGTTTCAGATGGATTTGCTGGAGCGGCGTCTGCGGTTGAAGGCGCTGCGGGCGCAACGCCTGGAGTTGTATAGCCTCAGCCGTCATCACCAGATTGGTGATGACGTCTTGCGTGAGGTGTTGAGTGAGCTGGACCTGAGTGAAGCGAAACTCGGACAGGTCAAGTAACCCTTGTAGGAGCAAGCTCGCCCCTACAAAGGACGCGTGCTATTTACGACGCTGGACGAAGTCACGGATACGTTCCGCGGCTTCGACGCATTCGGCCAGTGGTGCGACCAGTGCCATGCGCACACGGCCTGCGCCCGGGTTGACGCCATCGACATCCCGCGACAGGTAAGAACCCGGCACCACGGTCACGTGCTCCTGTTCGAACAGGTCGCGGCAGAAGGCAGCGTCGTCACCGGCTACATTCGGCCACAGGTAAAAACCGCCATCCGGGCGCTGCACGTCCATGACCGGGCTGAGGATTTCCAGCACTGCGTCATACTTCTCGCGGTACAGGGCACGGTTGGCGCGCACGTGCACTTCGTCGTTCCACGCAGCGACGCTGGCCAGTTGGGTTTGCACTGGCATCGCGCAGCCGTGGTAGGTGCGATACAGCAGGAAGCCTTTGAGGATGTCCGCATCTCCGGCGACAAAACCCGAACGCAGGCCTGGCAGGTTCGAGCGCTTGGACAGGCTGTGGAATACCACGCAACGCTTGAAGTCCTTGCGGCCCAGTTCCACGCAGGCACTGAGCAGGCCGGCCGGCGGGGTTTGTTCGTCGAAGTACAGTTCGCTGTAGCACTCGTCGGCAGCGATCACGAAGTCGTATTCATCGGCCAGGGCGATCAGCTTTTTCAGGGTGTCGACCGGGATCAGCGCGCCGGTCGGGTTGCCTGGCGAGCACAGGAACAGGATCTGGCAGCGTTTCCAGATGTCCGGTGAAACGGCATCGAAGTCCGGGTTGAAACCGTTTTCATCCAGGCATGGCAGGTAATGCGGCTTGGCACCGGCGAGGAACGCTGCGCCTTCGTAGATCTGATAGAACGGGTTCGGGCTGACCACCAGCGCATCGTCGCCACGGTTGACCACGGTCTGGGTGAAGGCGAACAGCGCTTCACGGGTGCCATTGACCGGCAGCACGTTGCGCGCCGGGTCGAGCCAACCGTTCGGGACGTTGAAGCGACGTTCGCACCATGCCGCAATGGCTTCGCGCAGGGCCGGGATGCCGAGGGTGGTCGGGTACACGGCCATCTGATCCAGATTGCTTGCCAGCGCTTCGGCGACAAAGCTTGGCGAGCGGTGTTTCGGCTCGCCGATGGACAGCGCGATCGCGCGCTTTTCCGGGTTTGGCGTGACGCTGCCGAGCAGGGCGCGGAGCTTTTCGAAAGGGTAGGGCTGGAGCTGGGTCAGAGCGTTGTTCATCGGTAGATCTCGTTCGGTGTGGCGGCTGGCCGACCCTTTGCAGGCGCTGGCTTGCCAGCGATGGGCGTTAACGATGACGCGTTTCTACAGGATAAACGCGGCGCCTTTTGTCCATCGCTGGCAAGCCAGCTCCTACAGGGGCGGGCTCCATTCGGGAAATTTGTTATTCAAATGCTGATACGCGACAGTTTGATATCGGGTTCCTGATTGACGCTCAACTGCTCGACGATTGCATCTTGTAACCGGCTGCACAACTGCGGGTCGGATAAAGGCTGGTTGTTGGCATCGGTGATGAAGAAGACGTCTTCCACCCGTTCGCCCAGGGTCGCAATCTTGGCGTTTTGCAGCGACAGGTCGAACTCCAGGAAGATCGTACCGATTCGCGCCAGCAGGCCGGGGCGGTCGGGCGCGGTCAGTTCAAGTACGGTGACCGGGCGCTGTGCATCGTTATGGATCGTGACCTGCGGCGCGAAGGCAAAATGCTTGAGCTGGCGCGGTACCCGGCGCTGGATGATGGTCGGGTAGTCGGCCGGGTTTCGCAGGGCTTCGGTCAGGCCTTCGCGGATCTCCTTGACCCGTGCCGGATTATCGCCGATCGAGTCGCCATCCGCGTCGAGCACAATGTAGGTGTCGAGGGTGAACTGGCTGCTGGAGGTGATGACCCGGGCGTCGTGGATGTTCAGGTTGAGCTGGTCCATCGCGGCCACGGTCACGGCGAAGAAGTCGTGCTGGTCGGGTGCGTAGATGAAGATTTGCGTGCCACCCTCGAACTCGCGCTGAGTGGTCTCCTTGATCAGCACCAGTGGCCCGCCATCGGCTGGCTGCTGGAGGATCGCATCGCTGTGCCAGGCCACGTCGCCAGCGGTGTGGCGCAGGAAATAGTCATCGCCTAATTGCGCCCACAATTGCTCGACGTCGTCCGGATCGGTGCCGCCGCGCACCAGAATATCCAGGGCGGCGCTCTGGGTCTGGCGGATCTGCTCCTCGCGATCGACCGGGTTTTCCAGGCCGCGACGAAGGGCGCGCTTGGTTTCCGTGTAAAGCTGGCGCAAGAGGCTGGCGCGCCAGGAGTTCCACAGCGTCGGGTTGGTGGCGTTGATGTCGGCGACGGTCAGCACGTACAGGTAGTCGAGGCGGGTTTCGTCACCGACGATCTGTGCGAAATCGTGGATCACCTGCGGGTCGGACAAGTCCTTGCGCTGGGCGGTGGTCGACATCACCAGATGATTCTGCACCAGCCAGACGATCAGGCGACTGTCCCACAGGGGGAGTTGGTGGCGCTGGCAAAAAGCTTCGGCATCCACGGCGCCGATATCCGAGTGGTCGCCATGCCGGCCCTTGCCGATGTCGTGGTACAGCCCGGCCAGGTAGATCAGCTCGGGTTTGGGCAGTTTGCCCATGAGCTTGCTGGCCAGCGGGAATTTTTCCGACACTTGCGTGTATTGCAACTTACGCAGGTGTTTGATCAGGTTCAACGTGTGGGCGTCGACCGTATAGATATGAAACAGGTCGTGTTGCATCTGCCCGACGATGAAGCCGAATTCCGGCAGATAACGCCCGAGGATGCCGTAACGGTTCATCCGTCGCAGGTTGCGATGGATGCCGATCTTGCACTTGAACAACTCGATGAACAGGCTGGTGTTGCGAATGTCGTTGCGGAAATCGTCGTCGATCAGGTGACGGTTTTCGCGCAGCAGACGAATGGTGTCGGCGCGCACGCCCTTGATTTCCGGCTGCTGGGCCATCAGCACGAAGATCTCCAGCATGGCAAACGGGGTGCGACGGAACACGTTGTCGTTGCGCGCCTCGATGTAGCCATCGTGGAGCTGGAATCGCGAGTTGATCGGCTGCGGCGGCGCTTGATCATCCGGTGCGAGGATGACCTCTTCGAAGTGCTGGATGATCAGGTCGCTGAGCTGGGCAATGCTCATCACCACCCGGTAATACTGCTGCATGAAGTTTTCGATGGCTTGCTTGGCATCGTCGCCTTCGAACCCCAGCAGCTTGGCAATGGTGCGCTGGTGATCGAACAGCAGGCGGTCTTCCGAGCGGCCGGCGAGCATGTGCAGGGCGTAACGCACTTTCCACAGGAATTCCTGGGAAGACGCCAGCAGGGCGTTTTCGCTCTCTACCAGGAAGCCTTCGCCGGCCAGTGCGCGCAGGTTCAGGGTGCCGTACTCGCGACGAGCCACCCATAGAATCGTCTGAATATCCCGCAGTCCGCCCGGCGAGCCTTTGACGTTGGGTTCCAGGTTGTATTCGGTGTCGTTGTACTTGTGGTGACGGGCCTTCTGTTCGGCCCGCTTGGCCAGGAAGAAATCCTTGCTCGGCCACATGTGTGCGGTGCTGGTGACGTCGAGCATGCGTTGGCGCAAGCGCTCGGGGCCGGCGATGGTGCGGCTTTCCATCAGGTTGGTGATGATCGTCAGGTCGGCGCGGGCCTCCTGGGCACATTCGTCGACCGAGCGAACGCTCTGACCGACTTCCAGGCCGATGTCCCACAGCAGCGTCAGAAAACGCTCGATGGAGTCACGGAAAATTTCATGATCGGCGCTGTCCAGCAGGATCAGCAGATCGATGTCGGAGTAGGGGTGCAATTCGCCCCGACCATAGCCGCCGACTGCAACCAGCGCGATGTCGGCGTCTTCACTCCAGTCGAACTGTTCCCAGGCCTTTTGCAGGATGTTATCGACGAACCAGGCGCGATCCTCGATCAACCGGCGAATGTCCCGGCCGCTGCGAAAGCGCCCGTCGAGCACCTCGCGGGCCTGGCGGATCGCCTTCTTGAAAGCCGCGATCGGGCTTGCCTTCAGGGCCAGTTCAGCCTGGAACTGGCCGCGATCGAAGAGTTCTGGATCCACCTGCGGCATCGATTGGCTTTCCTTTCTGTAAGGCTGGGAATGGAGCGGGGCGGATCAGGCCGAAACGCGCGGGATGGTGTCATCGCTGCGCAAGGTAAAGATCTCGTAACCGGTCTCGGTCACCAGCAGCGTGTGTTCCCACTGTGCCGACAGCTTGCGATCCTTGGTGATCGCGGTCCAGCCGTCGCCTAGGACCTTGGTGTCAGCCTTGCCCTGGTTGATCATCGGCTCGATGGTGAAGGTCATGCCGGCTTGCAGTTCCATGCCGGTGCCCGCGCGGCCGTAGTGCAGGATCTGTGGCTCTTCGTGGAAAACTTTACCGATGCCGTGACCACAGAATTCGCGAACCACCGAGAAACCGTTCTTTTCAGCGTGTCTCTGGATGATTTCACCGATGTCGCCGAGGCGGCAACCGGGTTTGACGATTTCAATCGCCTTGTACATGCATTCCTGGGTCACTTGCGACAGACGCTCGGCCCAGACCGGCACGGTGCCGACGTGGAACATGCGGCTGGTATCGCCGTGGTAGCCGTCCTTGATAACGGTGACGTCGATGTTCAGGGTGTCGCCATCCTTCAGCGGCTTGTCGTTCGGGATGCCGTGGCAGACCACATGGTTGATCGATGTGCAAATCGACTTCGGGTACCCCTTGTAGTTGAGCGGGGCAGGGATGGCTTTCTGCTCGTTGACAATATAGTCGTGGCAGATCTGGTTCAGTTGATCGGTGGTCACACCCGGCTTGACGTATTCGGCAATCATTTCCAGCACATCGGCGGCCAGTTTGCCGGCGACGCGCATTTTTGCGATGTCCTCGGGGGTTTTGAGGGTGACGGTCATACAGGCTCTCTCTGCGCTCGATGGCGCTTTCTCAACGAAAAGGGCGTTGCGCAATCGAACTTCGCAGCCCTGAAAAACGCAATTCTAACAGACGATCGGGGCAAATCCGCCGCTCTGTGAATCGCTTCTCTCCATACAATGGTGCATTGTGGGCCGATTCCAAGGGCGGGAACTGTGTGGTCGCCAGGATTTCAGAATCCGGGTTTCGTTTTTTCCTCCCTTGTGATATAAAATGCGCCGCTTTCCGGGGATGCCCCGAAAAGCCTAAATCCACACACGTGTCGACACGATGACCTGGGTGCCTTCAGCTGATGCTGCTGGTTGGTCATTGGGATACGTGGAGGCCAAACCCGACTTATTAAGGAACTATCATGTCCCAAGTCAACATGCGCGATATGCTGAAGGCCGGTGTGCACTTCGGTCACCAGACCCGTTACTGGAACCCGAAAATGGGTAAATACATTTTCGGCGCGCGTAACAAGATCCACATCATCAACCTTGAAAAAACCCTGCCAATGTTCAACGAAGCTCTGACTTTCGTAGAGCGCCTGGCCCAGGGCAAAAACAAGATTCTGTTCGTCGGCACCAAGCGTTCCGCTGGCAAGATCGTTGCTGAAGAAGCAGCACGTTGCGGTTCGCCGTACGTCGATCACCGCTGGTTGGGCGGCATGCTGACCAACTTCAAAACCATCCGTGCTTCCATCAAGCGTCTGCGTGACCTTGAAGTACAAGCCGAAGACGGTACTTTCGCCAAGCTGACCAAGAAAGAAGCGCTGATGCGCTCCCGTGACCTGGAAAAGCTGGATCGTTCCCTGGGTGGTATCAAGGACATGGGCGGTCTGCCAGACGCTCTGTTCGTTATCGACGTTGATCACGAGCGCATCGCGATCACCGAAGCCAACAAGCTGGGCATCCCGGTTATCGGCGTAGTCGATACCAACAGCAGCCCGGAAGGCGTTGACTACATCATCCCAGGCAACGATGACGCAATCCGCGCTATCCAGCTGTACATGGGTTCGATGGCTGACGCTGTTATCCGTGGTCGCAACAACGTTTCTGGCGGCACCGAAGTTTTCGTTGAAGAAGCTCCGGTAGCTGCAGCTGAGTAATTAACGCCCCTGGCGTTGACTCAGTAAGCAAAAAGGGGGCTTGGCCCCCTTTTTGCCACCTCGGAAACCATTTGTTGGCGCCCTCTGCTTCATCTGTAACGTGCGGCAGCTAACAAGGGTGGTTCGGGAAGAATTGAACGCCCGTTCGATCGGGTGGAATGGTTGATAACCTATCCAAGAGGAATTTTGAAATGGCAGAGATTACTGCAGCGTTGGTCAAAGAACTGCGCGAGCGTACTGGCGAAGGCATGATGGACTGCAAAAAGGCCTTGACCAAGGCTGGCGGCGACATCGAAAAAGCCATTGATGACATGCGTGCTTCGGGCGCCATCAAGGCTGCCAAAAAAGCTGGCAACGTTGCCGCTGAAGGCGCAATCGCCATCAAGGCTGACGACAAGTCCGCCGTTCTGCTGGAAGTTAACTCGCAGACCGACTTCCTGGCCCTGCAAGACGACTTCAAGAACTTCGTTGCTGCCAGCGTAGAAAAAGCTTTCGACGAAAAACTGACCGACGCAGCTCCGCTGATCGCCGCTCAGGAATTGGCTCGTGAAGCCCTGGTTGCCAAAGTTGGCGAAAACGTCAACATCCGTCGTCTGGTACGCGTAGAGGGTGACGTTGTCGGCACCTACCTGCACGGTAACAAGATCGGTGTTGCTGTTGTTCTCAAGGGCGGCGATGTACAGCTGGCCAAAGAGATCGCCATGCACGTGGCGGCAAGCAACCCTGAGTTCCTGCTGCCATCGCAGGTTTCGCCAGAGGCCATCGAGCGCGAGAAGGGTGTTTTCATGACCCTGAACGAAGACAAGATGAAAGGCAAACCAGCAGAAATCGTCGAGAAGATGATCGCTGGCCGTATCACCAAGTTCCTGGCCGAAGCCAGCCTGGTCGAGCAAGCTTTCGTCATGAACCCGGAAATCACCGTTGGTGCCCTGGCCAAGAAAGCTGGCGCAGAAATCGTTTCCTTCACCTACTTCAAGGTCGGCGAAGGCATCGAGAAGCCAGTTGACAACTTCGCTGAAGAAGTTGCTGCTCAGGTTGCGGCTGCTTCCAAGCAATAAGACGGTTTTTTAACTGTCGCCCTGAAGAGGCTGCCCGCTCACGCGCGCAGCCTCTTTTCAGATGGGGCACCAATTTTTAATTGGTTTCCTTTTGGAACTGACTTACAAAGCCATGTTCCGATGGCGCTGAAGCAGCGCCAAGCTAGAGTGAACGCCAGCTGAAAACAGCTCGCAAAGAATTTTTAAAATACGCCGCAGGAGAGATTCGCAATGGCTCAGCAGGGCAGTGGTTATCAGGCTCGCTATAAACGCATTCTACTCAAGCTTAGCGGCGAGGCCCTGATGGGCTCGGAAGAGTTCGGGATCGATCCGAAAGTTCTGGATCGCATGGCGCTGGAAGTTGGCCAACTGGTCGGCATCGGTGTTCAGGTCGGTCTGGTGATCGGCGGCGGTAACCTGTTCCGTGGCGAAGCGCTGAGCAAGGCTGGGATGGATCGGGTCACTGGCGACCACATGGGCATGCTGGCCACTGTGATGAACGCCTTGGCGATGCGCGATGCGCTCGAACGTGCCAATATCTCGGCCATTGTGATGTCGGCCATTTCCATGGTTGGCGTGACCGATCACTATGATCGCCGCAAGGCCATGCGTCACCTGAACTCCAAGGATGTCGTGATTTTCGCAGCCGGTACCGGCAACCCGTTCTTTACCACGGATTCGGCAGCCTGCCTGCGTGCAATCGAAATCGATGCCGATGTCGTGCTTAAGGCGACCAAGGTCGATGGCGTCTACACCGCTGACCCATTCAAAGACCCGCATGCCGAGAAGTTCGATCATCTGACCTACGATGAAGTACTGGATCGCAAGCTGGGCGTGATGGATCTGACGGCCATTTGCCTGTGCCGCGACCACAAGATGCCGTTGCGCGTATTTAACATGAACAAGCCCGGCGCCCTGCTGAACATCGTGCACGGTGGCGCTGAAGGGACCCTGATCGAGGAAGGCCAACAATGATCAACGAAATCAAGAAAGACGCTCAAGAGCGCATGCAGAAATCCGTGGAATCGCTGGCGCACAACTTCGGTCGTATTCGTACCGGCCAGGCGCATCCAAGCATTCTGGAAGGTGTCATGGTGCCGTATTACGGCTCCGACACGCCGATCAAGCAAGTTGCGAACATCACTGTCAAAGACGCTCGCACCCTGCAAGTCGTTGCCTTCGAGCGCAATATGCTGGGTGCAGTGGACAAGGCGATCGGTAGCGCTGGTCTGAACCTCAATCCGACCAACCTCGGTGAGTTGCTGCTGATTTCCATGCCTGCCCTGACTGAGGAAACCCGTAAGGGCTTCACCAAACAGGCTCGCGATGTTGCTGAAGACGCCCGTGTTGCGGTGCGCAACATCCGTCGTGACGCGAACAGCCAGCTCAAGGATCTGGTCAAGGAAAAGGAAATCAGTGAAGACGAAGAGCGTCGCGCCACTGGCGAAATCGACGATCTGACCAAAAAGTTCGTGGCTAAAATCGATGCGGATTTGGCGCAGAAAGAAAAAGACCTGATGGCCGTATAAGGGTCACGTTTTCATGGAAAAGACCAAGCAGATTGCACCGCCTGCGGTGCCGCGCCATGTCGCGATCATCATGGATGGTAATAATCGCTGGGCGAAAAAACGCTTTATGCCGGGTATCGCCGGGCATAAAGCGGGTGTGGATGCGGTTCGTGCGGTCATCGAGGTGTGCGCCGAGGCGGGGGTCGAAGTACTGACCTTGTTCGCGTTTTCCAGTGAGAACTGGCAGCGCCCGGCCGATGAGGTCAGTGCCTTGATGGATCTGTTCTTCAAGGCATTGCGTCGTGAGGCCAAGCGCCTCAACGACAACAACATCAGCTTGCGCATCATTGGCGACCGTTCGCGTTTCCACCCGGAGCTTCAGGCTGCGATGCGTGAAGCCGAGAACATGACCGCAGGCGCCAATCGCTTCGTTCTGCAGATCGCCGCCAATTACGGCGGTCAGTGGGATATCGCGCAGGCGGCGCAGCGCCTGGCTCGGGAAGTTCAGGCGGGGCACCTGCGACCCGAAGACATCACCCCGGAATTACTGCAAACCTGTTTGGCTACCGGTGATCTGCCGTTACCGGACTTGTGCATCCGTACCGGTGGCGAACACCGCATCAGCAATTTTTTGCTGTGGCAGCTGGCCTATGCCGAATTGTACTTCTCCGACCTGTTCTGGCCGGACTTCAAACACGACGCCATGCGTAACGCGCTGGCCGATTTCGCATCTCGCCAGCGTCGCTTCGGTAAAACGAGCGAGCAGGTCGAGGCTGGAGCCCGGGTTTAATGCTCAAACAACGAATCATCACCGCGCTGATCCTGCTGCCGATTGCCCTGTGCGGTTTCTTCCTTCTCGAGGGGTCTGCCTTCGCGCTGTTCATCGGATTGGTAGTGACCCTGGGGGGCTGGGAGTGGGCTCGCCTGGCGGGTTTCAATGAGCAGTCGATGCGCGTTGCTTATGCCGCAGCCGTCGCGCTGATGCTGTTTGTCATGCACCTGTTGCCGGGGCTCGCGCCCTGGATACTGGGGGCTTCGGTGCTCTGGTGGGGCATTGCGACCTATCTGGTGCTGACGTATCCACGCTCCAGCGATCACTGGGCCAGTGCGGCCTGCAAGCTGGTGATCGGACTGCTGATTCTGCTGCCGGCCTGGCAAGGCCTGGTCCTTATCAAGCAGGAGCCCCTGGGGAACTGGTTGATCATGGCGGTGATGGTGCTGGTCTGGGGGGCTGATATCGGCGCGTATTTTTCCGGTCGGGCGTTCGGCAAGCGCAAGCTGGCTCCGCTAGTCAGCCCGGGCAAAAGTTGGGAAGGCGTTTATGGTGGTTTGGCGCTGAGCCTGATCATCACTGTTCTGGTCGGGTTTTTCCGTGACTGGACGGTTGCGGAGCTGTTCAAGGGTCTGATCGGCGCGGCGTTGATCGTGTTTATTTCAGTCGTGGGCGACCTTACCGAAAGCATGTTCAAGCGCCAGTCAGGGATCAAGGACAGCAGTAATCTACTGCCGGGACACGGCGGCGTACTGGATCGGATCGACAGTCTGACCGCCGCGATCCCTGTATTTGCCGTACTGTTGTGGATGGCTGCACCGTGAGCCGCCCACAGCAGATTACCGTGTTGGGGGCGACGGGTTCGATCGGTCTGAGCACCCTTGATGTCATCGCTCGCCATCCTGCGCGCTATCAAGCTTACGCCTTGAGCGGCTTCACACGATTGAGTGAGCTGCTGGCACTGTGCGTGCGTCATACTCCGCGATTCGCTGTAGTGCCTGAAGCGGCGGCTGCTCGAGTGTTGCAGGATGATCTGCGTGCGGCAGGTCTTTCGACCCGGGTTTTGGTGGGGGAGGACGGTCTGTGTCAGGTCGCCGCCGACCCGGAAGTCGATGCGGTGATGGCGGCCATTGTCGGCGCGGCGGGTTTGCGTCCGACCTTGGCTGCAGTCGAGGCTGGCAAAAAAATCCTCCTGGCCAACAAGGAAGCACTGGTAATGTCCGGTGCGTTGTTCATGCAGGCTGTGCGCAAAAGTGGCTCGGTGTTACTGCCGATCGATAGTGAGCACAACGCGATTTTCCAGTGCATGCCGCAGGATTTTGCCCGAGGTCTGGGGGCGGTCGGTGTGCGTCGGATTCTGCTGACGGCATCGGGTGGCCCGTTCCGGCAGACACCCATGGCTGAGCTGGCACATGTTACCCCCGAGCAGGCCTGTGCTCATCCGAATTGGTCCATGGGGCGCAAGATTTCGGTCGACTCGGCCAGCATGATGAATAAAGGGCTCGAACTGATCGAGGCCTGCTGGCTGTTCGATGCCAAGCCTTCCCAGGTCGAAGTGGTGATTCACCCGCAGAGCGTCATTCATTCGCTAGTCGACTATATCGATGGCTCAGTGTTGGCTCAATTGGGTAATCCTGACATGCGCACGCCAATCGCCCATGCGCTTGCCTGGCCGGAACGGATCGATTCGGGTGTGGCGCCGCTCGATCTGTTTGCCATCGCGCGTCTGGACTTCCAGGCGCCCGATGAGGAGCGTTTTCCTTGCCTGCGCCTGGCCCGTCTGGCGGCCGAGGCAGGCAACAGTGCACCGGCCATGTTGAATGCGGCCAATGAGGTCGCGGTTGCGGCCTTTCTCGACGGACGGGTTCGCTACCCGGAAATCGCGAGTATCATCGAGGAAACCTTGAATCTCGAGCCTGTGGTAGCAGTGGATGATCTCGCGGCAGTGTTCACGGCAGACGCGAAGGCGCGTGTGCTGGCCGAACGATGGTTGAGTCGTCACGGACGATAAGTGTGCAATGCGTTGGCCCATGCAGCAGCGGATAGGAATGCGGAGAAAATAGATGAGCGCGCTCTATATGATTGTCGGCACCCTGGTAGCTTTGGGCGTGCTGGTTACCTTCCACGAGTTCGGCCATTTCTGGGTCGCGCGTCGCTGTGGGGTCAAAGTGCTGCGCTTCTCCGTTGGCTTCGGAATGCCACTGCTGCGCTGGCACGACAAAAAAGGCACTGAGTTCGTTTTGGCTGCCATCCCGCTGGGTGGCTACGTCAAGATGCTTGACGAGCGTGAAGGCGAAGTACCTGTCGATCAACTCGACCAATCCTTCAATCGAAAATCCGTCCGTCAGCGTATTGCCATCGTAGCGGCTGGGCCGATTGCCAACTTCCTGTTGGCCCTGGTGTTTTTCTGGGTGCTGGCCATGCTCGGCAGCGAGCAGGTGCGCCCGGTCATCGGGGCTGTAGAGTCTGGCAGTATCGCCGCCAAGGCCGGTTTGAACCCGGGTCAGGAAATTGTTTCCATCGACGGTGAGCCGACTTCCGGTTGGGCGGCGGTGAATTTGCAGTTGGTCCGTCGACTCGGGGAAAGCGGTTCCCTGCAAGTGTTGGTTCGTGAACAAGGCTCCACGGTCGATTCTCCGCGTGAGCTGGCTCTTGATAAATGGCTCAAGGGGGCTGATGAGCCGGATCCGATTCGATCGCTGGGTATCCGTCCCTGGCGTCCGGCGTTGCCGCCGGTCCTGGCTGAACTTGATCCAAAGGGCCCGGCGCAGGCTGCTGGCCTGAAAACCGGTGACCGACTGCTGGCGCTGGACAGCAAGGCACTGGATGACTGGCAGCAAGTGGTCGACACCGTCCGTATGCATCCTGATACCAAAATCATGCTGCGGGTCGAGCGCGAGGGTGCTCAAATCGACGTCCCTGTGACACTGGCTGCGCGTGGCGACAGGAAGGCACCGAGCGGTTACCTGGGGGCTGGGGTCAAGCCTGTCGACTGGCCGCCGGAGATGATTCGGGAGGTCAGTTACGGTCCGGTGGCCGCGATTGGGGAGGGGGCGCGGCGTACTTGGACCATGAGCCTGCTGACCCTGGATTCGCTGAAGAAAATGTTGTTCGGCGAGCTCTCGGTAAAAAACTTGAGTGGACCGATAACCATTGCTAAAGTGGCGGGCGCTTCGGCCCAGTCGGGTGTTGCTGATTTCCTGAATTTCCTTGCTTATCTGAGTATTAGCCTGGGAGTTCTGAATTTGCTGCCCATTCCTGTGCTGGATGGGGGGCATTTGTTGTTTTATCTGATTGAGTGGGCGCGTGGTCGTCCCTTGTCGGATCGGGTGCAAGGTTGGGGGATACAGATCGGTATCAGTTTGGTGGTCGGAGTGATGTTGCTTGCTCTGGTCAATGATCTGGGTCGTCTGTAACGTCGCTGAATTGCGAATCTGCCGCATTTTGCGGCAGTTTGTTTATTGCCAGTTGGAATAAGAAAGGACTTCATGAAACGTCTGCTGCTAACTGCGGTTCTCACCGTATTGATGATCGCCGAAGTTCACGCCGAGTCCTTCACTATCTCTGATATTCGCGTCAATGGCCTCCAGCGGGTCTCCGCGGGTAGCGTCTTTGGTGCTTTGCCGTTGAACGTCGGTGAACAGGCGGATGATCATCGCCTGGTGGAATCCACTCGTGCGTTGTTCAAAACCGGTTTCTTTCAAGATATCCAGCTGGGCCGCGATGGCAACGTCCTGGTTATTACTGTAGTCGAGCGTCCGTCGGTCGCCAGTATCGAGATCGAAGGTAACAAGGCGATTTCCACAGAGGACCTGATGAAGGGCCTCAAGCAGTCCGGTCTGGCCGAAGGCGAGATCTTCCAGCGTGCGACCCTTGAAGGTGTACGTAACGAGCTGCAGCGCCAGTACGTCGCTCAGGGTCGCTACTCCGCCACCGTCGACACCGAAGTGGTACCTCAACCGCGCAACCGCGTCGGTTTGAAGGTCAACATCAACGAAGGCACCGTGGCGGCTATCCAGCACATCAACGTGGTGGGCAACACGGTCTTCCCGGATGAAGACCTGATCGACCTGTTCGAACTCAAGACAACCAACTGGTTGTCGTTCTTCAAGAACGACGACAAGTATGCTCGTGAAAAACTGTCCGGTGACCTGGAGCGTCTGCGTTCCTACTACCTGGACCGTGGCTATATCAACATGGATATCGCTTCGACCCAGGTGTCCATCACTCCGGACAAAAAGCACGTCTATATCACCGTCAACATCAACGAAGGCGACAAGTACACCGTTCGTGACGTCAAGTTGAGCGGTGACCTGAAGGTTCCAGAGGATCAGGTCAAGTCCCTGCTCCTGGTGCAGAAAGGCCAGGTGTTCTCGCGCAAGCTGATGACCACGACGTCCGAGCTGATCACCCGTCGTCTGGGTAACGAGGGTTACACCTTCGCCAACGTCAACGGCGTACCGCAGCCTCATGATGAAGACCACACCGTAGACATCACCTTCGCTGTCGATCCGGGCAAGCGTGCTTACGTCAACCGCATCAACTTCCGTGGCAACACCAAGTCCGAGGACGAAGTGCTGCGCCGTGAAATGCGCCAGATGGAAGGCGGTTGGGCGTCGACTTACCTGATCGACCAATCCAAGACACGTCTGGAGCGACTGGGCTTCTTCAAGGAAGTCAACGTTGAGACGCCGGCCGTACCTGGCGTCGATGACCAGGTGGATGTGAACTACAGCGTTGAAGAACAAGCGTCCGGTTCGATTACCGCCAGCGTCGGTTTTGCCCAGAGTGCCGGTTTGATCCTTGGTGGTTCGATTACCCAGAACAACTTCCTGGGTACGGGTAACAAGGTCAGCATCGGCTTGACTCGCAGCCAATATCAAAGTCGCTATAACTTCGGTTATGTCGACCCGTACTGGACCGCTGATGGTGTGAGCCTGGGTTACAACGCCTTCTATCGCACCACCGACTACAAAGACCTTGATGTCAACGTAGCCAGCTACGCCGTTGACAGCCTGGGAGCGGGCGTCAGCGTCGGTTATCCAATCAGCGAGACGTCGCGTCTGACCTTCGGATTGACTGCGCAACAAGACAAGATCAAGACGGGTCTTTACACCGTCGACGAAATTTTCGACTTCGTTAACCAGCAAGGTGATCAGTATCTGAACTTCAAGGCCTCGGCCGGTTGGTCCGAGTCCACATTGAACAAAGGCGTACTGGCGACCCGTGGTCATTCCCAAAGCCTGACTGCGGAAGCGACAACCCCGGGCAGCGATTTGTCGTTCTTTAAACTGGATTACCGCGGTCAATTGTTCCAGCCGTTGTCTGAAAACTACACCATGCGCCTGCACACCGAACTGGGTTATGGCGATGGTTATGGTTCCACTGATGGCTTGCCGTTCTATGAAAACTACTATGCTGGTGGTTTCAACTCGGTTCGTGGCTTCAAGGACAGCACTTTGGGGCCTCGCAGTACCCCGAGCCGGGGCGTGAACCCGGGAACAGCAGTCGATCCAGACCAGGATCCATTGCCGTTTGGTGGTAACGTCCTGATTCAGGGTGGTGTAGAACTTCTGTTCCCGTTGCCGTTCGTGAAAGACCAGCGTTCGTTGCGCACCTCGGTATTCTGGGATGTGGGTAACGTGTTCGATTCGACCTGCAAGCAGAGCACCAATGCCGATGGCTCGAAGTCCAACACTCAATGTAACGACGTCAGCCTGAGCAATATGGCCAGTTCTGTGGGTGTTGGTGTGACTTGGGTGACCGCCCTTGGTCCGTTGAGCTTCGCGTTAGCGATGCCAGTTAAAAAGCCGGACAGCAATGCCGAGACTCAAGTGTTCCAATTCTCCCTCGGCCAGACGTTCTAAGCGTCTGACCCAAGATAACGACAATGGATTTTGTAGGAGTGCATCGTGCGTAAGTTGACTCAATTGGTTCTCCTGGCTTCCGTACTGGTAGCAGGCCCGGCTTTTGCCGACATGAAAATCGCCGTTCTGAACTATCAGATGGCCCTATTGGAATCCGATGCGGCCAAGAAGTACGCCGTGGATGCCGAGAAAAAATTCGGTCCTCAACTGACCAAGCTCAAGACACTGGAAAGCAGTGCCAAGGGTATTCAGGATCGTCTGATGGCCGGTGGCGACAAAATGCAGCAAGGCGAGCGTGAGCGTCTGGAGCTTGAATTCAAGCAAAAGGCTCGTGACTTCCAGTTCCAGTCCAAGGAACTGAACGAAGCCAAAGCCGTTGCCGACCGTGAAATGCTGAAACAGCTCAAGCCGAAACTGGACAGCGCTGTGGAAGAAGTCATCAAGAAAGGTGCTTTTGACCTGGTCTTCGAGCGTGGCGCAGTGATTGATGTCAAGCCTCAGTACGACATCACGCGCCAGGTTATCGAGCGCATGAATCAGCTGAAGTAATCCATGACTGCGACTATCAAACTCGGCCAACTGGCCGAGTTCCTCGGTGCCACATTACGTGGCGACGCGGAGAAGGCAATTACTGGGCTAGCCACCTTGCAGGAGGCTGGCCCAACTCAGTTGAGCTTTCTCGCAAATCCCCAATACCGTAAATACCTGGCAGGCAGCCAGGCTGCAGCCTTGTTGCTGAAAGCCTCTGATGCTGAGGGGTTTGTCGGTAATGTGTTGGTGGTGCCTGATCCATACGCTGCCTACGCGCGCATTTCTCACCTGTTCGATCCCAAGCCCAAGGCGGCGGCCGGTATTCATCCGACCGCAGTCATTGCGGCGGACGCGGTGGTCGATCCGGCGGCGAGTATCGGAGCGTTTGTAGTCATCGAGAGCGGTGCGCAAGTTGCCGCGGGGACAACCGTTGGCGCGCACTGTTTCATCGGTGCTCGTAGCGTCATTGGCGAAGGTGGCTGGCTCGCTCCCCGTGTCACGCTGTATCACGACGTTCGCATCGGCAAACGAGTGGTCATCCAGTCGGGTGCCGTACTCGGTGGCGAAGGCTTTGGTTTTGCCAACGAAAAGGGTATCTGGCAGAAAATTGCCCAGATCGGTGGCGTTCTGGTCGGTGACGACGTGGAAATTGGCGTGAATACTGCCATCGACCGCGGCGCGCTCGCCGATACCATCATCGGTAATGGCGTTAAGCTCGACAACCAGATTCAGATCGCCCACAACGTCCAGATTGGTGATCACACGGCCATGGCCGCGTGCGTGGGAATTTCCGGCAGCACCAAAATCGGCAAGCATTGCATGCTCGCCGGTGGCGTAGGTCTGGTGGGACATATCGATATTTGCGACAACGTTTTCATTACCGGGATGACCATGGTGACTCACTCGATCACCGAGTCAGGTTCCTATTCTTCCGGTACGGCAATGCAGCCAGCGGCCGAGTGGCGCAAAAGCGCGGCCCGTATCCGTCAGCTCGATGACATCGCACGGCGTTTGCGACAGCTGGAAAAGCAAGTAGGGGAAGTGACCCCTGACGGTAATGCTTCTTCAGATGGCTGATACCATTTCCATATCAAATGTGCGCAGCCGCTAGACTGTGTCCTTGATTTGCTAGAGGAGTGCGCGTAAGTCGCGCGCTCCCAATCTTTACATAGGCTTCCCCCCGAAATGATGGACATCAACGAGATTCGCGAATACCTGCCTCACCGTTACCCGTTCCTGCTGGTGGACCGGGTCGTGGATCTGGATGTGGAAGGCAAGCGCATTCGCGCCTACAAGAATGTCAGCATCAACGAACCTTTCTTCAATGGTCACTTTCCGGCGCATCCGATCATGCCGGGCGTACTGATCATCGAAGCGATGGCTCAGGCTGCCGGGATCCTTGGTTTCAAGATGCTCGACGTGAAACCGGCCGATGGCACCCTTTATTACTTCGTCGGTTCCGACAAGCTACGCTTCCGCCAGCCGGTGTTGCCGGGTGATCAGTTGATTCTTGAAGCCAAGTTCATCAGCTGCAAGCGTCAGATCTGGAAGTTCGAGTGCCAGGCTTCGGTCGACGGCAAGCCAGTCTGCTCAGCTGAAATCATCTGCGCGGAACGTAAACTATGAGTTTGATTGACCCTCGCGCAATCATCGATCCGACGGCCGTCCTGGCTGACGGTGTCGAGGTCGGGCCGTGGTCGATCATCGGCGCAGGTGTGGAGATCGGCGAGGGGACGGTTATCGGGCCGCATGTGATTCTTAAGGGCCCAACCCGAATCGGTAAGCACAACCGCATCTATCAGTTCTCCTCGGTAGGTGAAGACACGCCTGATCTGAAGTACAAGGGCGAAGAAACTCGCCTGGTGATCGGTGACCACAATGTCATTCGCGAAGGCGTGACCATTCACCGTGGAACCATTCAGGATCGTTCGGAAACCACCCTGGGCGATCACAACCTGATCATGGCCTATGCCCACATCGGTCACGACAGCGTCATCGGAAACCACTGCATTCTGGTCAACAACACCGCACTTGCCGGTCATGTGCACGTTGAAGACTGGGCGATCCTGTCCGGGTTTACCCTGGTTCACCAGTATTGCCACATTGGTGCCCACAGCTTTTCCGGCATGGGTACCGCCATCGGCAAGGACGTTCCCGCGTTCGTTACGGTGTTCGGCAATCCGGCCGAAGCCCGTAGCATGAACTTCGAAGGCATGCGCCGTCGCGGTTTCAGCGAAGATGCGATCCACGCCCTGCGTCGTGCCTACAAGGTGGTCTATCGCCAGGGCCTGACAGTTGAGCAAGCACTCGCCGAACTGGCCGAACCTTCGGAGCAATTCCCGGAAGTTGCGGTGTTCCGTGACTCCATCCAGTCTTCGACGCGCGGCATCACCCGCTAATCATGGCCAATCTGCGTATTGCGCTGGTGGCGGGTGAGGCTTCCGGTGACATTCTGGGCGCGGGGCTGATGCGTGCGCTCAAGGCTCAACACCCGGCAATCGAATTCATCGGTGTCGGTGGCCCGCTGATGCAGGCTGAAGGTTTGACTTCATACTTCCCGATGGAGCGCCTGTCGGTCATGGGCCTGGTGGAGGTCCTTGGCCGATTGCGCGAATTGCTGGCACGTCGCAAGAAACTGGTCGCAGACCTGATTGCCGCAAAGCCGGACGTGTTCATCGGAATCGATGCCCCGGATTTCAATCTCAATATCGAACTCAAACTGCGTCAGGCCGGGATCAAGACCGTGCATTACGTCAGTCCGTCGGTCTGGGCTTGGCGACAGAAGCGTGTGCTGAAGATTCGTGAAGGTTGCGACCTGATGCTGACGCTGTTTCCGTTTGAAGCAAAGTTCTATGAAGAGAAGGGCGTGCCAGTGCGGTTTGTCGGGCACACCCTGGCCGATGCTATTCCGCTCGAGGCCGACCGTGCCGCAGCGCGGGCCGAGCTTGGATTGCCTGACGGGCCGTTGGTCGCGCTGATGCCCGGCAGTCGCGGCGGCGAAGTGGGCCGTCTGGGTGCATTGTTTCTCGACACGGCCCAACGCCTGCGGGCACTGCGTCCTGGCGTGCGGTTTGTCTTGCCGTGTGCCAACCCGCAGCGTCGCGCGCAGCTTGAAGAGCTGTTGGTCGGCCGCGATCTGCCGCTGACCTTGCTCGATGGCAAGTCCCACCTGGCCTTGGCCGCGTGTAACGCAGTGCTGATCGCGTCCGGAACGGCAACGCTTGAAGCCCTGTTGTACAAACGCCCAATGGTGGTCGCTTATCGCTTGGCGCCGCTGACGTTCTGGATTCTCAAGCGGATGGTGAAAAGCCCCTACGTCTCCTTGCCGAACCTGCTGGCCCAGCGACTGCTGGTGCCCGAGTTGCTGCAAGACGATGCGACGGTCGAAGCGCTGGCCCAGACCCTGTCGCCGCTGATCGAGGGTGGGGAAGAGCAAACTCGCGGTTTTGACGAAATCCACCGTACCTTGCGTCTGGATGCCTCTAATCAGGCGGCGGATGCGGTGCTGAATTTGATCGGCCAAGCACAATGAGTAAAACAAGCATGCAGATGGGGCTGGATTTCACCTTGGTCGCTGAAGTGGAAGAGTTGGTTGCCGGCGTCGACGAGGTCGGTCGCGGCCCGCTCTGTGGCGCCGTGGTGACTGCGGCTGTGATCCTCGATCCGAACCGTCCGATTCTCGGCTTGAATGACTCGAAGAAGCTCACCGAAGCTCGCCGGGAAAAACTCTACGATGAAATCTGCGAGAAAGCCCTGAGCTGGTGCATCGCCCGCGCGGAAGTCGAAGAGATCGACGAGCTGAACATACTCCATGCCACCATGCTGGCCATGCAGCGCGCGGTAGCAGGGCTGCATATACAGCCGAAACTCGCGATGATCGACGGTAATCGTTGCCCGAAATTGCCGATGCGCGCCGAAGCGGTGGTGCAGGGTGATGGCAAGGTGCCAGCCATCGCGGCTGCATCGATTCTGGCCAAGGTCAGTCGTGACCGTGAAATGGCTGCGTTCGAATTGATTTATCCCGGCTACGGCATTGGCGGGCATAAAGGTTACCCGACGCCAGTCCATCTTGAAGCGCTCGCTCGTCTGGGGCCGACCCCGATCCATCGGCGCTCGTTTGCCCCGGTGCGCTTGGCGTATGAGGCGCGGGAAAGCCTGATCGAGAGTTAGCAGCAAGGCTGATTTTTTTTGCCAAGGCCCGGTACAATCCGGGCCTTGTTGTCTTCACGTTTCTAGTTTCTAGACAGGATCACTATGCCGGCTTCATTCGTTCATCTACGCCTGCACACTGAATATTCCCTGGTCGACGGTCTGGTGCGGATCAAGCCGCTGGTCAAGACCCTGGTCGGCATGAACATGCCTGCCGTTGCGGTCACCGATCAGAACAACATGTGTTCCCTGGTCAAATTCTATAAAGCCGCCATGGGCGCGGGAATCAAGCCGATCTGTGGCGCCGACCTGTGGTTGTCGAACAAGGATCCGGACAATCCGCTGAGCCGGATCAGCCTGCTGGTGATGAACGCCGAAGGTTATCGCAACCTCACCGAGCTGATTTCCCGCGGCTTTATCGACGGCCAGCGCAACGGTTCGATCATCATCGAGCGCGAGTGGGTCGCTGAAGCCAGCGCAGGCTTGATCATGCTGTCGGCGGCGAAAGAAGGCGAGATCGGCCAGGCGATGCTCAGTGGCAACCCGGACGAAGCCGAAACCTTGGCGCGCGAATGGATGGAGGTGTTCCCGGACCGCTTCTATCTGGAAATCCAGCGTACCAATCGCCCCAATGACGAAGAGCAACTGCACGGTGCCGTGGCGCTGGCCGAGAAAATCGGTGCGCCGCTGGTGGCGACCAACGATGTGCGCTTCATCAAGCAGGAAGACTTCGCCGCCCACGAAACTCGCGTTTGCATCGGTGAGGGCCGCGCGCTTGACGATCCGCGGCGTTCGAAGAATTACAGCGATCAGCAGTACCTCAAAAGCGCCGAGGAAATGGCCGAGCTGTTCAGCGATATTCCCGAAGCGCTGGAAAACACGGTCGAGATCGCCAAACGCTGCAACATCGAAGTCAAACTGGGCACGCACTTCCTGCCCAACTTCCCGATTCCCGATGGCATGACCATCGACGAGTATTTCCGCAAAGTCTCGTTCGATGGCCTTGAGGAGCGTCTCGCGGTCCTGCTGCCCAAGGACACCACTGAAGACTACGAGGCCAAGCGTCAGGTCTATGTCGATCGACTGAATTTCGAGCTGGATATCATCATCCAGATGGGATTCCCGGGTTACTTCCTGATCGTGATGGACTTTATCCAGTGGGCCAAGAACAACGGCGTACCGGTGGGGCCAGGCCGTGGATCGGGTGCCGGATCGCTGGTGGCTTATGTACAGAAGATCACCGACCTCGACCCGCTGGAATATGACCTGCTGTTCGAACGTTTCCTTAACCCGGAACGGGTCTCCATGCCCGACTTCGACGTCGACTTCTGCATGGACGGGCGCGATCGGGTGATCGACTATGTGGCCGAAAAATACGGCCGCAACGCGGTAAGCCAGATCATCACCTTCGGTTCGATGGCGGCAAAGGCGGTGGTGCGTGACGTGGCGCGGGTGCAGGGCAAGTCTTATGGCCTGGCGGATCGTCTGTCGAAGATGATTCCGTTCGAAGTCGGCATGACCCTGGAAAAGGCCTACGAACAGGAAGAAATTCTGCGTGACTTCATCAAGGTCGATGAAGAAGCCGCTGAAATCTGGGAGATGGCCCGCAAGCTCGAAGGCGTTGTGCGTAACGTCGGCAAGCACGCCGGTGGTGTGGTGATCGCTCCGACCAAATTGACCGATTTCTCGCCGATCTATTGCGATGAAGCGGGCGATGGCCTGGTGACCCAGTTCGACAAGGACGACGTTGAAGCCGCCGGGCTGGTGAAGTTCGACTTCCTTGGCCTGCGGACCTTGACGATCATCGACTGGGCCCTGAAAACCATCAACCGCGACCGCGCGAAGGTCAACGAGCCGCCGCTGGATATCGCGTTTATCCCGCTGGACGACAAGCCGACCTACACGCTGCTGCAAAAAGCCGAAACCACGGCGGTGTTCCAGCTCGAATCCCGTGGCATGAAAGAGCTGATCAAGAAGCTCAAGCCCGACTGCCTGGAAGACTTGATCGCACTGGTGGCGCTGTTCCGTCCTGGCCCGCTGCAATCGGGCATGGTGGACGACTTCATCAACCGTAAACACGGTCGTGCCGAACTGGCATACCCGCACTCGGATTACCAGTACGAAGGCCTCAAGCCCGTGTTGGCGCCGACTTACGGCATCATCCTGTATCAGGAACAGGTGATGCAGATTGCCCAGGTCATGGCCGGCTACACCCTCGGCGGTGCAGACATGCTGCGTCGGGCGATGGGTAAGAAAAAGCCCGAAGAAATGGCCAAGCAGCGTGGCGGCTTCATTGAAGGTTGCGCCACCAACAATATCGATGCCGACCTGGCCGGTAACATCTTCGACCTGGTGGAAAAATTCGCCGGTTACGGCTTCAACAAATCCCACTCCGCGGCTTATGGTCTGGTCTCGTACCAGACGGCATGGCTCAAAACGCACTACCCGGCGCCGTTCATGGCGGCGGTGCTTTCGGCGGATATGCACAACACCGACAAGGTCGTGACCTTGATCGAGGAAGTGCGCACGATGAAGCTGCGCCTCGACGCACCGGATGTGAACACTTCAGAGTTCAAGTTCACGGTGAACGACGAAGGCCGGATCATTTACGGATTGGGCGCGATCAAGGGCGTGGGCGAGGGGCCGGTCGAAGCGATCACCGAAGCGCGCCTGGAGGGGCCGTTCAAGGATCTGTTCGATTTCTGCGCCCGGGTCGACCTCAAGCGCATCAACAAACGCACCCTCGACGGCTTGATCCGCAGCGGAGCGCTGGATCGTCTTGGCCCGTACTTCCACGATGAGCCGAAGGCTTATCAAGCCAATATCGACCGTAACCGTGCCGTCCTGCTGACCGCGATGGAAGAGGCGATCAAGGCTGCCGAGCAGACTGCCCGTACCCACGACAGTGGCCATGCCGACCTGTTTGGCGGTCTGTTCGTCGAAGAAGATGCCGATGTTTACGCCAACCATCGCAGAGCCAAGGAGCTGACCCTCAAGGAGCGGTTGAAAGGGGAAAAAGATACCCTGGGCCTGTACCTGACCGGTCACCCGATCGACGAATACGAAGGTGAAATACGCCGTTTCGCCCGTCAGCGCATCATCGATCTCAAGCCTGCGCGCGATACCCAGACGGTCGCCGGCATGATCATCGCCCTACGGGTGATGAAGAACAAAAAGGGCGACAAAATGGGGTTCATCACCCTTGATGACCGTTCCGGGCGGATCGAGGCATCGTTGTTTGCCGATGCGTTCCATTCCGCGCAATCGCTGTTGCAGACTGATGCAATGGTGGTAGTCGAAGGCGAAGTCAGCAACGATGATTTCTCCGGCGGCCTGAGGTTGCGGGTGAAGCGGGTGATGAGCATGGAAGATGCGCGTACCAACCTGGCTGAGAGCCTGCGCCTGAAGTTGCACGCCAAAGATTTGAAAGGTGATCAGCTACGCTGGCTGGGTGAGCTGCTCAAGCGCCACCGTGGTGCGTGCCCGATCACCATGGACTACACCAGTCCCGATGCGAAAGCCTTGCTGCAGTTCGGTGAAGGCTGGCGAATCGATCCGGCGGATGCGTTGATTCAAGCCCTGCGTGACCAGTTCGGGCGAGACAACGTCTTCCTCCAATACCGTTGACGGTCAGTGCTGTTGGATGGCCCTGGCCTTGACCTGAATTTTTAATCTCGACCTGAACGCGCCTGTCCCTTAAGGTAGGGCGCGAATATACAACCGGCCGGCCCAAGCTCTCTTGGACGTCGACCCAAGACGGACGCCTATGAACCCGAATTTTCTAGATTTCGAACAGCCGATCGCCGACCTGCAAGCCAAGATCGAAGAGTTGCGCTTGGTCGGTAATGACAATTCGCTGAATATCGGCGATGAGATCTCCCGCCTGCAGGACAAAAGCAGCACGCTGACCGAAGATATCTTCGGCAAGCTGACCAGCTGGCAGATCGCGCGTCTGGCGCGTCACCCGCGTCGCCCTTACACCCTGGACTACATCGAACACATCTTCACCGAGTTCGATGAGTTGCACGGTGACCGCCACTTCTCCGACGACGCCGCCATCGTAGGCGGTATCGCCCGCCTGGATGACCAGCCAGTGATGGTGATCGGTCACCAGAAAGGCCGCGAAGTGCGCGAAAAGGTTCGCCGCAACTTCGGCATGCCGCGTCCGGAAGGCTACCGCAAGGCCTGCCGCCTGATGGAAATGGCCGAACGTTTCAAGATGCCGATCCTGACCTTCATCGACACGCCGGGCGCTTACCCTGGCATCGACGCTGAAGAGCGCAACCAGAGCGAAGCCATTGCCTGGAACCTGCGGGTCATGGCTCGCCTGAAAACCCCAATCATCGCCACCGTGATCGGTGAAGGTGGTTCCGGTGGTGCTTTGGCGATCGGCGTTTGCGATCATTTGAACATGCTGCAGTACTCGACCTATGCGGTGATCTCTCCGGAAGGTTGCGCTTCGATTCTGTGGAAAACCGCCGAGAAAGCACCGGACGCCGCTGAAGCCATGGGTATCACCGCCGAGCGCCTGAAAGGCCTGGGCATCGTGGACAAAGTGATCAGCGAGCCTTTGGGCGGTGCGCACCGTGATCCAGCGGCGGCAGCTGCAAATATCCGTGCCGAGCTGAGCTCGCAACTGGGGATGCTGAAGAAGCTCGACCACAAGGCGCTGCTGGCCCGTCGTTACGAGCGTCTGATGAGCTACGGTCTCTGATCTGACCGCGCTGTTCGCTCTACCCTGTGGGGGCGAGCCAGCTCGCGATGGGGCTTAACATTCGACCAATCCGTCGCCTGTTATACCGCTATCGCGAGCAAGCTCGCTCCCACATTTGATTTGTGTGAATGAAGGATATGAGCCAGGCCAATAGTGATCTGCCAACCAGACTTCTCCTGAATCTCGCGCCCTGGCGCAACGCCAAAACCTGGCGCATCGCCTTCTCCGGGGGGCTTGACTCCACTGTCCTGCTGCACCTTCTCGCAACACTCGCGAAAACCGAATCCCTGCCGCCATTAAGTGCCATTCATGTTCATCATGGTCTTCAGGCTGTGGCTGAAGCCTGGCCGGACCATTGTCGGTCGTTGTGCGCGGCGCTGGGCGTACCGTTGCGGGTTGTCCGTGTGCAAGTGCAGCCCGGCGCCAGTCTTGAGCGTGCGGCCCGGGATGCCCGTTATGGCGCGTTCGTCGAGGTTACCGGGGTCAACGACGTTCTGTTGACCGGTCAGCATCGTGATGATCAGGCCGAAACCCTGCTTTTCCGTTTGTTGCGTGGGGCCGGGGTGCGAGGTCTGTCGGGAATGCCTCGCCAGCGTCGGCTGGGTAACGGCTATCTGTTGCGGCCCCTGCTGGAGGCGACTCGCGCCGATCTGGAAGCCTATGCGGCCAAGCATCAATTGAGCTGGATCGAGGATCCTTCCAACCAGGATCGACATTTCTCGCGCAATTACCTGCGTCATCAAGTGTTCCCCGCATTGACCGCGCGGTGGCCGCAGGCCGCCGCGACCATGGCCCGCAGCGCTGCGCATCTGAGCGAGGCGCAGGGATTGCTCGACGACCTGGCACAAATGGATCTGCTCGACGCCAGCACGGACAGTCCTTTCGAGTGGCTCAAGTTGCCATCGCTGGAGTTGGCAGCACTGCAGAAACTCTCCGCCGCGCGTCAACGCAATGCGCTTGGCCATTGGCTCGAGTCGCTGACAGGGCTACCGGACACCGACCATTGGTCGGGTTGGCAAGATTTACGCGATGCGGCGGGTGATGCCCGTCCGGTCTGGCGGTTGGCCGATGGCGAATTGCATCGGTCTGGCGGCCGCATCTGGTGGCTGACCGGCCACTGGTTGCGCGCTTGCCCCGCTGTCGGGGCATGGCTGGACCCAGCGTCTCCTCTGGCCTTGCCCGAAAATGGGGTGCTGAAAATCACCGGGGCAATCCCGGAGGGTCCGCTGCATATCCGCTATCGTGAAGGCGGAGAAGTGATGGATTTGCCAGGTCGAGGGCATCGCGATCTGAAGCGTTTGCTTAACGAATGCGCTGTACCGTTGTTCGTGCGCGGCAGATTGCCGCTGCTGTTCAAAGGTCAGCAATTGCTGGCGGTAGCGAACCTGCCGGGGCTCGATGGCGCTGCGGCGGGAAGCTGGAATTTACATTGGCAGCCGCCTGACGAGGATCAAGGTTTGAGATGAAAGGGGCTTTCCGGTAGACTACGCTCCCTTCTTGATACAACTTCTGTGGATTCGCCTGAATTGCAGGAGTTGCCGATTACCAAGCAGTCTTTGCTGGGCGATTCCAAAAAATGTGTAGCGAGCAACGTACCGGTGTTTCATCTTCCGGTCTGTCCCAACGCGGCGGTTTTTTTGAAAGGTGCACTGTGATTAATGCAGGTGATCGGGGGCTTCGGCCTTCCTTCGCTTTCCCCGGCGGCTCGGACCGCTTTAACGCAGACTTCTAGGGTTTTTCATGACGCGCTACATATTCGTCACGGGCGGTGTTGTTTCTTCATTGGGGAAAGGCATTGCATCGGCATCATTGGCGGCCATCCTGGAGGCGCGGGGACTTAAGGTCACCATGCTGAAGCTGGACCCGTACATCAACGTCGACCCGGGCACCATGAGCCCGTTCCAGCACGGTGAGGTGTTCGTCACCCACGACGGCGCCGAGACCGACCTGGACCTGGGCCATTACGAGCGGTTCATCCGCACGACCATGACCCAGAATAACAACTTCACCACTGGACGCGTTTACGAACACGTGCTGCGCAAAGAGCGCCGTGGTGACTACCTGGGGGCGACCATCCAGGTCATCCCGCACATCACCGACGAAATCAAGCGCCGCATCATCAAGGGCGCCGGCGATGCCGACGTGGCGATGGTCGAGATTGGCGGCACCGTGGGTGACATCGAATCCCAACCGTTCCTCGAAGCCATCCGCCAGTTGCGTTTCGAAGTCGGCGCCAAGCGCGCGATGCTGATGCACCTGACGCTGGTGCCGTACATCGCCACTGCCGGCGAAACCAAAACCAAGCCAACCCAGCACTCGGTCAAGGAGCTGCGCTCCATCGGCCTGCAACCTGACGTGCTGGTTTGCCGTTCCGATCATCCGATCGATCTGTCTTCCCGTCGCAAGATCGCGCAATTCACCAACGTTGAAGAGCGTGCGGTGATCGCGCTGGAAGACGCCGACACCATCTACAAGATCCCGGGCATTCTGCACTCCCAGGGTCTGGACGATTTCGTCGTCGAGCGTTTCGGCCTGCAATGCGGCGGCGCCGATCTGTCCGAGTGGGACGCCGTGGTTGACGCCAAGCTGAACCCGGAGCACGAAGTCACCATCGCGATGGTCGGCAAGTACATGGAGCTGCTGGACGCCTACAAGTCGCTGATCGAAGCGATGAGTCATGCCGGCATCAGCAACCGTACCAAGGTCAACCTGCGCTACATCGATTCCGAAGACATCGAAAACCAGGGCACCGCGCTGCTCGAAGGTGTCGACGCAATCCTGGTGCCTGGTGGTTTCGGCCTGCGTGGCGTGGAAGGCAAGATCACTGCCGTTCAATACGCTCGCGAAAACAAAGTGCCATACCTGGGTATCTGCCTGGGCATGCAGGTGGCCGTGATCGAGTTCGCTCGTAACGTCATGGGCTGGAAAGACGCCAACTCCACCGAATTCGATCGCGCCAGCGGTCACCCGGTCGTGGGCCTGATCACCGAGTGGGAAGATGCCACCGGTGCCGTCGAAATCCGTACCGAAGCGTCCGATCTGGGCGGCACCATGCGCCTCGGCGCGCAAGACTGCCTGCTGGAACCGGGTTCCCTGGTTCACGATTGCTACGGCAAGGACGTGATCGTCGAGCGTCACCGTCACCGCTATGAAGTGAACAACAACCTGCTGCCGCAAATCATCGAAGCCGGCCTGAAAATCTCCGGTCGTTCCGGTGATGGCGCGCTGGTCGAGGTGGTTGAAGCACCGGATCATCCGTGGTTCGTCGCCTGCCAGTTCCACCCTGAGTTCACCTCGACACCTCGCGACGGTCACCCGTTGTTCAGTGGTTTCGTCAAGGCCGCCTTGGCTCAACACCAGAAGAAGGCTTGAACCTTATGGCGCAGAAGATCATCCGTGTAGGTGATATCGAGATTGCCAACGACAAGCCAATGGTGCTGTTCGGTGGCATGAACGTGCTGGAAAGCCGCGACATGGCGATGCAGGTCTGCGAAGAATACGTGAAGGTTACCGAGAAACTCGGTATCCCTTACGTGTTCAAGGCCAGTTTCGACAAGGCTAACCGCTCCTCCGTGACCTCTTACCGAGGCCCCGGCCTGGAAGAGGGCATGCGGATTTTCCAGGACATCAAGCAAGCCTTCGGCGTGCCGATCATCACCGACGTTCATGAGCCGGAGCAGGCCGCGGTCGTTGCTGAAGTTTGCGACATCATTCAGCTGCCGGCCTTCCTGTCGCGCCAGACCGACCTGGTGGTCGCGATGGCCAAGACCGGTGCCGTGATCAACATCAAGAAAGCTCAATTCCTCGCGCCTCAGGAAATGAAACACATCCTGAACAAGTGCGTGGAGGCCGGTAATGATCAGTTGATCCTCTGCGAACGTGGTTCGAGTTTTGGCTACAACAACCTGGTCGTCGACATGCTCGGCTTCGGCATCATGAAGCAGTTCGAGTACCCGGTGTTCTTCGACGTGACCCATGCGCTGCAAATGCCGGGCGGTCGCTCCGATTCCGCCGGTGGTCGTCGTGCTCAGGTCCTCGACCTGGCGAAGGCCGGCATGAGTCAGTCCCTGGCTGGCCTGTTCCTGGAAGCCCACCCGGACCCGGACAACGCCAAGTGCGACGGCCCTTGCGCCCTGCGTCTGGATAAACTGGAGCCATTCCTGGCCCAGCTCAAGGCGCTGGACGAATTGGTGAAGAGTTTTCCGACGGTAGAAACCGCGTAATCCTCAATTCTCCGGTAAAGTACCGCACGATTTAACGCTCAGGCCCTCGGGTCTGAGCTTTATCGTCTGCAAGTCTGCCCGCTGCACATCGCTTGCCGACGATCAAAGATTTCCTACAGCTGCGTCGTTTTCGTCAACTTTGGAGTGTTTACAACAATGGCTAAAATCGTCGACATCAAAGGTCGTGAAGTTCTCGACTCCCGTGGCAATCCCACCGTGGAAGCGGATGTGCTTCTCGACAACGGCATCATCGGCAGCGCCTGCGCGCCGTCCGGTGCTTCCACTGGCTCGCGTGAAGCGCTCGAGCTGCGTGATGGCGACAAGAGCCGTTACCTGGGCAAGGGCGTACTCAAGGCCGTTGCCAACATCAACGGTCCGATCCGTGACCTGTTGAAAGGCACTGACCCAAGCGACCAGAAAGCGCTGGATCTGGCGATGATCAAGCTCGACGGTACTGAAAACAAGGCAACCCTGGGCGCCAACGCGATCCTCGCCGTTTCCCTGGCCGCCGCCAAGGCAGCTGCACAGGACCAGGATCTGCCGCTGTACGCTCACATCGCCAACCTGAACGGCACCCCGGGTGTCTACTCGATGCCGGTCCCGATGATGAACATCATCAACGGTGGCGAACACGCCGACAACAACGTCGACATCCAGGAATTCATGGTTCAGCCAGTTGGCGCCAAGACTTTCTCGGAAGGTCTGCGCATGGGCACCGAGATTTTCCATCACCTCAAAGCCGTGCTGAAAGCCCGTGGCCTGAGCACTGCGGTCGGTGACGAAGGTGGTTTCGCGCCTAACCTGGCTTCCAACGAAGACGCTTTGAAAGTGATCTCCGAAGCCGTGGCCAATGCCGGTTACAAGCTGGGCACCGACGTGACCCTGGCCCTGGACTGCGCGGCCAGCGAATTCTACGAAGACGGTAAATACAACCTGTCCGGCGAAGGCCAGGTCTTCACCGCTGAAGGTTTCGCTGATTACCTCAAGGGTCTGACCGAGCGTTACCCAATCATCTCCATCGAAGACGGCCTGGACGAGTCCGACTGGGCTGGCTGGAAAATCCTCACCGACAAGATCGGCGAGAAGACCCAACTGGTAGGTGACGATCTGTTCGTGACCAACACCAAGATCCTGAAAGAAGGCATCGACAAGAAGATCGCCAACTCGATCCTGATCAAGTTCAACCAGATCGGCACCCTGACCGAAACCCTGGAAGCCATCCAGATGGCCAAGGCCGCTGGTTACACCGCGGTGATCTCGCACCGTTCCGGCGAAACTGAAGATTCGACCATTGCCGACCTGGCTGTGGGCACCTCGGCTGGCCAGATCAAGACCGGCTCCCTGTGCCGTTCCGATCGCGTTTCCAAGTACAACCAACTGCTGCGTATCGAAGAGCAGTTGAACGGCAAAGCCAAGTACAACGGCCGCAGCGAATTCCGCGGCTAATCGCTACACAAAAAAAGACACCGGATTGTGTCGGAAAAATCGCTACGGCGACGTTTTTAGCACTAATCTGATGCCTTATTAGCACAAGCCTGGTTCATCCAGGCTTCGTGCTATCAGTAGCTTCATGTTTTGGTATGGCTGTCTTTTTTCACTGGATACCTGATATTCGATGCGCAGTCCCAATTGGTTGTTCCTCGTCTTGCTCCTGCTGCTGGCTGGCCTGCAGTACCGCCTGTGGGTGGGTAATGGCAGCCTGGCGCAAGTGGCCGAACTGACTCAGCAGATCGCGGATCAGCACGCTGAGAACGAGTCTTTGCTGGAGCGCAATCGGGTGATGGACGCTGAAGTCAGCGAGTTGAAAAAGGGCATGGAGACCGTTGAAGAGCGGGCTCGCCATGAGCTGGGCATGGTCAAGGACGGTGAAACCCTTTACCAGTTGGCACAATGAATTTGTCTCTACCGGCCTTCTGGGCCGTGATTCCTGCCGCGGGCGTCGGTGCCCGTATGGCTGCGGACCGTCCCAAGCAATACTTGCAATTGGGCGGGCGCACTATTCTCGAACACAGCCTCGGCTGTTTCCTTGATCACCCATCTCTTAAGGGATTGGTGGTCAGTCTTGCGGTTGACGATCCTTATTGGCCGAACCTGGCGTGTGCTTCCGATCGGCGCATTCAACGCGTTGATGGCGGTGCTGAACGTTCCGGATCGGTACTCAATGCGCTGTTGCATTTGCATGCGTTGGGTGCGGATGACGAGGATTGGGTGTTGGTGCACGATGCCGCACGGCCCAATCTGAGTCGCGATGATCTGGACAAGTTGCTGGGCGATCTGGCGGATGATCCGGTGGGTGGACTGCTGGCGGTGCCGGCACGGGATACCTTAAAGCGGGTCGACAAGCAGGGTCGTGTGGTTGAAACCGTGGATCGCAGCGTGATCTGGCAAGCCTATACGCCGCAAATGTTCCGTCTTGGCGCATTGCATCGCGCGCTGGCGGACAGCCTGGTGGCCGACGCCGTCATCACCGACGAAGCTTCGGCCATGGAGTGGGCGGGGATGGCGCCGCGCCTGATCGAAGGGCGCGCCGATAACCTCAAGGTCACGCGCCCCGAAGATCTGGAATGGTTGCGTCAGCGCTGGGCTAACCGAGGCTAGACGATCCCTAACCCCGGTATTCGGGTCTTTCCGCCAATCCTTCCTTCAGATAATCGACGAGTTTGCGCACCTTGGGCGACAGATGCCGTTGCTGTGGATAAAGCGCCCACACGGCCGTATTCGGCGGCTGATGCGCCTCCAATAGCGAAATCAGTGCACCGCTTTTCAGATGTTCCAGCACGTAATAATCCGGCAGCTGGCATAACCCTACGCCCTGAAGTGCCGCATCCAGCACCGCTTGCCCACTGTTGCAACGCCAGTTTCCCTGGACTCGTTGGGAAAATTCCCGCCCGTTCTGTTCGAGTTGCCAGAGATCGGAACTGCCGATCAGGCAATTGTGACGGCTCAACTCCGACAAACTGTGGGGCCGGCCATAACGTTCCAGGTAGGAAGGCGACGCACAAAGAAACATGCGCCGTGGCGCGAGGCGGGTGGCGACCAGTCGCGAGTCCTGCAGGCGACCCAGGCGGATGGCCAGGTCCAGGCCTTCATGCACCAGATCGAGTTGCCGGTTGCTCAGTTCGATGTCGATCCGCAGTTGCGGATAGAGCCCCATGAATCGCGTCACCAGCGGCACGATAAAGCGTTCGCCGTAGGCGACGGCGCAGGTCATGCGCAACATGCCCTTGGGTTCGCTGGTCAAGTCGCCGACCGCGCGCAACGCCTCCTCACGACCGTCCTGTAAACGCTGGCAATGCTGCAAAAAAGTTTGCCCGGCTTCGGTCAGTGCGACCCGGCGCGTACTGCGATAAAGCAATCGGGTTTGCAGGCGTTCTTCCAGGCGTACAATTTGTCGACTGATGTGGGAGGAAGAAACCCCCAGGCGTTCGGCGGCAGCGGTGAACTGACTGCATTCGGCGACCGCGACAAATTCGTCGATGCCTTCCCAGCGATTGTCGGACATCCCTGATTATCCCTGTATGACAATAATGTTTTGCTTTTGTCTGGATTATTCACCGTAAGGCGCTGTAATACACTCCCTGGCTCGTTTTTATTCACTGGAGAATCACCATGATCAAGTCGCGCGCTGCCGTTGCCTTCGAGGCCAAGAAACCTCTGGAGATCGTTGAAGTCGATGTCGCCATGCCCAAGGCCGGTGAAGTGCTGCTGCGTGTGGTGGCGTCCGGTGTTTGCCATACCGATGCCTACACCCTGTCCGGTGCCGACCCGGAAGGTATCTTTCCGTCGATCCTCGGTCATGAAGGTGGTGCGATTGTCGAAGCGATCGGCGAAGGCGTGACCTCCGTTGCCGTCGGTGACCATGTGATCCCGCTGTACACCCCGGAATGCCGTCAGTGCAAATTCTGTCTGTCGGGCAAAACCAATCTCTGCCAGGCGATTCGCGCGACCCAAGGCAAAGGCCTGATGCCGGATGGCACTTCGCGTTTTTCCTACAAGGGCGAAACGATTTTCCACTACATGGGCACTTCGACCTTCTCCGAGTACACCGTGCTGCCGGAAATCTCCGTCGCCAAAATTGCTAAAGAAGCACCACTGGAAAAAGTCTGCCTGCTGGGTTGCGGTGTCACCACCGGCATCGGCGCAGTCCTCAACACTGCCAAGGTGAAACCCGGTGATACCGTGGCCATTTTCGGCCTTGGCGGCATCGGCCTGTCGGCTGTCATCGGCGCAGTCAAAGCCAAGGCGGCTCGTATCATCGCCATCGACATCAACCCGGCCAAATTCGAGATCGCCAAACAGCTGGGTGCAACCGACTGCGTGAACCCGAAAGACTTCGACCGTCCGATCCAGGAGGTCATTGTCGACATGACCGATGGTGGCGTCGACTTCTCCTTTGAATGCATCGGCAATGTCCAATTGATGCGTGCCGCACTGGAGTGCTGCCACAAGGGGTGGGGCGAGTCGGTGATCATCGGCGTCGCCGGTGCCGGTCAGGAAATTTCCACCCGTCCGTTCCAACTGGTCACCGGTCGCGTCTGGCGCGGTTCGGCGTTTGGTGGCGTGCGCGGCCGTACCGAGTTGCCAAGCTACGTGGAAATGGCCGAAACCGGCGAAATTCCGCTGGATACGTTCATCACCCACACCATGGGTCTGGAAGATATCAACAAGGCGTTCGATCTGATGCATGAAGGAAAAAGCATCCGCTCCGTCATCCATTTCTAAGAAGCGGCAGCAAGCTGCAAGCCATAAGCTGCAAGAGAGCGCGCCTCGACTTGCAGCTACAAGCTTGCGGCTTGCTGCTGGGAGGATTCCCATGAGTTTGGAAAATATTTCCTGCCAGAAAAGCTTCGGCGGTTGGCACAAACGCTACCGGCATCGTTCCGAGGTGCTCGGCTGCGACATGGTGTTCGCCGTATACCTGCCGCCACAAGCGGAGCTGGGCGGCAAGCTGCCCGTGCTTTATTGGTTATCCGGCCTGACCTGCACCGACGAGAACTTCATGCAGAAGGCCGGCGCGATGCGCATGGCGGCCGAGCTGGGTTTGATCATCGTTGCACCGGACACCAGTCCCCGTGGTCCGGACGTACCGGGCGATCCGGACGGCGCCTGGGACTTCGGTCTCGGCGCCGGGTTTTATCTGAATGCCACGCAGGAACCGTGGTCGCGCCACTATCGGATGCATGACTATGTCGTGCAGGAATTGCCGGCTTTGGTCGAAGCCCATTTCCCGGCGTCCGACAAACGTGGCATTAGCGGTCACTCCATGGGTGGCCATGGCGCGTTGGTCTGTGCCTTGCGCAATCCTGGGCGCTATCTCTCGGTGTCAGCGTTTTCGCCGATCAACAATCCGATGGACTGCCCTTGGGGCCAGAAGGCTTTTTCTCGATACCTCGGGGAAGACCGTTCGAAATGGCGCGATTGGGATGCCTGTGCATTGATTGCCGAGGCCGACGAGAAGCTGCCGCTGCTTGTAGACCAAGGAGATCGCGATGATTTTCTGGCCACCCAGCTCAAGCCGGAAGCCTTGCAGCAGGCGACCAAACTGGCGGGTCATCCGCTGACCTTGCGTCTGCAACCCGGCTATGACCACAGCTATTTCTTCATCGCCAGTTTCATCGATGATCACTTGCGGCATCACGCGCATGCTCTAGGTGCCTAATGCAGGTAGAATCACGCCCTGACAAAATTCGGGGCGTTTTTTTATGCGTATTGGCCACGGCTATGATGTGCACCGTTTCGCTGAAGGCGATTTCATCACTCTGGGCGGCGTGCGTATTGCACATGGCTTCGGGCTGCTCGCTCACTCCGACGGTGACGTCCTGCTGCACGCCTTGAGCGATGCCTTGCTCGGCGCGGCTGCGCTGGGCGACATCGGCAAGCACTTCCCGGACACCGACCCGCAATTCAAGGGCGCCGACAGCCGTGGGCTGTTGCGTCATGTCGTCGCATTGATCCACGCCAAGGGCTGGAAAGTCGGCAACGTCGATAACACCATTGTCGCCCAAGCGCCAAAAATGGCCCCGCATATCGAATCGATGCGCGCACTGATTGCCGCGGATCTTCAAGTTGAGTTGGATCAAGTGAACGTTAAAGCTACCACTACCGAAAAGCTTGGCTTTGTCGGTCGCGAAGAAGGCATTGCGGTGCACTCCGTTGCCTTGTTGCTGCGCGCATGAACGAACTGCAATTGCTCGGCCCGCGGGCCTATGGTGAAGCCCTCGGCACTGCAGTCCTGAAAGCCATCGCGGAAGATTTTCAGGTCGACGAAGTCCTTGATATTCCGCTGAGCGGTGACGGTGAACACCTGTGGATCTGGGTGGAAAAACGCGGTCTGAACACTGAAGAAGCGGCGCGGCGAATCGCCAAGGCAGCCGGCGTTTCATTGCGCACTGTCAGTTATGCCGGGCTCAAGGATCGCCAGGCGCTGACCCGCCAGTGGTTCAGCGTTCAACTGCCGGGCAAGGCCGATCCGGATCTGTCGGCGGCAGAAAACGACACGCTGAAAATCCTCAAGACCAGTCGGCACAAGCGCAAGCTGCAACGCGGCGCCCACTCGGCCAATGGCTTTACTTTGCGCCTGACGCAGTTCGCCGGCGACAAGGCCGCCATTGAAGAGCGCCTGCAGTTGATCGCCCAACAAGGCATCCCCAACTATTTCGGGGCGCAGCGCTTCGGGCACGACGGCGGCAATGTGGTCGATGCCCGCGCCTGGGCTGCGCGCAAGGCGTTGCCGGAGCAGCGCAACGTTCGTTCGCGCCTGCTCTCCACAGCCCGTAGCTTTCTGTTCAACCAGGTGTTGGCAGCCCGTGTTGCCGATGGCACCTGGCAGCGCGCCCAAGTGGGTGACTTGCTGGCATTCACCGATAGCCGCAGCTTCTTTCCGGCCGGTGAGGCCGAGTGCAGCGACCCTCGTCTGGCGATTCTCGATCTGCATCCGACCGGCCCGCAGTGGGGTGAAGGTGACTCGCCGGCCACGGGCGCTGTCCATGAATTGGAGCAGGCAATCGCCGCACGCGAAGCCGACCTTCGCGATTGGTTGATTAACGCCGGAATGAGCCACGAACGTCGCATCCTGCGACTGCCCATAGCCGGGTTGACGTGGCATTATCCCGAGCCTGACATTCTGCAACTGGAATTCGTCCTGCCGGCCGGATGCTTCGCCACTGTATTGGTGCGCGAACTTGTTGATCTGGTGCCGGTGGGGCAGACGGACAGCCCATGCGTATTCTGATTTCTAACGACGATGGGGTAGCCGCACCCGGTCTCGCCGCGCTTTATGCTGCACTGGCGGATTACACCGAATGTGTGGTTATCGCCCCGGACCAGGACAAAAGCGGCGCCAGCAGCTCGCTGACGCTCGACCGTCCGTTGCACCCACAGACGCTGGCCAATGGCTTTATCAGCGTTAACGGCACACCGACCGATTGTGTGCACTTGGGCCTGAACGGCTTGCTGGAACGTGAAGCGGACATGGTGGTTTCCGGGATCAACCTGGGCGCCAATCTGGGGGACGATGTCCTGTATTCCGGAACCGTGGCGGCGGCGCTCGAAGGGCGTTTCCTGGCGCGTCCTTCATTCGCCTTTTCGTTGGTTTCACGACAAGTCGAGAACCTTCCTACGGCGGCGTACTTTGCGCGCAAACTGGTCGAAGCCCACGCTGAGCTCGATCTTCCTCCGCGTACGGTATTGAACGTGAATATTCCGAATTTGCCGCTGGATCACATACGCGGCATCCAGTTGACCCGTCTGGGCCATCGCGCTCGCGCGGCGGCACCGATGCAGGTGGTCGATCCGCGAGGCAAGGCCGGGTACTGGATCGCGGCTGCCGGAGATGCCGAGGACGGTGGCCCGGGCACTGATTTCCATGCGGTCATGCAGGGCTATGTGTCCATCACTCCGCTGCAACTGGATCGCACCTTCAATGACGCCTTTAGAAGTCTCGATGGCTGGCTGGAGGGGCTGCGCTGATGTCTCGTGAGCACGACGATATGCTGCGGCGCGGCATCGGGATGACGTCACAACGGACCCGTGAACGGCTTATCCAGCGTTTGTATGAGGAGGGGTTGTCGAACGCCAGGGTGCTGGAAGTCATCCGCCGTACACCGCGTCACCTGTTCGTCGACGAAGCGCTGGCGCACCGTGCTTATGAAGACACGGCGCTGCCGATTGGACATAACCAGACCATTTCCCAGCCTTATATGGTGGCGCGCATGAGCGAGCTGCTGCTGGAAGCAGGTCCGTTGGACAAGGTGCTGGAAATCGGCACGGGGTCGGGTTATCAGACGGCCGTTTTGTCGCAACTGGTCGAGCGAGTGTTTTCCGTCGAGCGCATCAAGGTGCTGCAGGACCGGGCCAAGGAGCGCCTGGTCGAATTGAACCTGCGCAATGTGGTGTTTCGCTGGGGCGATGGCTGGGAGGGCTGGCCGGCGCTGGCGCCCTACAACGGTATTATCGTGACCGCCGTGGCGACCGATGTGCCTCAGGCACTGCTCGATCAACTGGCGCCGGGAGGGCGTCTGGTGATCCCGGTCGGGTCGGGCGAGGTTCAACAATTGATGCTGATCATCAGGGAAGAACAGGGCTTTTCCAGACGTGTTCTGGGATCGGTTCGCTTCGTTCCGTTGCTCAACGGACCACTGGCCTGATCATTTGTTTCAGCGTTCTGAATTCTCTTCGATTGCCTTTGTCTTACAGCGGCGTCGATCGGTTAAACGGGTTGTTTTGTCTAGCAGCAAACGTGTGCGCGAAGCCATTTCGCTTCATTAAAGGTAAAGCGTGCACGGCCCGTTATACTTGCGACATTTCATGCCGGACCACGGCAAATCATATTTTCAGCCACCACAAAGGGAGCGGCGGGTGAGTCTCACAGTCATTGCGCAGCGTATGGGTACAACGAGCTTTCAGCGCCTGGTGACTGGCCTTGTCTTGAGCACCTTGCTGGTCGGTTGTTCCAGCAACAAATCCAGCGATGTACGCGTGGTCGATCGCAACAATGCCGTCGCCCAGCGTCCGGCGGTAACGACGGGGCAGTATGTCGTCCGCCCCAAGGACACGCTGTTTTCCATTGCCTTTCGTTACGGCTGGGACTACAAGGCCCTGGCGGCACGCAACAACATTGCTGAGCCCTATACGATCCATCCGGGTCAGACGATTCGCTTCGACGGGCGTAGTGATTCAACGTCGACGACGGTCAGTTCGTCGAATTCAACGCCTTCGTCCTCGAGTAAAACCACGGTTTTCCGTCGTCCGGTAAACGGTTCGACCAGCACTGCGACAGCGGTTGTACCGTCCGTCGCCAACAAGCCAGCACCCGCTCCGATGCCTCCGGCCGGTCCGGCCCCGACCGGCTGGGGATGGCCATCTAATGGCATTTTAATTGGAAAATTCTCTTCAAACGGTAGTTTGAATAAAGGAATTGATATCGCCGGGGATTTGGGACAGCCTGTTTTAGCTGCGTCTGATGGGACGGTGGTATACGCCGGGAGTGGCTTAAGGGGCTACGGCGAATTAGTGATCATCAAACACAGCGAAACCTACGTCAGTGCCTACGGACATAACCGCAGGCTGTTGGTTCGGGAGGGGCAGCAGGTCAAGGTCGGACAGACAATTGCCGAAATGGGGTCAACGGGTACGGACCGGGTGAAACTGCATTTTGAGATTCGCCGTCAAGGTAAACCTGTAGATCCGCTGCAATTCCTGCCACGTCGTTGATCGCTTACCAGCCTGTTCCATCGTAGAGGGGACAGGCTCCAGCGTTGCCAAGGATAAAGGCGCCGCTTGAGCTTGAGGTCGAACTCACCAAAGGACTATAACAATGGCTCTCAGTAAAGAAGTGCCGGAGTTTGACATCGACGATGAGGTTCTCCTGATGGAGACCGGCATCGGTGCGGATTCGATGTCGAATGATGAAGGGGCGGCTCCACCTTCCGTTCGTGCCAAATCCAAACACTCCACTTCGCTAAAGCAACACAAGTACATTGACTACACGCGGGCGCTCGATGCCACGCAGCTGTACCTCAATGAAATCGGTTTTTCCCCGCTGTTGTCCCCTGAAGAAGAAGTGCATTTTGCGCGCCTGTCGCAAAGTGGCGATCCGGCCGGGCGCAAGCGCATGATTGAAAGTAACTTGCGACTGGTGGTGAAAATCGCCCGACGTTACGTCAATCGTGGTCTGTCGCTGCTTGATCTGATCGAAGAGGGCAACCTGGGGTTGATCCGGGCGGTGGAGAAGTTTGATCCTGAACGTGGCTTCCGCTTCTCGACCTACGCGACCTGGTGGATTCGTCAAACCATCGAACGCGCGATCATGAATCAGACCCGGACCATCCGGTTGCCGATCCATGTGGTCAAAGAGCTCAACGTGTACCTGCGGGCCGCACGGGAGCTGACGCAAAAACTCGACCATGAACCCTCACCTGAAGAAATCGCCAATCTGCTGGAAAAACCGGTAGGCGAGGTCAAGCGCATGCTCGGCCTGAACGAGCGAGTTTCCTCAGTCGACGTCTCGCTGGGCCCGGATTCGGATAAAACCCTGCTGGATACCCTTACCGATGATCGCCCAACCGATCCATGCGAGTTGTTGCAGGATGACGACCTGTCCCAGAGCATTGATCAATGGCTTTCCGAGTTGACCGATAAGCAACGCGAAGTGGTAGTTCGTCGCTTCGGCCTGCGAGGTCATGAGAGCAGCACCCTTGAAGACGTAGGCCTGGAAATTGGCCTCACCCGGGAACGGGTCAGACAAATTCAGGTTGAAGGCCTGAAGCGTCTTCGGGAGATCCTGGAGAAAAATGGCTTGTCTAGCGAGTCGCTGTTTCAGTAACAGCCTTGTGTAGCAGCTAACAAAAAGCCCCGACTGGTTCGGGGCTTTTTGTTGCCATGGAAAAACAATCTAAGCGCAGGGTGCTCATCTGGTTCGTAGTCTCGCGTTGTAAGTCTTCGCTTACTCTTTCGTAAGTGTTCGTTATTTTTACAGGGTGATAGTTGCTCAGAATTTCAGGCGAGAATTTTATCTAACTGAAAAATAAGTAAATTTTTATACATTTACGGCGTGTGACAAGCGGTTGGGGAGCCAGGCCCCGATTGCTCTTGCCACGGAACGCTCTAGTATTCGGGTTGTGTCGACGGACAGACACACCCTTCAAGGACGAAGGGAAGGGACATCGCAGGAAGCGATTCATCAGGACGATGAAAAGGAACACAGGGAATAGGGAAAAAAATGCGGGCGGGTCAAACCGCCCCTTTTTTTGCCCATGAAAAAGCAAAAAGGCCCGCAAGGGGCCTTTTCGTGAGCGCGGGTAAAATCAGCGTTCGAGATCTTTGATCTTGCCTTTGACACCATCCCACTCTTCGGCATCGGGCAACGATTCTTTCTTTTCGGTGATGTTGGGCCAGATTTCAGCCAGCTCAACGTTGAGCTGAATGAACTCCTGCATCTCCTCCGGGACTTCATCTTCGGAGAAGATGGCCACGGCAGGGCATTCTGGTTCGCACAGTGCGCAGTCGATGCACTCATCCGGGTGAATCACCAGGAAATTCGGGCCTTCGTAAAAGCAGTCCACCGGACACACTTCTACGCAGTCGGTGTACTTGCACTTGATGCAGTTGTCGGTGACGACGAAGGTCATTTCTAATTTTCTCCTCAGGCGCGGCTTGCTGCGCCCCTTCACGTGGGGGTCGCAAGGTTCGGGAGCGATAGTCTGCAGGCCAGGCTATAGCCAGCAGCATCCCAAACCGCGCGAGATTCTAACAGCTTGCAAGCCTATGCGTTAGATCCGTGTCTTCAGTGTATAGAGCATTTCGAGTGCACGACGTGGTGTCATGTCGTCCAGGTCGAGTTTGGCCAGTTCATCCAGCACGGGATGTGGCAGGCTGGCGAACATATCGCTTTGCTGTGGCGCGGCCGGTTTGCCTTTGACTGGCTTGGGCGCCTCGTGAGGCAGGGCGGTATCTTCCAGTCGGCTTAAATGCTCGCGGGCACGCACAATCACTTCGCTTGGGACGCCGGCCAGCTGCGCAACAGCCAGGCCGTAGCTTTGGCTGGCAGGCCCTGGCAGAACGTGGTGCAGGAACACGATGCGCTCGTTGTGCTCGGTGGCATTGAGGTGCACGTTGGCCACCAGCGGTTGGGCTTCCGGCAGGACCGTCAACTCAAAGTAGTGAGTGGCGAACAGCGTGTAAGCCCGCAAATGCGCCAGGCGCTCCGCTGCCGCCCACGCCAGGGACAGACCGTCGAATGTACTGGTGCCGCGTCCGACTTCGTCCATCAGCACCAGGCTGCGCTCGGTGGCGTTGTGCAGGATGTTGGCGGTTTCGCTCATTTCGACCATGAAGGTCGAGCGCCCGCCGGCCAGGTCATCACTGGAACCGATCCGGGTGAAGATCCGGTCGACCAGGGACAGCTCGCAACTGGCCGCCGGTACGAAGCTGCCGATGTGTGCCAACAGCACGATCAGCGCGGTTTGCCGCATGTAGGTGGATTTACCGCCCATGTTCGGACCGGTAATCACCAGCATCCGCGTGCTGTCGTCCAGGTTCAGGTCGTTGGCGACGAACGGGGTGGTCAGGACTTGTTCGACTACCGGGTGACGGCCCTGCGTGATGCGCATGCACGGCTCGCTGACGAAGCGTGGGCAGTTCAGGTCGAGGTTCAGCGCGCGCTCGGCCAGGTTGCTCAGAACGTCTAGCTCGGCTAGCGCCGCAGCGGTGTCCTGCAGCGGTGGCAACTGTGCGATCAAATCTTCCAGTAGCGCTTCGTAGAGCATTTTTTCCCGGGCAAGGGCACGGCTCTTGGCCGACAGCGCCTTGTCTTCGAAGGCCTTCAGTTCTGGTGTGATGAAGCGTTCGGCGCCTTTGAGTGTCTGGCGGCGGATGTAGTCAGCCGGTGCTGATTCGGCCTGCTTGCTTGGCAGTTCGATGAAGTAACCGTGAATGCGGTTGTAGCCAACCTTCAGGTGCGAGAGGCCGGTGCGGGCTTTTTCTCGGGCTTCGAGGTCAATCAGGAACTGCCCGGCGTTTTCGCTGAGCGATTGCAGTTCGTCGAGTTCACTGTCGTAACCGGTCTTCAACACGCCGCCGTCACGGATCACCGCGGGTGGATTGTCGATGATGGCTTTATCCAGCAGCGCCGCCAGTTCGGGGTAGGTGCTGGTGGTCCTGGCCAGTTGAATAATGTGCGGGGCTTCGAGCTCAGTCATCGCCACTTGCAGTGCCGGCAGTGCACCGAGGGCGTCACGCAGGCGTGCGAGATCGCGGGGGCGAGCATTGCGCAGGCCGATTCGCGCGAGAATTCGTTCGATGTCACCGATTTCCTTGAGCTGCGGTTGCAGTTTCTCGAATCGGTAGCCATCGAGCAGGCAGGTGATCGATGTCTGGCGAGCCAGCAATACGGTCAGATCGCGCAGAGGACGGTTCAGCCAGCGGGTCAGCAGGCGGCTGCCCATGGCCGTCTGGCAACGGTCGACCACCGACTGCAGGGTGTTGTCACGGCCGCCGGCCAGGTTGGTATCCAACTCCAGGTTGCGGCGGCTCGCGCCGTCGAGTACGACAGTGTCGTCCAGGCGTTCATGACGCAAGCTGCGCAAGTGAGGCAATGCGGTGCGTTGGGTTTCTTTCGCGTAAGCCAGCAGGCAACCGGCGGCGCCGATGGCCAGGGTCAGGTTTTCACAACCGAAACCTTTCAGGTCTTGGGTAGCGAATTGCTGGCAAAGACTTTTCAGTGCCGAATCGCGCTCGAAATCCCACGGCGCACGGCGACGCACCCCACGGCGTTTTTCCGCCGGCAGGTCTTTCGGCCAGTCATCCGGGATCAAAAGCTCCACCGGATTGACCCGCTCGAGTTCCGCCAACAGGTTTTCCCAACCCTTGATTTCCAGCACGCTGAAGTTGCCGCTGGTGATGTCCAGCACCGCCAAGCCGAACAGACGCTCGTCACCCAATACCGCGGCGATCAGGTTATCCCGACGCTCGTCCAGCAACGCCTCATCGCTCACTGTCCCCGGCGTGATGATCCGCACCACTTGGCGATCCACCGGCCCTTTGCTGGTCGCCGGGTCGCCAACCTGTTCACAGATCACCACCGACTCGCCAAGCTTCACCAGTTTCGCCAAATAGCCTTCGGCCGCGTGGTAAGGGATACCGCACATCGGAATCGCTTGGCCGGCCGACTGCCCACGGGCAGTGAGTGTGATGTCCAGCAACTTGGCGGCCTTCTTCGCGTCTTCGTAGAAGATCTCGTAGAAGTCGCCCATGCGGTAGAACATCAACTGATCAGGGTGCTGGTTCTTCAGGCGCCAGTACTGCTGCATCATCGGCGTGTGGGAGGACAGGTCGGACAGGGCTTTATTCATCGGGAATCGGAAAACTCATTGAAAGGTGTGGGGCAAAGGTGGGCATCGGCCCGGCTTTTCCGCAATGGGCGCAAGATTAACATGGGCGGTCCGCCGGACGCAGGCACGAACGCCACACGGCTTGCTTCTGCTGATCTATGCATGAGGCATGCAAATCAGCATTTGTTTTCCATGCAAAGAACAAGCACTATGCACAGTATGCAAAAACGCAACGTTTCTACCGTCTTAAGAGCACTGCTCGACCAGCACGGAATCTCCCCCACGGAGCTTCACCGTCGCACTGGCGTGCCCCAATCCACGCTCTCGCGGATTCTCAGCGGGAAGATCGTCGACCCATCGGATAAACACATCTCGAAGATCGCCGAGTACTTCGCCGTGAGCACCGATCAGTTGCGTGGTCGCGTGGACATCACGCCGACAGCCAATGCCGGGCGCGGTCGATCGCATGCTGAACTCAAGGATATAAGTCTGTGGGACGACGATACCCCTGTCGATGACGACGAGGTGTCGGTCCCCTTTCTTCGCGAGGTTGAATTGGCGGCGGGATCGGGAAGATTCGTCATCGAAGAGAGCGAACGCGCCAGCCTGCGCTTTGGCAAGCGCAGCTTGCGCCATAACGGTGTGCAGTTCGACCAGGCCAAATGCGTAACCGTGCGTGGTAACAGCATGCTGCCGGTACTGCGCGACGGTGCCACGGTTGGGGTTAACGCCGGCAAATGCGGGATTGGCGACATCGTTGATGGCGACCTCTACGCCATCAACCACAACGGTCAACTGCGGGTGAAACAGCTTTATCGCCTGCCTACCGGAATTCGCCTGCGCAGTTTCAATCGCGATGAACACCCGGACGAGGACTACAGCTTCCAGGAAATGCAGGAAGAGCAAATCGTCATCCTCGGTCACGTCTTCTGGTGGGGCATGTACGCCCGATAACCTCCCGTCACTGTCAGATAAAACCCGCCATCAGGCGGGTTTTTTTCACCTGCGCCAAAAGCGCGAACGCCCTTGTTTGCATGAGTGAGAATGCGTTTGTGCATTTTGTGTGCGGTTGGAATGCACTTTAACATTGACAAAATATGCACCTATGCATAAATTCGATCTCAACCCGGTCTGTTAATCGGTTCCAACGAAGGTTTCTGCCTGCGTGATGTAAGACTCAGCAACGGACATGGTTAAGCGCACTTACACCCCATCGATTACTCCAGGAGGCATGACATGACCATTGAGCCGCCAGCGTTGCTGGACATTCCGATCTGGCTGGTCGTCGTCCTTGCGTTGGTGGGTGGGCTGTCCGGTGAGATGTGGCGCGCCGACAAGGATGGCGCCCGTGGTTGGGCGTTGCTTCGGCGGCTGGCCCTGCGCTCCGGGGCCTGCATGGTCGGCGGGGTATCGGCAATCATGCTGTTGTATGCCGCCGGCCTGTCGATCTGGGTCGCCGGCGCCTTCGGTGGCCTCACTGCGATGGCCGGGGCGGACGTGGCGATCGGTCTTTATGAACGGTGGGCGGCCAAGCGGATCGGCGTTTGTAAAATGCCACCCCGAGACTCTCGGCCCGACCAATAATGAATCCCGTCGATAAATAAACAGGAAGTGCTTTGTCAGTCGCCGATGTGATCGTGACGTCCATGCCAGCGACCGCGGACGGATTGCCTTGCAGACGTGTCAGGCTTATATCAGAGCGCCCGCGCGCTAACATTTTGATCGATCCTGTAACTTGCAAGCGTGATCCGCTCGTGTACGGTAGGCCTCATTCCGCCTGATCAGGAGATGACTGTGAAAGAAATCACACAGCTGGCCGCCGAGCTCGGTAGACGCTTGCAGGTTCTCAACGCCCATGTCACCGCAGCAGAGTCCTGTACGGGCGGCGGAATTTCCGAGGCGATAACCCGGATTCCGGGCAGTTCGGCATGGTTCGAGGCGGGTTACGTCACTTACTCCAACCGTCAGAAGACCCAGCAGTTGAATGTCCCTGCCGAGTTGTTTTCAACGGTGGGGGCGGTCAGTCGAGAGGTCGTCGAAGCCATGGTCCGCGGCGCGCAGGAAAGAAGCCATGCGCGTTTTGCCGTAGCAGTCAGCGGCGTCGCCGGCCCGGACGGCGGTTCGCCAAGTAAGCCGGTCGGCACCGTATGGCTGGCCTGGGGCGTCGGCGAGCAGGTGTTCAGTGAGTTACAGCACTTCCCGGGTAATCGCGACGAAGTTCGCCGACAAACGGTGAAGGCCGCGCTAGAGGGGCTGCTGCGACATGCCGCCGGAGAAATCTCAAATCAGGGGTAGGCGATCCTCGAACGCTGTGGAATAATACTGTCTACTTATACAGGTGTTGGCCGTCAGGCCTTATTGATTACGTGAGGACTTTAATGGACGACAACAAGAAGAAAGCCTTGGCTGCGGCCCTGGGTCAGATCGAACGTCAATTCGGCAAGGGTGCCGTAATGCGTATGGGCGATCAGGACCGTCAGGCGATCCCATCCATTTCCACTGGCTCTCTGGGTCTGGACATCGCACTGGGCATTGGCGGTCTGCCAAAAGGCCGTATTGTTGAAATCTACGGTCCTGAATCTTCCGGTAAAACCACTCTGACCTTGTCCGTCATCGCCCAGGCTCAAAAAGCCGGCGCGACTTGTGCATTCGTCGATGCTGAACACGCTCTCGATCCTGAATACGCCGGCAAGCTGGGTGTCAACGTTGACGACCTGCTGGTTTCCCAGCCGGACACCGGCGAGCAAGCCCTGGAAATCACCGACATGCTGGTGCGTTCCAACGCGGTTGACGTAATCATCGTCGACTCCGTGGCGGCGCTGGTGCCAAAGGCTGAAATCGAAGGCGAAATGGGCGACATGCACGTTGGCCTGCAAGCCCGTCTGATGTCCCAGGCGCTGCGTAAGATCACCGGTAACATCAAGAACGCCAACTGCCTGGTGATCTTCATTAACCAGATCCGTATGAAAATCGGCGTGATGTTCGGCAGCCCGGAAACCACCACCGGTGGTAACGCGCTGAAGTTCTACGCTTCGGTTCGTCTGGATATCCGTCGTACTGGCGCGGTGAAAGAAGGTGATGAAGTCGTCGGTAGCGAGACCCGCGTCAAGGTTGTGAAGAACAAGGTGGCTTCGCCGTTCCGTCAGGCCGAGTTCCAGATTCTTTATGGCAAAGGTATCTACCTCAATGGCGAGATGATCGACTTGGGTGTTCTGCACGGTTTCGTTGAAAAATCCGGTGCCTGGTATGCCTACAACGGCACCAAGATCGGTCAGGGCAAAGCCAACTCGGCCAAGTTCCTGGCGGATAACCCGGAAATTGCAGCGACCCTTGAAAAACAACTGCGCGACAAACTGCTGACGCCAGCGCCGGACGTCAAAGCTTCGCCAGTCAAAGAGACTGAAGATGACCTGGCTGACGCTGACATCTGATAAGAACCGATGACTGCCGTACTCGATACCCTCGTCGCGGTGCGGCGAACTGCCATGGACCTGCTCGCACGTCGTGAGCACGGTCGGGTCGAGCTGACGCGTAAGCTGCGTCAGCGCGGCGCTCTCCCCGAAATGATCGAGACAGCCCTCGACCGATTGACGGAAGAGGGTTTGTTGTCCGAATCCCGATACCTTGAAAGCTTCGTTGCCTATCGTGCCCGTTCCGGTTATGGCCCTCTGCGTATTCGTGAAGAGTTAAACCAGCGGGGCCTGCAGCGCAGTGACATTGAACTCGCCTTGCGCGAAAGCGGGATAGACTGGCAGGAGCGGTTGGCTGACACCTGGCAGCGCAAGTTCTCCGGGCATCTACCGATCGACAACCGGGAACGTGCCAAACAAGGCAGGTTCCTGGCGTATCGGGGCTTCTCCATGGAAATGATCGGCCGCTTGTTCAGTGGTCGAGGGATGGACGATTAACTGAAACGGCTCGCTATTTCGATAGCGGGCCGTTTTTTATGCCTCACGTAACCTTTGATGGCTCACGAGTGTGCTGTTGCGCCTGAGGTTGGGGCTGCGCCCAGTTTTCCGGCAGATTGATGTAGTCCACCAGTTCTCGCAGCCGGCCATGATCACGGGCGTTGAAATTGAAGGCCAATCGCGCCAAGTGGCTGAACTGCGCTTCGTCGTGTTCTTCGCCGCCGTAGACATGTTGATGGAAGTGGTCGCTGAGGCACAGGTCGGCAAATGCCACCTGCATGTGTTCGAGCGCCGGGTCACTGAGTGTGTGATTCATGCGAATCAGAAATTGACGCTTGAGCCAGCGGCTGGAGTGGAAGTTGCTGTAGAACTGGTTGATGTGCTCCACCGCTTCATCGACGCAGTAGACCAATTTCACCAGTTTCATGTCGGTGGGCAGGATGTAGCGGTTCTCCGCCAATTGCTGATGAATGAAGTCCAACGCGACCTGCCAGAATTTGCCGCCCGGGGCATCCAGCAACACGACCGGTACCAATGGCGTTTTTCCGGTCTGGATCAGTGTCAGTACTTCCAGTGCTTCATCCAGCGTGCCGAAGCCACCGGGGCATAGCACCAGCGCATCGGCTTCCTTGACAAAGAACAGTTTGCGCGTGAAGAAAAAGTGGAAGGGCAGCAGATTGGTGGTGCCGCTGACTGTCGGGTTGGCGTGTTGTTCGAAGGGCAGGGTGATGTTGAAGCCCAGGCTGTGCGTGAGGCCGGCCCCTTCATGGGCCGCGGCCATGATACCGCCACCGGCGCCAGTGATAACCATCAGGTCTGAGCGGGCCAGAGCGGCGCCGAGTTCACGGGCCATTCCGTACAGCGGATGTTCAACGGGGGTGCGGGCCGAACCGAAAACCGTGACTTTACGCCGTCCCTTGAACTGCTCCAGTACGCGGAAGGCCTGCTCCAGTTCGCGCAAGGTTTGAAGGGTGATCTTGGCATTCCAGCGGTTGTGGTCTTCTTGGGCCATGCGCAGCACGGTCAGGATCATGTCACGATAGATCGGGATGTTCGGGCTGTTGGGTGAAACCAGGTTGAGTTGTTCTTCGACCTTGCTGATGAGGTCGTGGCCGCTTTCTTCAAAATGACGGCTCAAGAGGTCATTCGGTTGGTAAGGCATTCAACTTCTCCTTCTGCACAGAGCCCTCGACATCGACAACGCATTCGTCAATGCCACGACACCTCGTGTGTCGCCGTCTGCCCAGACCCATGCCTGGGCGACCCACTTGACCCGATGGTTGGCGGATCATCCATACAGGCTCTGTTTTTTCCTTGGGTGAAAGAAACATTCGCAAAGCTTGGTACGTAACGGACGGCCCCTTTCCAGCCCTGAAAAATTGAACGTGGCTAACCTGAAATCTAGACCCTCGCGATGATTTGCGCTGTCTTGATCATTGCGCCGCAAAGTCTTTCCTGGCAACCGCTTATTGACGATTTACAAGGTGGTTTCACCACTCGTCTGAAGGCGCGCCCGGGGGGCTGCATTCTGATTAACTGAATGACAGGTGTATCACAACAACTTGGCGTCAAGGGTAGGGCGCACGGTACGAGCGGTTTAAGGATTTGTCGCTCAACAAGAGCGAGGAGCAAGGAGGCGGGAGCCATGGCCAGAGTCATTCTGGAAATAGAGATCGATACGAGTTTGTATCGATTGCTGAAGTCGTCAGCCGAGACCCATCATTTGAGTCTCGAAGAGGAGTGCTGTCGACGGCTTGAGGGAGCAGAGCCGCACTCTCGTTACCTGCAGGCGTTACTGGCGGAGCTGCGCGCCGAAGATGAACAGCGGCGCGCCAAGTCCCACTGATTACTTTTTCTTCTGAGGTGCTTTCGGGCAATCCGATTCCCGGTAGCTGGCCGAGCCGACCGAACGGTTGGACTTCACTTCGGTGAAGTCGTAACGCATGGTTGCGCCTTTGGCCATCAGCTTGCGGAACGACGGGTTGTTGCATACCGAGGCACCGAGTTGGAAATACACGGCTTTTGGATCGGCGCGCATCTTGGTGGCGTGGCTGCTTTGCACGCTCAGGTGGTTGATCAATGTCGTTCCTTCGACGGTATAGCCCTGATCAAGAATGTCTTCATTGATTGCTCGTGGAGTACCAACACTGCTTTGCGCGGCGACGTTTTGCAGCTCTTTGTTCAGATTCTGTTCACTCAAGGACGCAGCCTGGGCGCTGAATGACGACGCCAGCAGAATGGCAGCGGTGGGAACGATAAGGCGCAGCATGAAACTCTCCTGATTCAGTGACTGAGTGCTTCGACCAGTCACATGACTGTGCGTTCAGTGGTGGCGAATTATAGGGGAGGTGGTCGGGACGGTACAGGTTTGCGCTCAGCGCTCTGTTAAACTGTCGGCCTTTATTGCCCTGCCGAGAGTTGTTCGTGTCAATTTCCCCATTTTGTCGGCGTTGCCTTCGATGAGCCATGCTCCCAACGCCGTAGCCCGGCTGCGCGATCAACGTGAAGAGGAAGGCATCAAGCCGATTCAGGCCCGTGGCTGGCGGGCAACCCGTTGCCGCGATTGTCGTGTGATCGAGAGCCATTGCCTGTGTGCCTGGCGCCCGCAGGTCGAAACCCGCTCCGGCGTGTGCTTGATCATGACCAACAAGGAAGTGTTCAAGCCAAGTAATACCGGCTGGCTTATCGCCGATGTGGTGCGGGACAATCACGCGTTTATCTGGTCGCGCACCGAGGTCGACCCAAAGCTGCTGGCATTGCTATCCGACCCGCAATGGCAACCTTACCTGGTGTTCCCGGGCGAATACGTCGCGCCTGAGCGGGTGACCCATGGTGTGACGCCTGATAGCACCAAGCGGCCGCTGTTCATATTGCTCGACGCGACCTGGACCGAAGCCCGCAAGATTTTTCGTAAAAGCCCCTACTTCGACGCATTGCCGATCCTCAGCCTGCTGCCGGAAAAACTCTCCCGCTATCAGTTGCGTCGCTCTACACGCAGTGAGCATCTGTGCACTGCGGAAGTGGCGGCGTTGTGCCTCGATCTTGCCGGCGATGCGCAGGCGGCGTCGGCGCTGGACGCTTATTTCGACGTCTTTAGCCAGCATTACCTCGATGCCAAGCGGCAGCTTGAAATGAACGTTGAAACAGCGGCGCACGCTGAGTTGATGCCATTCGTGCAGGGTAACGCCGCCTCAATGAGCTAATTGTCGCCCATACTGCAAAGAACTGTCCGGGCCATGCACCTTGACCACCCCGGCTACGCTGGGCATGCTTGGCGCCGATTGGGGCGCGGCCAAGGTTTGATACGCCATTTTTTCACGTGAGATCCACGTGACTGGCGTTTAGCGTGCCCTTTGGTGCAGCTCCGTGGCTGCACCTTGAGCTGTTTGAAGAACAGGATGATTTGAAAAATGGCCACATACGAAATCCTGATAGCCGATGACCACCCGCTTTTTCGTTCCGCCTTGCACCAAGCGTTGACTCTGGGTCTTGGCCCGGATGTCCGTCTTGTCGAAGTAGCGAGCATTGCGGAGCTGGAAACCCGTCTGACCGAAAAGGCCGATTGGGATCTTGTACTGCTGGATCTGAACATGCCGGGGGCATACGGTTTTTCCGGGTTGGTGCTGTTGCGCGGTCAGTATCCGCAGATTCCTGTGGTCATGGTCTCGGCCCAGGAAGAGGCTACGATCATGGTCAAGTCCCGTGAATTTGGCGCCAGTGGCTTCATTCCCAAGTCCAGCGACCTGGGCGTGATCCAGAAAGCCGTGCGGGCGGTCCTCGATGGCGATGTTTACTGGCCACCGCAAGCGTTTGAAGCCGTCAGTGTTTCCGAAGAGGCTAAAGCGGCCAGTGCAGGCCTTGCGAGCCTGACGCCGCAGCAGTTTCGCGTGTTGACCATGGTCTGTGAAGGACTGCTGAACAAGCAGATCGCTTACGAACTGAGCGTTTCCGAGGCGACCATCAAAGCCCACGTAACCGCGATTTTCCGTAAACTGAATGTCCGGACCCGAACCCAGGCCGCGCTGCTTCTGCAACAACTTGAGTCAATTCCGAGCCATTAAGAAGCAGCGTCTTCACGCTTTTTTGACTTTGGCTCATCTAGCCTTCCCACCTCTTTTTTGGTCAGTTGCATACTCTATGTCACCTTTCAAAGGCCAGACCGGCCTGAAACGCATCCTCAACGCCTCCGGCTATTCCCTTGACGGCCTGCGCGCAGCTTTCACCGGCGAAGCCGCTTTTCGCCAGTTGGTGTTGCTTAACGTCATCCTGATTCCGCTGTCGTTCTTCCTGAATGTCAGCCGTGTCGAGCAGGCATTGCTGATTGCGGTCTGCCTGCTGGCCTTGATAGTCGAGTTGCTCAATTCGGCAGTGGAAGCAGCCATCGACCGCATTTCCCTTGAATTGCACCCGTTGTCGAAAAACGCCAAAGACATGGGCAGTGCCGCGCAATTGGTGGCGTTGAGCATGATCGCGCTGGTGTGGGCCGTGATTCTGCTTTAAGCGATTGTCGGCAGCACGATCTCGTCGCTGCGCTGAACCCCGGCGGTGAAGGCGCGGCAGAGATCGAGAAACTCACGCATCGCCGACGTCTGGTATTTCTGTTTGTGCCAGATGAAATAAAACTGCCTCGCCAGGTCCAGATCCGGTGTCTCCACCGGCACCAGGCTGCCGCGCCGGAATGCGTCCCGTAGCGCCAGTCGCGAGATGCAACCAATCCCCAGGCCAGACTCCACTGCGCGTTTTATCGCTTCGGTGTGTTCCAGCTCAAGACGGATGTTGAGCGAACTTCGGTGATGACGCATCGCCTGATCGAAGGTCAATCGCGTGCCCGAGCCTTGTTCGCGCAGAATCCAGGCTTCGTGACTCAACTCATCCATGGTCGCCGTGCCGCGTTTGGCCAAGGGATGCTGCGGTGCGCAAAACACCACCAGCTCATCCTCGACCCAGCTCTGCACTTCGATGTCCGGATGGCTGCAGTCGCCTTCGATTAGACCCAGGTCAATTTCGTAGTGGGCCACTTGTTGCACAATATTGGCAGTGTTCTGTACGTGCAGCTTTACCTGGCTTTCCGGGTGGCGTTGCATGAAGCTGCCGATCAGCAAGGTGGCCAGGTAATTGCCGATGGTGAGGGTCGCGCCCACCGCCAGAGAGCCGAAGCCGGACTTGCCGTTGAGCAGGTCTTCGATTTCCTTGGCCTGATCCAGCAGGGCGACGGCTTGCGGCAGCAGCTGCTTGCCAAGGGCATTGAGGCTCAGCCGTTTGCCGGCGCGGTCGAACAGCTGGCAGCTGCATTGGCGCTCAAGCTCGGTGATCGAGGTGCTCGCCGCCGATTGCGAGAGATTGAGCAGGCCCGCAGCACGGGACACGCTTTCCTGCTGGGCGACGGCGACAAATACTTGAAGTTGACGGAGAGTAAATCGCATATCTATATAACCGATAACCCTTATCTTAATAATCCATTTAACAGATATTGTCGCTGCCTTTAGAATGCGATGCAATTGCGCGAAGCCAGCTCTTTTTCGCAGGGCAGGGCGCAGACCAATCTCCAGGAGTCCCACGTACATGAGCAACATGAACCACGAGCGTGTCCTCAGTGTTCACCACTGGAACGACACTCTGTTCAGCTTCAAGTGCACCCGCGATCCGGGTCTGCGCTTCGAGAACGGTCAGTTCGTGATGATCGGCCTGCAACAGCCCAATGGCCGGCCGCTTATGCGCGCTTACTCGATTGCCAGCCCGAACTGGGAAGAGCATCTCGAGTTCTTCAGCATCAAGGTACCGGATGGTCCGCTGACTTCGCAGTTGCAACACCTGAAGGAAGGCGACGAGATCATCATCAGCAAGAAGCCTACCGGCACGCTGGTGCTGGATGACTTGAAGCCTGGCAAACATCTGTACCTGCTCAGTACCGGTACCGGTCTGGCGCCGTTCATGAGCGTCATCCAGGATCCGGAAACCTACGAGCGTTTCGAAAAAGTGATCCTGTGCCACGGCGTACGTTACGTCAATGAAGTCGCGTACCGCGAATTCATCACCGAGCACTTGCCGCAGAACGAGTTCTTCGGCGAAGCGCTGCGTGAGAAGTTGATCTACTACCCGACCGTGACCCGCGAGCCGTTCGAGAACGAAGGCCGCCTGACCGACCTGATGCGCAGTGGCAAGCTGTTCCGCGACATCGGTCTGCCGCCAATCAACCCGCAGGACGACCGCGCCATGCTGTGCGGCAGCCCGAGCATGCTCGACGAAACCAGCGAAGTGCTGAACAGCTTCGGCCTGAAAGTGTCGCCGCGGATGCGCGAACCGGGTGACTACCTGATCGAGCGTGCGTTCGTCGAGAAGTGACCGTAGGTCACCTGTAGGCGCGAACCAGCTCGCGACGGAGGTCAACGATAACGCGGGAAGCTTGATACCCCGCGGTGTCCTCAGGTTTTTCGCGAGCAGGCTCGCTCCTACAGTAGTTTTTGCAGCGTATCTGAAAAGCCCGCATGGCCTGGTAAGGTCATGCGGGCTTTTTCGTTTCCGGCGTTCAAGCTTTTGCTGGAATGACTTCGATCACGCGGATCAGCTCCGGTGTCGGGTAATGCCAGCGCACGTCCAGGTCCCAGAACTGCGCGCCGTACTCCCGTTCCGGTACCGGTGTCTGATAGGCCGGGCGAGGGTCTTGCGCCAGGCACTGTTCGATCAGCTCGACCAGGGGCTCCTGAAGGCGCTGAGCGTGCCCATGGGCCTGTTGCAGGGCGGTGTCCGTCCATTGCACAGGAATCAGCTGTGGCGCGGCGCTGGCGATGGTGTTGGTGGCGCTCTCGATAACGTCGGCATAAGGCACGTAGGGCTTGATGTCGAGAATCGGCGTGCCGTCCAGCAGGTCTATGCCGGATATCCACAAGCGATTGGCTTCGACCTTGTCCAGTTTGACCACGGACTGGCCAATGCCGTTGGGTCGGTGGGTCGCGCGGGTGGCGAACACGCCCATGGATTTGTTGCCGCCGAGGCGAGGCGGGCGGACCTTCAGTCGTGGTTTATCTTCCAGGGCTTGATGAAACAGGAACAGCAGCCAGACGTGGCTGACCTGTTCCAAACCCTGCACCGCATCGCCCTGATCGAATGGCGCCACCAGCTCCAGCACGCCGCGTGCGGCCGGTGCCAGTTGCGGCTGGCGCGGGATGGCGAACTTCTCCTTGAAGCAGGAACGCACGAAGCCGATGGGAGAAACGCTGTAGGTCATGGTGTGGGATCGAAGCGGAATGGGGGCGGGAATGATAACCCGATCAACCCGTGCATCGGTGCAGACTGTGAGTCTGCTATCGCGGGCAAGCCACACTCCCACTGTTATTGGAATGGGCGTGCCTTGTGTGTTCGCTCAAGAACCCTATGGGAGCGTGGCTTGCCCGCGATGGCCACGCCGCAAATTTCAGAGACTGAACCCCCCATCCAACGGAATGATATTGCCGGTCATGTAAGCCCCCGCCGTACTCGCCAGACTGATCGCCAGCGCCGCCATCTCTTCCTCCCGGCCCCAGCGCTTCATTGGAATCAACGCGGTATCTTCGGCCAATGCCTGCTCATCGTTGCCGATGTGCCGGGTCATCTTGCTCGGAAAACGTCCCGGAGCGATCACGTTGACGTTGATGTGCTGGCTCACCAGCTCCCGCGCCAGAATGCGTGACAGTTGATGCAGGGCCGCCTTGCTCGGTCCGTAGGCATAGGCTTGTTCACCGAAGGACGAAATTCCTGCAACCGAACCGATGTTGATGATCCGGGCCGGATTCGTCGGTGAGCCGGCCTTGCGCAGCAGTGGCAGGAATTGCTGGATGCAGTTGAAGACCGACGTCACATTGAGCTGCATGACCTTTTCCCAGCCCTTGACCGGGTAACTCTCCAGTGGCGCCCCCCAGGTCGTACCTGCGTTGTTCACCAGGATATCGAGTTGGCCGATCTGCTCGCTCAAGCGTGCGGCCAGTTGCTGCACGCCTTCTTCCGTGGCCAGGTTGGCGGCGACGGCGTGACAGCGGCCAAGTGCGCCGAGCTCATCAGCCGTTTGCAGGCAGGCTTCGGCATCTCGGGCGCAGACGTAAACGGTAGCGCCCGCCTCGACATAGGCCTTGGCGATCATTTTGCCGATACCGCGAGTGCCGCCGGTCACCAGTGCGGTGCGGCCTTGCAGGGAAAAGTAGGGGTGCATGGCGATTCCTGAGAACTGAAGGTCTTAACACCCTAGTCGTCAGCCGCTGGAAGCGGAGCCACTATTTTTGTGCGGAATGGGGGGGTATACGGCCCGGCTACAAGCTACAAGCTACAAGCTACAAGCTACAAGCTACAAGCCGGGCCCTGTCCGCTTGCGGCTTGTAGCTTGCAGCTGCTTCAGGCTCTCACTCGAAGAGTGAGCCCCTTAAGGAAATTGCGCAGCAACTGGTCGCCGCACGGGCGATAGTTGGTGTGGCCGAACTTGCGGAACAGGGCGCTCAACTCAGGTTTGGACACCGGGAACTCGGCGGCCTTGAGAATCGCGTGCATGTCGTCTTCTTTCAGTTCGAAGGCCACGCGCAGCTTTTTCAGGATGATGTTGTTGGTCACTGGCACTTCGATTGGCTGCGGTGGACGGCTTTCGTCCTTGCCGCGCTTGAAGATCACCAGGCCATCGAGGAAATGCGCCATGACTTCGTCCGGGCAGCGTACGAAGCCTTCTTCGTCTTCCTCTTTCTTGTCGAGGTAGCTCACCAGGTCGGCCAGGGCCACGTCCATGCCGCCGAGCTTGATGATCTCGATGACTTTCTTGTCGCTGATGTCCAGCATGTAGCGCACGCTGCGCAGTACGTCGTTATGAATCATGTGAGCAATCCTGATAATTCAGCTATGGGCGTCGCAGAAAACAGCGATGCCGAAATGTAGGGCGGCGTGAGCGTCTTAGAACTTCTCTTTGCCGGTCAGGTAGCGCCATTGCCCCAGGGGCACTTTGCCGATGGACACACCGCCGATACGGATGCGGCGGATGGCCACGACCTTCAGGCCGACAGCCTGGCAGAACAGGGCGATCACGCCCGGTTGCGGGTTCTTCATGGCGAACCGCAGGCGGTTTTCGTTCTGCCAACTGGCCTTCACCGGTGGCAGCTCCTTGCCCTTGTAGGTCAGGCCGTGCTGCAAGCGATTGAGGCCGTGCTCAACCATGTCGCCCTCGACCTCGACCACGTATTCCTGCTCGATCTTGCTCGCGTCGGCGGTGAGTTTGCGCAGGATCTTCCAGTCCTGGGTGAACACCAGCAAGCCGCTGGCATTGGCTTGCAGGTCGGTGCTGGCGGTCAGGCGCAGGAAGTGACCCTTGAGCGGGCGTTTGCCGTAGCGGTGCTCCTCGCTCAGGGTTTCGGCGCTAATGGTCGCCATGGCGGTTTGCGCATCCATGCCGGCAGGCACGTTGAGCAGAAGGGTCACCGGCTCCGGCGCGCTAGCCTTGGCATCCTTGTCGAGTTCGACTTTCTGGTCGCCAACCTTGAATTGCGGTTCATCGATGACTTCGCCGTCGACGGTGACCCAGCCGCCCTCGATGAACAGCTCAGCCTCCCGACGGGAGCAGCCGACGAGTTCGATGAGGCGTTTGGAGAGTCGAATCGGGTCAGTCATGACAAGGCCGTAACAAAAAAGGGGTGGGCATTGTACCTGCCTGGCGCCGGTTAATCCCGGAACCATTTTGCCGCAGGGGCTTTTTGTAGGCGCTGACTTGTCGTTCCGTGTGGTGTCAGCCAAGTCGTGAGCGCTGCTGGTTTTGGCGCATCCGCATATGTAACAGCGGATACGGCTGCCCCATGCCGTCGACTTCAGAGCGTCCAATGACTTCGAAGCCCTGTTTAAAGTAAAAACCGAGGGCTTGCGGATTCTGTTCGTTGACGTCCAGTTCATCGGCATTCAGGTGCTCCATGGCGTAGCGCAGCAACTGCTTGCCCAAGCCCTGGCCGCGGTGTGCGGGGTCGATGAAAAGCATTTCGATCTTGCCTGCCGCGACCCCGGCGAATCCGGTAATGCGCTGGCGTGGGTCTTTGGTGCAGATCAGCATGACCGCGTCGAGGTAGCGGGTCAGCACCAGGTTTTTCAGCAATTCGATGTAGCTCTCTGGCAGAAAGTCATGGGTGGCCCGTACCGAAGCCTCCCAAACCCGTGTCAGTTCTTCGTAGTCGCTCAGTTTCGGCGTATGGATGACCGAATGTTGGCGCATGCCTGACTGCTCCTTCTTTTTTCAACCGGTTGTGAGGGAAGAGAAATCCGTTCTTCATAAAACGATAGCCGTAAAAAAGCCCCGCATCTCGTCAAGAGAGCGGGGCTTTTCGTATTTTTGGCGCTTAGATCTGTTCAGCCCACAGGTCATATTCGTCGGCGTCGGTCACTTTGCACCAGACCTTGTCGCCCGGCTTCAGGTTGCTGCCGTTGTCGATGAACACGTTGCCATCAATTTCCGGGGCATCGAAGAAGCAACGGCCGACTGCGCCTTGCTCGTCGACCTCATCGACCAGCACTTCGATTTCACGGCCAATGCGCAGTTGCAGGCGCGCCGAGCTGATCGCCTGCTGGTGCGCCATGAAGCGCTCCCAGCGATCCTGTTTGACTTCGTCCGGGACGACTTCCAGATCCAGATCGTTGGCGGGAGCGCCTTCGACCGGCGAATACTGGAAGCAGCCGACGCGGTCGAGCTGCGCTTCGGTCAGCCAGTTCAGCAGGTATTGGAAGTCTTCTTCGGTTTCGCCGGGGAAGCCGACGATGAAGGTCGAACGGATGATCAGGTCCGGGCAGATCTCGCGCCAGTTCTTGATACGCGCCAGGGTTTTGTCTTCGAACGCCGGGCGTTTCATTGCCTTGAGGACTTTCGGGCTGGCGTGCTGGAACGGGATGTCCAGGTACGGCAGGATCTTGCCGTCGGCCATCAGCGGGATCAACTCATCGACGTGCGGGTACGGGTAGACGTAGTGCAGACGAACCCAGACGCCCAGGGTGCTGAGGGCCTCGCAGAGTTCGGTCATGCGGGTTTTCACCGGCGCGCCGTTCCAGAATCCGGTGCGGTATTTCACGTCGACGCCGTAGGCGCTGGTGTCCTGGGAGATCACCAGCAGCTCCTTGACGCCGGATTTGACCAGGCGCTGGGCTTCGTCGAGCACATCACCCACTGGACGGCTGACCAGTTTGCCGCGCATCGACGGGATGATGCAGAAGCTGCAGCTGTGGTTGCAGCCTTCGGAAATCTTCAGGTAGGCGTAGTGGCGCGGGGTCAGTTTGATCCCTTGAGGCGGTACCAGGTCGATCAGCGGGTTGTGATCCTGTCTCGGAGGCACGACGTCATGCACGGCGTTGACCACTTGCTCGTACTGCTGCGGGCCTGTCACGGCCAGCACGCTCGGGTGCACGTTGCGGATATTGCCTTCTTCGACGCCCATGCAACCGGTCACGATGACCTTGCCGTTTTCCTTGATGGCTTCGCCGATCACTTCCAGGGATTCCGCCTTGGCCGAATCGATGAAGCCACAGGTATTGACGACCACTACGTCCGCATCCTGATAAGTGGACACGACGTCATAGCCTTCCATGCGCAGCTGGGTAAGGATGCGCTCGGAGTCGACCAGTGCTTTCGGGCAACCCAGGGATACGAAGCCAACCTTGGGATTGGCCGGCGCAGGAGTGGTGGACATGTCTAACCTCGGTATTTTGTGACGCCTCCAGCCATGATCGGCAAGGCGACAGATGGACGCTTTATCGCGCCTCTGATCAAAAAGTGCGCAATTCTAGCGATGGCAAGCGCACTTGACCAGCTTTATGCAGGGAAATACGACGAGTGCTGCGCTATGCTTCGCGCCGTTAGGCTTTACCGAATTTTTACAGTCATCAAAACGTCTGTAACGCGAAGTAAAACAGCGCATGCTGCACGACAAAGCATAGTGCTTCTTCAAAAGAAGCCCGGGTCTGGGTAGTAGGAGTGGTGGATGGGTCAGGCAAGTAGTCAGGCTGCGGGCGCCGGGCATTCGACGGCAAAGCCGATCGGCATGCTGGTCGCGGCGGTTGGGGTGGTATATGGCGATATCGGCACGAGCCCGCTGTACACCCTCAAAGAGGTGTTTACAGGCCACTATGGAGTTCCGGTCAATCATGACGGCGTATTTGGGATTCTGGCGCTGATTTTTTGGTCGCTGGTCTGGGTTGTTTCGATCAAGTACGTGCTGTTCATTCTGCGGGCAGACAACCAGGGCGAAGGCGGGATCATGGCGCTGACGGCGCTTGCTCGTCGCGCCTCATCGCCCTATCCGAAGCTGCGATCAGTGCTGGTGATTCTGGGACTGATCGGCGCGGCGCTGTTTTATGGCGACAGTATGATCACCCCGGCGATTTCCGTGCTGTCGGCGGTTGAGGGTATGGAATTGGCATTCGAGGGCCTGGATCGCTGGGTGGTGCCCTTGGCACTGCTCGTGCTCGTGGCGTTGTTTCTGATCCAGAAGCACGGTACAGACCGAATCGGCAAGCTGTTCGGCCCAGTCATGGTGCTGTGGTTCGTGGTGCTGGGTGTGCTTGGCGCCAACGGTATTGTGCAGCACCCGGAAGTCCTTAGCGCGCTGAACCCGATGTGGGGCGTGCGGTTCTTCATGGTGCATCCGGGCATGGGTGTTGCCATCCTGGGCGCTGTGGTGCTGGCCTTGACCGGTGCCGAAGCGTTGTACGCTGACATGGGTCACTTCGGCCGCAAGCCGATCGCTCGTGCCTGGTTCGCCCTGGTGCTGCCGGCGCTGGTGCTCAACTACTTTGGCCAGGGCGCCTTGCTGCTGGAAAACCCGGACGCGGCGCGCAACCCGTTCTACCTGTTGGCGCCGAGCTGGGCGTTGATCCCGCTGGTGGTGTTGGCGACCCTGGCCACGGTGATTGCTTCGCAAGCAGTGATCTCCGGCGCGTTCTCGTTGACTCGTCAGGCGATTCAACTGGGATATATCCCGCGCATGCACATTCAGCACACCTCCAGTGCCGAGCAGGGGCAGATCTACATTGGCGCGGTGAACTGGGCGCTGATGGTTGGCGTGATCCTGCTGGTGCTTGGCTTTGAATCCTCCGGCGCGTTGGCCTCGGCCTATGGCGTGGCGGTAACCGGAACCATGCTGATCACCAGTATTCTGGTCTCCGCTGTGATGCTGTTGTTGTGGAAATGGCCACCCGTGCTGGCGGTGCCAATCCTGGTGGGCTTTCTGCTGGTGGACGGTCTGTTTTTTGCCGCCAACGTGCCAAAAATCATTCAGGGTGGTGCCTTCCCGGTTCTGGCGGGGATCGTGTTGTTTGTCCTGATGACCACCTGGAAGCGCGGCAAAGAGTTGCTGGTGGATCGGCTGGACGAGGGCGGCCTGCCGCTGCCGATTTTCATCAGCAGTATCGCCGTACAACCACCGCATCGTGTTCAGGGCACCGCCGTATTCCTCACGGCGCGGCCAGACGCCGTGCCTCACGCGTTGTTGCACAATCTGTTGCATAACCAGGTGCTGCACGAGCAAGTGGTGCTGCTGACGGTGGTGTATGAGGACATCCCGCGTGTGCCCTCATCACGACGGTTCGAGGTCGACGCCTATGGTGAGGGTTTCTTCCGCGTGATCCTGCACTTCGGTTTCACTGACGAGCCGGACGTACCGCAAGCGCTGAAGCTGTGCCATCTGGATGAGCTGGACTTCAGTCCGATGCGCACGACCTACTTCCTCAGTCGTGAGACGGTCATCGCCTCTAAAATCGAAGGCATGGCCCGCTGGCGTGAGGCGCTGTTCGCCTTTATGTTGAAAAACGCCAACGGCAACCTGCGTTTCTTCAATCTGCCGCTGAACCGGGTGATCGAGCTGGGTACTCAGGTCGAGATGTAAGCCTGAATCAAAAGCCCCCGGTGCCTTGCGGTGTCGGGGGCTTTTTGTTGTCTGGTCATTGATCTGCTCCCCGTGGATATCGCCCAAGGGAGAGCGCTTGTTCGCTAACGGACAGTCAGTCAGCGCATCTGCGCAATGTGATGACCTGTTCGCGAGCAAGAGGGCCCTGGTGTCCGCAGCAACGAAAAAGCCCCCGCTACCGTGCAAGTAGCGGGGGCTTTTTGTCAGCGCGGCTTAGATCACTCTTCAGCGACCTTGGGCTGACGCTTCTCGATCACATCCACCAGGCGCTTGGCCAGGGCCGGGTAGTTCTCGTCGAAGTGGTGGCCGCCAGGCAGTTTGATGGCTTCGCCCACGGCGGTTTTGTCGGTGCAGCCGCTTTCGTCGACTTCTTCTTCACCGTAGATGCACACCACTTTGGCGGCAGGCAGCTTGGCCATTTCCGGGCCGGTGGCGGCTTCCTTGCCGGCGTTGCCAAGCCAGCCTTCGACTTCGATCTCGAAGCTGCCGGTGCGGGCGAAGGCCAGCAGGATGATCGCGTCGACGCGCTGCTGTTCGGACTCTGCCAGGCGGTTGTAGATCGCAGGCAACACATCGGCACCAAACGAGTAGCCGGTGAGGATGAAGCGCTTGGTGCCCCATTTCTGCCGGTAGTGCTGCATCAGCTCGGCAAGGTCCAGGGCGCTTTGCTCAGGGCTTTTGTGCTGCCAGTAGTAGCGCAGGGTGTCGATGCCGACCACAGGGTAGCCGATCTTCGCCATTTCGCCCGCCACGTCGCGGTCGAGGTCACGCCAGCCACCATCTCCGGACAGGAACAGGGTCACGGTGTCCTTGGCCTGGCCGGCCGGCACTTCAACCACAGGAATCTGCAGGCCGCCCGAGGACTTGTCGCCACCGACCAGGATCTTGCGCAGTTCGTTGTTCAGCACTTGCGGCAGGTTGATGTCGTAGTCGCTGATGCTGGTTTCGGCGTTGGGCTGGTCGCGCACGAAGCCGGCACTGGTGTCATCCGGGTTGTCGTTCCACGCTACCAGCCAATGGCCGTGGGAGGCGCTTTTTGGCAACAGGTGCGTGCAGCCACCCTTTTCCAGGGCCAGGTCGACCGAGACAGCCTGGGCCTTGTCGTTTTTCTGTTCGGACAACCAGCGCCAGGCGAGTACTGCGCCGGGGCCGATGCCGCTGACCAGGGTTGCCGGGCCTTTGAGTTCTCTCAAGCCCGACTGCAGGGCGCGGCTTTGCAGCAGGCAGTCCTTGGGCAGGATCACTTGAACAATCTGCGCTGAGCCGCTGCGGCTCAGGGTCATCAATTGTTTGTCGCTGAGCTTCTGTTCCTCGGTGACCGCCACCAGCACCTGGGCGTGTGGCGTGGTCCCGGGAGTGACGCGAGTCATCGCCGCGCCATCGGCCGGGGTCAACAGTTCGAGGGTCGGTTCCGGTGCCGGGCGTTTCAGGTACCAGTAGCCACCACCGAGAATCAGGGCCAGCACCACCAGTGTGCCCAGGACGTACCGCAAGGAGCGTTGAATCATCAGCGTTTCACCAATCCAGTCAAGCCGCCCGCGATCAGGGCAGCAGTATCGGCCAGGGCAACCAGCGGATCGAGTCCGGCGGGCACGGCCATATAACGGGGTTCCCAGTCTGGCTGGAACTTGTCTTTGAAGCGGCGCAAGCCTTGGAAGTTGTAGAGCTGCTCACCACGGCGGAAAACCATCGAGCCCAGGCGCTGGGTCAAGGGGGCGCCGCGACGGGGTTGTAACCCTGACAATGGCACCATGCCCAGGCTGAAGCGCGCATATCCATGATTTTTATAATGCTGAATCAGGCCGACCATCATGAATTCCATGGTCAGTTTGGGTGCGTCCGGGTGCGCGCGCATCAGGTCGAGGCTGGCCAGGTCATGGCTATAGGTCTCGAGCAGGTTGGCGAATGCCACCGGGCGTCCTTCGAAACGAATCACCGCAATGCGGAAATGCTTGAGGTAGTCATCGCTGAAGCGGCCAAGGGAGAAGCCTTTCTCGCGTACATTCTTGCCGGTCAGCCAGGCATCGGATATCACCTTAAGCTCATCCATCGGCGCCTGGCCCGGCTCGAAGATCTCCAGCGACAGGCCGTCGCGTGTGCCACGGTTCCAGGTGTAGCGCAGGTCCTTCATCTCTTTGCCTTTGGCTTCGAGATCGAAGCGATGCAGATCCACACGGGCTTCTTCGCCAAGTTTTATCGCAGTCAGGCCGATGTCCATGTAGTACGGCAGGTTCTCCGCGCGCACTTGATAAAACACGGGGCGGGCGTGGTGGATGTCGCACAGGTCACGGAACTGCCAGATCATTTCCGCCCGTTGCTGGCCCGGACCGATCGGGTCATACAGCGCCACCAGGCTGCGGCCACGGCGGGCGTACATCAGGAACGCCTCGTCGTTGGGGTGAAACAGCAGTGCCTTGTCGCCGGTCAGCGCCAGGCCGCCATCGGGTTGCGCCGAGGCCATCAGAATCTTGCTGGCGCGCTCCAGTTCATCGGGGGTCGGCAGGTGGATGACCGGGCGCGCAGTGCGCAGCAGCCAGGTCAGGGACACCACGACCAGCAGCACGGCGGCACCGAGCAACGAGCGCAAGCCGCGGGGTGCGTCGGCGTCGAGGGTGAACTGCCACCAGAGTTGATGGCTGTACGGGACGTCTTGATAGGCAAACAGCAGCAGCCACATCGAGGCGCCCAGCACGCACAGGCTGGCCACCAGATAGAGTGGTGAGAACGGCACTTCCGTCAGGCGGCTGGGGCGATAGAACGAACGCCGGAAAACCCCCAGCAAAGCGGCGGTCAGGGTCATCAGGCAGGCTTCTTCCCAGTCGAAGCCCTTGAGCAGCGAAAGCAGGGCGCCCACCAGCAACAGAATGGTGGTCAGCATCCACGCGGCCGACAGTCGACGACGCAGGCCCTGGGCCAGCAACAGGCAAAGCACGCCGATCAGGCTGGCGCCAAAGTGAGAGGCATCGACCAGTCGATGGGGAATCAGAAAACCGATGTGTTCCAGTCGGGTGTCGATTTCCGGCGTGGCGCCTGAAAACAACAGCACCACGCCGGACAGGAACACCAGCACTGCCAGAATCGGCGCAGCCAGGCCCGATGCCGCCCTTAGGGACTGGCGCGTCTGGAATACGCGCTGACCTTCGTTGATCAGCAACAACAGGCAGGCCACCAGCATCGGCAGTACGACGTAGATCAGGCGATACAGCAGCAGCGCGGCGGCCAGTGGCGCGGCACCGAGTTTGTCGGAAAACGCGGCCAGCAAAATCGCCTCGAATACACCGACACCACCCGGTACGTGGCTGAGTACGCCAGCGGCCAGGGCCAGCAGGTAGACCAGCAGAAAGGCGCCGAAGGGCGGTGCTTCCGGCAGCAGCAAGTAAAGCACGGTGGCGGCGGCGGCAACGTCCAGGGCTGTGATGATCAATTGCAGGAAGGTCAGGCGACGCCCCGGCAGGCGCAAGGTGCGACGCCCGACCTTGACCATCAGGTTGTCCGCGTAAGGTTGTTCCGGCAAGCGACGACGGTAGATGCCGATGGCCAGTACCGAAAACAGTAGTAATACGGCAGTGGCTACGGCACCCAGCAAGATTTCGGATAGACCCAGTGCAGCGGAGGCCGCTGGCAGGTCGCTGAGCGTCGCCAGCGCGGCGAGCGGTGGCAGGGCGCACCCAAGCGAGAGGCTGGCGAACAAGGTCATGTGGGCGACCTCGGCGGCCCCCAGACCGTGACGTGCATATAACCGGTAGCGAACCGAACCGCCTGACAGCATCGAAAGGCCGATGGCATTACCAATGGCGAATGCGGTGAAGCCTCCCAGTGCCAGGGTTCGCGGCGCCAGGTTCACGCCGGCGTAGCGACTGGCCGACCATTCGTAACCCAGCAAAATGATGAAACCCACCACGGTAGCGCCCAGAGCGCCCAGCAATGCGGGTTTGGGAACGTCGAGGATCGAGTCGTGCAGAGCGTCCAGATCGAGCTCGCTCAACAAATGACGGCAGGCAATCAGCGCGATCGCGAACAGCAGCAGGGTCACCGCCAAGCCAATGGGCTGACGGTATTTGCTGACCAGATCGAGCAGGCGCAGGCGCTCCGCCTTGATCGGTTGTGTCGCTGTGACGGTGTCTTGTGAATCAGACGAGTTGGCGCGCATCAATCACCTCTTGGATTGTGCGCGACAGGATGGGGGTATCCAGCCAAGTTACCAATCCCTGTAGAAAAAAATAATCACAAATATTAACGCCTATCACCGGCTCTCGGCGACGGCACGTCATCAGTCGTAGAGGGCCAAGTCTGCGATTGAGCATAGTCGGAACTCAGCGCATCGGTGGCCCCGGACGGCTCACTACACAGTGACAGATCATTGTTGCGAAAGGGTTTTTTCAACAGATACAAAAAAGGCCACTCTTTCGAGTAGCCTTTTTTGATGTTTGGTTGCGGGAGCCGGATTTGAACCGACGACCTTCGGGTTATGAGCCCGACGAGCTACCAGACTGCTCCATCCCGCGTCTGTGTGGCGGCATTCTATAGAGATACGCCGGGGTGTCAACCGTTAATCCTGAACCAAGTCAAATAAACGCAAAAACGCGGCGAACGGTCGCAGGTGAGGCTTAAGTTTCGGAATCAGAACGATTTCTGGATTGCCGTGGCGCTGATGCGTGCCCTTATGGTGCGCCTTCTGCACAAAACAGGCACGCACAAAAAAGGCCACTCTTTCGAGTAGCCTTTTTTGATGTTTGGTTGCGGGAGCCGGATTTGAACCGACGACCTTCGGGTTATGAGCCCGACGAGCTACCAGACTGCTCCATCCCGCGTCTGTGGATCGGCATTCTATAGAGATACGTCAGCGTGTCAATCATAAATTTCGATAAAACCTGTTTCTGTTCAATCGCTTAGCTTGCTTTTGACGGTATGTGGCAGGGCTGGAAGGCAGGCGCGGCAAGGCTTTCAGCTCTATTGGCGTAAGTAATTCGATTGAAAAAATAAATTTGTCGGTGGCTTTCCTACGATTGGAAAAGAACATTCCGACTACTGGTGCTATATACAGGTGTCAGTGAGATACTGCCCGTCTGACACGGCATGACGCCGTTTCTTCACCCTGAACACCGCGTTGATATGACCCAGCGAAAAATCATCCACGTCGATTGTGACTGTTTCTACGCCGCCATCGAGATGCGTGACGACCCGCGCCTGGCCGGTAAACCCCTGGCGGTCGGTGGGTCGGCGGATCGGCGTGGAGTGATCGCGACCTGTAATTACGAAGCGCGGGCTTACGGTGTGCGCTCGGCGATGTCCTCCGGGCATGCGTTGAAGCTGTGCCCGGACCTGACCATCGTCAGGCCGCGAATGGATGCCTACAGAGAGGCATCCAAGGAAATTCACACGATTTTTCGCGATTACACCGACATCATCGAGCCGCTTTCCCTGGATGAGGCCTATCTCGATGTGTCGGACAGCGCGCATTTCGGCGGCAGTGCCACGCGAATTGCCCAGGATATTCGCCGACGAGTGTCCAATCAGTTGCATATCACCGTTTCAGCAGGCGTGGCGCCGAACAAATTTTTGGCCAAAATCGCCAGCGACTGGAAAAAACCCAACGGTTTGTTTGTCATCACGCCGGATCAGGTCGAAGACTTTGTCAGCGGCTTGCCGGTGAACAAGTTGCACGGGGTCGGCAAGGTCACTGCGGATAAGTTGGCCAAACTCGGAATTGCCGATTGTCTGCAATTGCGCGAGTGGGAAAAGTTGGCGCTGGTGCGGGAATTCGGCAGTTTTGGTGAGCGACTCTGGAGTCTGGCCCGTGGGATTGACGAACGCCTGGTGCATAACGACAGTCGCCGACAGTCGATCAGTGTCGAAAATACCTACGATGTCGATCTGCCCGATTTGCGGAGTTGCCTGGATAAGTTGCCAGAACTGCTGGAAACCCTGAAAACCCGCATGGAGCGAATCGACAGCAGCTATCGGCCAGGCAAGCCGTTCGTCAAAGTGAAGTTTCATGACTTTACCCAAACCACACTGGAGCAGGCCGGGGCAGGGCGGGATTTGGGCAGTTATCAGTTGATGCTGACCCAGGCGTTCAATCGCGGCGGTAAGCCGGTGCGATTGTTGGGTGTGGGAGTGAGGCTGGAGGATTTGCGCGGCGGGTTCGAGCAGATGGAATTGTTTGAGCGGTAGTCCCAAGGTGCCTGTCAGACGCCTTCGCGGGCGATTCGATTTGCCCGCGATGCTCTGAGCGTTTAGTTCGGCCCCGGATCTGCTACCAGTCGTCCGGCATCCTTGGTCAGTGCCTTGAGGAATTCGGTCTGCAGTTCAGGATCGTTACGGGTCAGTTCAATCAGGCTTTGTTCCAGTTCACTGGCTTCTTCCTCCAGCCCCAGTTCCGACAGGCGTTTGACCCGGTGTACCCATTGGCTCACTTCGTCGTCTTCGAGGTCGTCGTAAATCAGGCCATGAGCTTCGAGCAATTTGCCGCGCAGCGTGCTGCTGAGCGCCAGGGAAGAATCGCTATGCACATCGCCCTTTGAGTCATCGACGCTGATCTGCAGCTTACCCAGATGATTGAGGTCATATTCGGCGAACGGGCTGTCCAGCAGATTCAGGCGCAAGACGCCGTTTTTGTCGGTGGTCAGCTCGAAGGTTTCCTTGCCGGCCTTGACCTCGACCGGGCGCTCGCTCCACGGCAGGCTCGAGTATTCCTTACGCTTGTCGCGCTGGACTTCATCGATACCGGCCAGGTTCTGTTGCGCACGACCGTTGGATTGGACGTTCATGAACGGGTTGAGTCCGGCGAAACCGTAGCTGAGCCAGTCCTTGGTCATGCTGTCGGGAAGATTGCCCAGGGCAAACACGTTAACCACGTTCGCGCCCACGCCGCCCACCACCGCCACTGCACCCAGCGGGATCTCGTAGATCTCCCGCCAGGGTTGATAAGGCGTATAGCGATCGTAATGACGGGTGACTTCGAACTCGGTGACTTCGAAGGTCTTCTGCTCGTGGATCTTTACCCGGCGTTGCGGGAGCTCAAGTACCTTGGGCTCACCGACATCGATCTGCAGGCTGTGATCGAGCAATTTGCGCTCGACACGTTCCTCGTGCTCGCTGCGTTGTGACATGTGATTGGCACAGCCGCTGACCAGCAGGGTGCCGCACAGGGCGGCACCACCGAGGCCTAAGGTGTTTCGCTTGAACATGACGTCTCTATCTGGTTTCAGCGGCGGATACGGGCCTGCAGGAAAGACAGTACGTCAGCGACCGGCAGCGCTTGCGGCTCGGCCTCGGTACGGCTCTTGTATTCCAGGTTGCCTTCGGCGAGGCCGCGGTCACTGACCACGATCCGGTGAGGAATGCCGATCAGCTCCATGTCCGCGAACTTGATGCCCGGGCTGGTTTTCTTGTCGCGGTCGTCCAGCAGTACTTCGAAGCCGGCTGCAGTCAGTTCTGCATACAGCTTGTCGGTAGCTTCGCGAACCAGGTCGGTTTCATAGCGCAGTGGTACCAGGGCGATCTGGAACGGCGCGAGCGCGTCACTCCAGATAATCCCTTTTTCGTCGTTGTTCTGCTCGATGGCAGCCGCAACCACGCGGGACACGCCAATGCCGTAGCAGCCCATTTCCAGGGTGATCGGCTTACCGTTCTCGCCCAGCACTTCGCACTTCATCGCTTTGCTGTACTTGTTGCCCAGCTGGAAGATATGCCCGACTTCGATGCCGCGCTTGATTTCCAGGGTGCCTTTGCCATCCGGGCTTGGGTCGCCGCTGACGACGTTACGCAGGTCGGCAACGGTCGGAACCGGCAGGTCGCGTTCCCAGTTCACGCCGAAATAGTGCTTGTCGTCGATGTTCGCACCGATGCCGAAGTCGCTCATCAGCTCGACCGAGCGGTCGATGATGATAGGCAGTGGCAGGTTCAGCGGGCCGAGGGAGCCGGCGCCGGCGCCGATGGCGTCGCGCAGTTCGGTTTCGGAGGCCATGACCAGCGGGCTGGCAACGCCAGGCTGGTTGGCGGCCTTGATTTCGTTCAGTTCGTGGTCGCCACGGATGATCAGGGCAATCAGCTTGCCTTTCTCTTCAGCGTGAACCACCAGGGTCTTGATGGTCTTCTCGATCGGCAGGTTGAAGCCTTCGACCAGTTGCGCGATGGTCTTGGCGTTCGGCGTGTCGACCAGGCGCAGTTCTTCAGTTGGTGCTGCGCGGGAGGTTTCGCGCGGTACGGCTTCGGCTTTCTCGATGTTCGCGGCGTAGTCGGAGCCGTTGCTGAAGACGATATCGTCTTCGCCGGACTCGGCCAGTACGTGGAATTCATGGGAGCCGGCACCGCCGATGGAGCCGTTATCGGCTTCAACCGGGCGGAATTTCAGGCCCAGGCGGGTGAACACGTTGCAGTACGCCTGATGCATGCGGTCGTAGGTGATCTGCAGCGATGGCTGGTCAGCGTGGAACGAATAGGCGTCCTTCATGATGAATTCGCGGCCGCGCATCAAACCGAAGCGTGGGCGGATTTCGTCACGGAATTTGGTCTGGATCTGGTAGAGGTTGATCGGCAGCTGTTTGTAGCTGCTCAGCTCGTTGCGCATCAGATCGGTGATGACTTCTTCGTGGGTCGGGCCGGCACAGAAGTCGCGACCATGGCGATCCTTGAAGCGTAGCAATTCAGGGCCGTACTCCTCCCAGCGACCGGATTCCTGCCACAGCTCTGCCGGTTGAGTGCTCGGCATCAACACTTCAAGCGAGCCGGCAGCGTTCATTTCTTCACGAACGACGGCTTCGACCTTGCGCATCACTCGCAAGCCCATCGGCAGCCAGGTATACAGGCCCGAGGCGAGTTTGCGGATCATGCCGGCGCGCAGCATCAGCTGGTGGCTGATCACGACCGCATCGGAAGGCGTTTCTTTCTGTGTGGCGAGCAAAAATTGACTGGTGCGCATGGTTGGCCGTTGTCGGTTGCTGATGACGAGAAATGACGGAGCATTGTACGGGCGAGATCCGCTGTCGTACAGAAGTGCGGCCGGCGGTGTGGCAGGAGGGCGGGAATCTCTGCGCCCTCTGCAAGGTTTCCTGCGTGTTTCTTACGATTCCTCCGCGACCTGGGTCGGAACCGGTTCCGGCGTCGGTGTCGGTCCTGCGCGGCGGCTCTCCTGGAACCAGTGCAAGGCGATCAATACCAGGGTCGGAACGCCCAGCATGGCGGTGATCAGGAAGAAGTTGTGGTAGCCGAATTTCTCCACCATGACGCCTGAGTAGCCGCCGATCAGGCGTGGCAGCAAGAGCATGATCGAGCTGAGCAGGGCATATTGGGTGGCTGAGAACTTCAGGTTGGTCAGGCTCGACAGGTAAGCGACGAAGGCTGAAGTCGCCATGCCGGAGCTGAAGTTATCCAGTGAAATGGTGACGATCAGCATGTTCAGGTTGGGGCCCATGTCCGCGAGCATCAGGAACAACAGGTTGGTTCCCGCCGATGCGGCGCCACCGATGAACAGGATCGGCAAGATGCCGAAACGCACGATCAGCAGGCCGCCCATGCCGGCGCCCACCAGCGTCATGATCAGGCCGAAAATTTTGCTGACGCTGGCAATCTGATCTTTGGTGAAGCCCTGGTCGATGTAGAAGACGTTGGCCATCACACCCATGACCGTATCGGACATCCGATAGGTGGCGATCAGCCCAAGCAGCAGCAGGGCTTGCCAGCGGTAACGCAGAATGAAGTCGTTGACCGGCGTCAGCACTGGCGCCAGGCCACGGCGACCCATGGTCGACAGGCACAGCGCAGTCAGCGTGGTATAGAGAATTGCCCGAAGGAACGCGCGGTCTTCGAGCAGCAGATCGAGCAGGCTCACGCCATGGAAGAGCACGCTGGCAAAGTCGGTGTTGTAGAGCTGGGTGAACATCGCCGGGACGGACACCAGCAGTACGATCAGTACGAACACTGAAGCCAGTTGATGCGCGAAGCTATAACGCCCGGCCTGCAGTTGGGTGCGCAGCGGGACCGGTGGTTCGCGCATGAAGAGGGAGGTCAGCAGCGCCGGGATCATCAGGGCGCCGAACAGCACGTAGGTGCCGGTCCAGGCGGAGTGCTGATAGTTGAAACCGGTGGAGCCGAACCCTTCGGCGAAGAACAGGGCACCTGCCGTCGCCAGCAAAGCGGCAATCCGATAGCCGGACATGTAACTGGCGGCGAGGGCGGCCTGGCGACTGTCTTCGGCGATCTCCAGGCGGTAGGCGTCCACGGCGATGTCTTGCGTTGCCGAGGCGAATGCGACAATGACCGCGATGGCGATCAGCCAGGAAAGGTGTTTTTGCGGGTCGCAAAAGCCCATCCCGATCAGGCCGAGGATCACCAGTGATTGCGACAAAACAAGCCAGGAGCGTCGTCGACCGAGCTTGCCCAGCAGGGGCAGACGCCATTGGTCTAGCAGAGGCGACCAGACCCATTTGAAGGCATAGGCCAGACCGATCAGGCTTGCGTAGCCGATGGTTTCGCGAGCCACACCGGCTTCGCGTAGCCAGACCGAAAGAGTCGAGAATACCAGCATGTACGGCAGGCCGGCGGCGAAACCCAGCAGTAACAGTACAAGCGTCGAGGGGCTGGCATATGCGGCGAGCGCGGCGCGCCAGGTTTTACGGGGCATGGGCTGGAGTCTGCCTCAAGAAATACGGAAACAAAGCGCGCACTCTAACCGCTGTGCTCTACCGGGCGCCAGCCATGGCGCCGAATATCAACACGATTGTTCAGGATACTGATGCCCTCCATGCGCAATCGGGCGCGTTGTTCGTCCCCGGATGGACTGCCCGCGGGCAAGCTGATGCGCCCGCCGGCGGCGAGTACGCGGTGCCAGGGTAATTTGCTGTCGCCGGGCAACTGGCTCAGTGTCCGCCCGACCCAGCGAGCGGCGCGCCCCAGTCCGGCCAGTTCGGCCAATTGGCCATAACTCACCACTTTGCCCTCCGGCACTTGTGCGAGTGTCAGGTAGAGCGCCGTGCGTCGGATTTGTGCCGCACTCTCGGTGCCATTGGTTGGTTCGATCACGTCCTGGGTTCCTGAAAAAGTTCGCAGTACCGTCTGTAGAGTAAATCCTTGATCGTCCATTGAGAAATGAACTCAATAGATAGGGTCGGGGTCAGTCCTAGCCAGGGCCTTATTCCTGCGAATAGGGTCAATTCTTTTCGCGTACCTGAGCCTGTATTTGCTTATGTTCTCCAGAACCGTGTTGTGTCTCGCCATCGTCAGTGCTTCTACCCCCTTGCTCGCGGATACCGTGTGGTTGAAGAACGGTGACAAGTTGAGTGGCAAGATCATTCTGTTCGATGGTGGCAAGCTGTTGATCCAGACCGAATACGCCGGCGCGGTCCCCATTGACTGGAAGCAGGTCAAAACCCTGGAAAGTGATCAGGAACTGTTGGTCAAGCAGGACGCCTACACCGGCGAGAAGGCCAAGTCGTTGCATGCTGCGGAGGATGGCAAGGTCATTTTGGCCAATGGCGAAGCTCCCAAGACAGTCGAGCTGGCCAGTGTCCAACAAATCCTCAAACCCAAGCCGGTGGTCGAAGACTTGGTATGGAAGGGCAATATCGACGCGGCTCTGGATTACCAGCGTGCGGACAAAGATACCGATGATTACGACATCGACTTCAAGACCACTGCCCGCCATGGCCGTTGGCGGCACATCGCGGAAGGCGAATACAACCGCGAGTTCCAGGATGACGTTGTCACTACGGACAACTGGAGAGCTGAATACTCCCTCGACCGCTTCATCACCGATAAATGGTTCTGGGAAGGTCGTCTGGTTTACAAGCGCGACAAGGTAGAAGACCTGTCTCGCCAGCGTACCGTGGGTACCGGTCCTGGCTATCAGTTCTGGGATGACGAATTGGGTGCATTTTCCCTGGGGTCGCTGGTCAATCGCACCGATTATGAGTTCCGCGACGGCAGCAAGGAGAATTTCTATTCCTTGGCCATGAAGTGGGATTACAACCGTTACCTGATTGGCAAGAAGGTGGAGTTCTTCACCAATGGTGAGGTGGCCAAGCCGTTGTCGGGCGTGGCCGACTACGCGCTCGATGCCGAGATGGGGCTGCGCTATAAAGTGACCGATTGGGCGTCGCTGAACCTGAAGGCCGAGAGGGATATTGTCAGTGGTTCCGATGAGGCTGACTTGAGTAAGACCCGTTACACCGCAGGGTTTGGCGTGACTTGGTAAGTGCTGAAAAACGCAGCTTCGGCTGCGTTTTTCTATGCCTGGAAAAACACGCAGGCACAAAAAAGCCCCGCTGTTGAGGGCGGGGCTTTTTACTAAAGCAAGTACAAGTTAGATAACTTGAACTTCTTCAGCTTGCATGCCTTTCTGACCGCGGGTAGCGATGAAAGAAACCTGTTGGCCTTCTTTCAGGCTTTTGAAGCCGTCGGATTGGATAGCTTTGAAGTGAACGAACAGGTCGTCACCGGATTGTGGAGTGATGAAGCCGAAGCCTTTTTCATCGTTGAACCACTTAACGGTACCGGTTTGGCGATTAGACATGGTGTAACTCCTTGAACAAAGATAACTGCGACTCAGGAAGAACCCTGGCCGAGACTGAGTGCAAAGAGCAGGAAAAATTCTTGTAGATGGTTGGATCGAAATTCAACATATCGTGTAGAGATTCTCAGTGACACAAGCAGCACAGTGACGCCACCTTAACCCTTTTTCCGGAACGTGCCAATGTTTCTTGCGAAGGTTTCTTTGTTTTCGTGATCGACGGTGCCTCCGATTGTTTCAAGGGGCCAGTGATTTCGGATGATTGTCGAGAATTGTGCCCCGGTCTTTGAACCCAAGGGCGTGCCCCGGTAAGATGCCGGACAGATTTTTTCCACCTCGCTATTCAGGACACCCGCCATGAGCATCAAATCGGACAAGTGGATTCGCCGCATGGCGCAAGAGCACGGCATGATCGAGCCCTTCGTGGAGCGTCAGGTGCGCGGCAGCGACGATAGCCGTGTGATCTCCTATGGCGTGTCCAGCTACGGCTACGATGTGCGTTGCACCAATCATTTCAAGGTCTTCACCAACATCAATTCGGCTATCGTCGACCCGAAAAACTTCGATGCTGGCAGCTTCGTCGACATCCACAGCGACGTATGCATCATTCCACCGAACTCCTTCGCCCTGGCCAGCACCGTCGAATACTTCCGCATTCCACGTAATGTGCTGACCATTTGCCTGGGTAAAAGTACCTACGCGCGTTGCGGCATCATCGTCAACGTCACGCCGCTCGAGCCTGAGTGGGAAGGTCACGTGACCCTGGAATTTTCCAACACCACCAACCTGCCGGCGAAAATCTACGCCAATGAAGGCGTGGCACAGATGCTGTTCCTTGAGTCTGACGAAGAGTGTGAAGTGTCTTACAAGGACCGTGGCGGCAAGTATCAGGGCCAGCGTGGCGTGACCCTGCCGCGGACCTGAGTCAGCCGTCTGACGAACCGTGGGAATTCCTGGGCGAGCGTACACTCTATGGAGTGTACTGCTCTGATTCGCGCAACGCGGACCGGACCATCGCTCAGGAGTGCTTTATGAAGATCGACCCGCGAATAAGTGCCGAACTGGCAAGTCTTGAGCCCAATCAGGTTGGCGTCTTGGCCTGGTCCTTGTTGGCACACCCTCCGATCAGCATGGCAGGAGGCATCCCCGGCCAACCTGATCCCGATACCCCCAACGAACAGCCCACCGAGCCCGGTGAGCCTACCCTGCCGGATGAGCCGCCTCCCGCCCCTGTGGCCTGACCGCCTGCGCAGAAAAATGAATGGTCAGTCAGCTGAGGTCTGTGAAGACTTCAGCTGACTGACCATATTTCGTTGTCGCCGATGACAAAGATCCTACAGTTGTTGTCCCGGCGGACTTCATGGTCACCAGCCAACGCATCGAAAGCGCTGCTGCTTGTGCGTCGGTGCGGGCGAAGTTCGCTTCAGTGTTGATCGACTCATATCCGGCAATAACTGTAATCGCCGTTGAAACCTATTTCCGATCCGGCCGTGTTTTTATTCCGGCGTTGCTCGTTCTGCGACTTTTTGGAAAAGGTCGGCGGCGGGCAGTTATTCCGCCTATGAAAAGGACATTCAGATGAGTACAAATCGATCGGGGCATTTAAGTGCCGATGTGAGCACGGCCGGCGATCCCCTACCGTTTCGCGTGACGCACGGACTCTACTTCCATGATCGGCCAGGCATCCACTGTATCGAGGCTGATAACGGGAAGGGGACAGCGTTTTATGTCTATCTGCCGGTTGGAATCCAGAGTGGCAGCTTCAGTCTGGGGCTTAGTGAGCGGTCCCCCATGGTTATCCATGTGACGGGCAACTCCGAAGCCGAGTTGTATCGAGGCGCACTTGATTTGACCGTGGGTGGAGATGCGCTGTTTGCCGGAAGCTTCAGTGGGATAGATGCAGACGGTCTGGAAGTGACCAATGGCCGTTTCAGGCTTGAGCACGATGCGAGTGCTTGATGTTTGAGTGAGGGGAGCCGGGAATGCGGCTCCCCTTTTTTCGTTTTCGGCGTTTATTTCAGGTTACCGCTGAGGAATTGCTTCAATCGCTCACTCTTCGGATTGCCCAGCACGTCTTCCGGCGCGCCTTCCTCTTCCACCAGGCCCTGATGCAGGAACAGCACCTGGCTCGAGACCTTGCGGGCGAAGCTCATTTCGTGGGTCACCATGATCATGGTCCGGCCCTCTTCGGCCAGGCCCTGGATTACGCGTAGCACCTCACCCACCAGCTCCGGGTCGAGCGCCGAAGTCGGCTCATCGAACAGCATGACCTCCGGCTCCATGGCCAGCGCCCTGGCAATGGCCACCCGCTGTTGCTGGCCGCCGGAGAGGAATGCCGGATACTGGTCCGCCACCCGCGCTGCCAGGCCAACCTTGTCCAGATAGCGTCGTGCGCGGTCTTCGGCTTCCTGCTTGCTGCACCCCAGCACCCGGCGCGGGGCCATGGTGATGTTTTCCAGCACGGTCATGTGGCTCCACAGGTTGAAGTGCTGGAACACCATGGCCAGGCGGGTACGGATCCGTTGCAGCTCATCGGGGTCGGCGACATGCATGCCGTGCCGATCCTTGATCATGCGGATCGCCTGGCCGTCGAGGCTCATGGCGCCGTCGTTGGGTTGTTCGAGAAAGTTGATGCAGCGCAGAAAGGTACTTTTACCCGAGCCGCTGGCGCCGATCAGGCTGATGACGTCGCCGGTGTTGGCCTTGAGCGAAACGCCTTTGAGCACCTGATGATCGCCGTAGCTTTTATGCAGGCCTTCGATGGTCAGTTTGTACATGGAACAGGCATCCTCAAGGCGAAAGTAGGTAGCCGCTGCGATAGGCTTCGGTGCCCGCGACATGGGCGATAACCATGCCGGCAGTGGCCATGCGGCGCAGCGAGCGGGCGTACATCAACCCGGCGGCGGTGCAATGAACGGGGGTGACGCGATCCGCGATCGGGTCAATGATTTCAGCGATCAATTGCCCGGCTTCCAGGTATTCCCCTGGCAGCGCAGTGAACACCAGCAAGCCGCCGACGGGCGTGGCCACGGGTTCGACAGCAGCCAGCGGTGTGGCCGGGTAGGGCAGCTCGGGCATGGGCGCCGGCTCACCGGTGATCGCGCCGAAATGAATCAGGTAATCGATCAGCGCCTGACTGTCCAGGCTGGCCAGCGGGTGGTTGACGTCACCCTGGCCGCGCAGTTCGACGGTCACCGAAAAGCTGCCGGCCGGAATGTCGAAATGTTCGCCGAAGCGCTCTTTCAACTGCCACCAGAGCAAGGTGAAGCATTCGTCGAACGACTGCCCGCCTGAGTCAGTGGCCAACAGGCTGGCCTCGGCACCGATGTAGCGGGCCAGAGGCTCGACCTGGGGCCATGCATCCGGTGTGGTGTACAGGTGCGCGACGGCTTCGAAATCGCAATGCAGGTCCAGCACCATGTCTGCATCGCAGGCCAGCCGCTGCAGGGTCAGGCGCTGGCATTGCAACTGGGTGCTGGCCGTCTGCCGGGCAAGTGCATTACGCAAACTGTCACGAATAAGTTCGAGGTTGTGCTGCGGGTCATCGCCCAGTCGGCCCTCGATCTCGTTGCCGACCTCTTCGCTCAGATCGACGAACCAGCGGTTAAAGTTCTGACCGCTTTCCAGTTCGTAGCGGCCCAGCGGTACATCCATCAGCACTTGCTCCAGGCCGACCGGATTGGCCACCGGAACCAGAACGATTTCGCTGCGCAGGCGGCCGGCGGCTTCCAGCTCCGCCAGGCGTTGCTTGAGGTGCCAGGCCACCAGCATGCCGGGCATTTCATCGGCGTGAAGGGAGGACTGGATGTAGATCTTGCCGTTGGCCGGTTGCGGCCCGAAGTGAAAACTGTGGATCTGTCGTGCGGTCCCCGGCAGCGGGGACAGCAAGTCATGTATCTGGTGGCGCATGTGCGAGAAGTCCTAGTGGGTCGGCCCGAGGAAGGCCAGCCATCGGCGTTCGGCGAGACGGAACAGGCCGACCAGCGCAAAGGTGACGGTCAGGTAGATCAGGGCGGCGATGCCGAACGACTGGAAGGTCAGGAAGGTCGCCGAGTTGGCGTCCCGAGCGACTTTCAGGATGTCCGGGATGGTCGCGGTGAACGCCACGGTGGTCGAGTGCAGCATCAGAATCACTTCGTTGCTGTAGTAGGGCAACGAGCGACGCAGGGCCGAAGGCATGATCACGTAGGCATACAGCTTCCAGCCTGTCAGGCCGTAAGCCTTGGCGGCTTCGACTTCACCGTGGTTCATGCTGCGAATCGCCCCGGCGAAAATCTCCGTGGTATAGGCGCAAGTATTCAGGGCGAAAGCCAGGATGGTGCAGTTCATTGCGTCGCGGAAAAAACTGTCCAGCAGCGGTTGCGCACGCACGGCGGCCAGGCTGTAGATACCGGTGTAGCAGATCAGCAGCTGGATATAGAGTGGTGTGCCACGGAACAGGTAGGTGTAGAACTGCACCGGCCAGCGAATGTAGGAGTGCGGCGAGACCCGGGCGATGGACAATGGAATCGATACGATGAAACCGAAGAAGATCGATGCGCTGAGCAGCCAGAGGGTCATGGCCAGGCCGGTGATGTTCTGGCCGTCGGTGTAGAGAAAGGCTTTCCAGTATTCCTGAAGGAGTTCGATCATCGCACGGCCTCCCGTGTACCCGCGGCGTAGCGGCGTTCCAGCCAGCGCAGAATGAAGTTGGAGGCACTGGTGATCGCCAGGTAGATCAGGGCGGCGAGTACCAGGAAATAGAACAGCTGGTAGCTGCTTTTACCGGCGTCCTGCGCGGCCTTGACCAGGTCGGCCAGGCCTATGATCGATACCAGCGCGGTGGCCTTGAGCATGACCATCCAGTTGTTGCCGATACCCGGCAGGGCGTAGCGCATCATCTGTGGGAACACCACGATGCGGAAACGCTGGCCGCGTTTGAGGCCGTAGGCGGTGGCGGCTTCAACCTGGCCGCGAGGCACGGCTAGGATCGCGCCGCGGAACGTTTCGGTGAAGTACGCGCCGTAAATGAAGCCCAGGGTCAAAACACCGGCGCTGAACGGGTTGATCTCGATGTATTCCCATTCCATGTAGTCGGTGAACGATGTCAGCCAGGTTTGCAGGCTGTAGAAAATCAGGAGCATCAGCACCAGATCCGGCACCCCGCGAATCAGCGTGGTGTAGCACTGGGCAGGCAAGCGCAGCAGTTTGACTTTTGACAGTTTGGCACTGGCGCCGAGCAGGCCGAGCAATACGGCCACCAGCAGCGACATCGCCGATAATTTGATGGTCATCCAGGTGCCTTCCATCAGCAACGGACCGAAGCCCTTGAGGCTGAAGGCTGAGAGCCCCAGATTTTGTAGGAGGTTTTCAAACATAAATCAGCAACCTGATCGGAAGAAAAAAGCGCCCATCGCGAAATGGGCGCCGGGCATTATTTGCCGCTGTACAGATTCAGATCGCCAAAGTGTTTCTTCTGAATGGTGGCGTAGGTGCCATCATCGTGTAACGCTTTGATACCTTTATCCAAAAGGGCTTTCAGCTCGGTGTTACCTTTCTTAATACCGACCGCTGTCTTGGCTGGCAGCAGTTCGCTGTCGACCGGCTTGCTGATTTCGTAATCGGCGCCGTTTGGCGACTTCAGGAAGCCCAGTTCGGCTTGCAGCATGTCCTGGATCCCGGCGTCGAGACGACCGGAAGTCAGGTCGGAGTACACCTGGTCCTGGTTCTGATAGGCCTGGGTTTTCACGCCAGCCTTGTCCAGAACGGCTTTGGCATAGGCTTCCTGAATGGTGCCTTGCTCGTAGCCGACGGTTTTGCCTTTGAGCGACGCGACGTCTGCCGTGATGCCAGAACCTTTCTTGGACACGTAAGCGGTTGGGCCGGAGAACAGCTCGCTGGAGAAGTCGATGACTTTTTCGCGGGCCGGAGTGACGGTCATCGAAGAGATCACGCCGTCGAATTTATTGGCCTTTAGGCCAGGAATCATGCCGTCGAAATCGCTCTCGACCCATTTGCACTTGACCTTCAGCTCGGCGCAGATTGCGTTCCCCAGATCGATGTCGAAACCGACCAGGCTGCCGTCGGCCGCTTTCGACTCGAACGGTGCGTAGGAAGGGTCAACGCCAAAACGCAATTCCTTGTATTCCTTTGCCAGCGCGGAGCCAGCGGCAACGCACAATGCCAGTGCAGAAAGGGTCAGCAATGCTTTTTTCATTATTCAATCCCTAAGAACCAATATGAGCGCTTGTGGCGCAGAATTATTGTTACTGGTGAGCGTAAGACTTAATGAAAGTAGCAATTTCCGAACCAGAGTGCCGAACAAGCGTTTTAAAAGGTGTTCAGGAAATTGCCGCAAGGGATTAGTGCACGAAATTGGGCGACGTGGGAAGCCTGCACTTTTTTAGGTCGAATGTGGCGAAGCCCTATGGCGAGAGCGCTTGCTGTCGCTCGACTGCACAGCAGCCGTAAACGCGACAGTGACGTTTGACTGATGGGCCGCGTGGACAGATTCAAGGGCCGTTTCGCAGCCCGGCGGGAGCAAGCTCCCTCGCCTCAGGGAATGTGTTTACTTGCCAGGTGTCAGGGTCAATCGCTTGGTCCCGTACACCTTGTCAAAGTTCTGCGGCTGCATCGGCAAGCTCTGATACTGACCTTTCAGCCACGGCTCGATGCTGTTCAGGTAATTCGGGCTGGCCGGGTTACCGGACTGGCCGGTGGCATTCTGGCCCATCAGAGGTTCAGCCTGGCCGAAGTCGACGATAAAGCGCATGGCAGGCGCCAGCGTGGTGTTGAAGTCCTGGCCCCAGGCGAACGCAGCCGTGTTGAGCGTGGTGTGATCGCCGCCGGCCGGCAATGGACCGCGCACGGTTTGGCCACTGGCATTCTTCCATTCGTAGCGGTGCAGTTTGCCCCACTGCCAGGCTTTGTGGTCGCCGCCCAGCTGGCTGTCCCCGGCGCTGATCGCCGCTGCCAGGCTGCGGGCCAAGATCGCCGGTTTGTCTTCTTTCTGCGCGGTGCGCACGTCATCCCAAAACGGGCTGTCTTCGCGGCCCAGCAGGTGATCGGCCTGCGCGGCATAGGACAACTTGCCGTTGGCGATAAAGGCCTTCCATGCCGGACTGCTTTCTGGCCCCAGTTCATCAAGGAAAATCTGCTTGGCGCTTTCCTGCAGGAACAGCTCGTAGATCGCCGCATCGGCGGAGGTCGGGCTGAGTTTGCCATCGAACGCCATCAAGCGGGTGAACGCTTCGCGTGCCTTGGCTCCATCCGCTGCGGGCAAGGCCGCGATGGCTTGTTTGAGCGGTTGGGACATGCCCGGCGCTGCGAACATTTTCTTTAATTTGGCGGCGAAGGTGGTGGTCTGGTCGTACTGCATCGCGATCAGGCTGCGGGTGTCATGCTTGCCCACCCCGGCCAGCTCAGCCAGACGTTCGCCGCGTTCCGGCGCCGACCAGGAATTGGACAGCTGCATGCCGTAGCCATGGGGAATGACCCGTTGGTTCGCGGTGCCTAGCCAGCCTTGGGCCGGGTCCTGATCGTAGGGGTGCAACATCGGGTCGGCATAGCCATCCCAGTCGTAGCGACCTTCCCAGCCTGGCGAGGGCAACAGGCCTTCGCCTTCGCGACGGTTCGGGTAGCGACCGGTGACTTGCCAGCCGATGTTGCTGGCATCGGCAAACACCAGGTTCAGCGCAATGGCGCGGATCTCTCGGCTGGCGTCCGACGCCTTCTCGACATTCTGCGCGCGGGACAGGTCAAAAAACGCGTCCAGGGTTTTGTCATCGGTGAAGCTCGGCGTCTGCAAGGCCAGGCCGAACCCGCTGCCCTGGGCAAGCCCCTGAGCGCTGTTGAGCAGGGGGCCGTGGCGGGTTTCGTACACCGCTTCGCGAATCGGCCGCTGGCCTTTGACGAAATAGGTTTCGTTGCGCACCACCGCCGGCTGCCATTTGCCGCCGTTTTCGTAGACCAGGCCATTGCCCTGGCGTTTGATTTTTTCCAGGAACAGGTCCTGGTTGTCACCCATGACGCTGGTCGTGCTCCACGCGACCTTGCCGTTGAACCCGCCGAGCACCATCGGCAACCCGGGGATGGTCACGCCGGATGCCTGGTATTTCGGTGCGCGAATCTGCACATAGCTGAACAACGATGGCACGCCCATCGGCCCATGGCTGTCGCTGGCCAGCAGGCTCTTGCCGCTGCGGCTGCGTTGCGGGGCAATGGCCCAGTTGTTCGATGAAGTGGCGCCGAGCAGATTCAGCTCGGCGAGCTGGCTCGTGGCTTTGCTGATTTCAGCCAGTCCCGGTACTTGCCCGTTGAGTTTGATGCCTTGCAGCTTTTCGCTTTCGGCCACTGGCAATTGTTCATCGGGGGCGGAAGGGGTCAGCCATGGCAGTTTGTCGGTGGAGACCGTTTGGGCCAGCACCAGCGCGGAGATCTCTTCGGGCAGGTTGGCTGACTGACTGAAGTTGAGCAGGCAGAAAATCAGCGCCGAGTCTTCCGGTTGCCAGTATTCAGGTTTATAGCCGCTGGCGGCGAGGTCCGCCGGCAGCTTGTCGCGGTAGCGGAACAGGTAAGCGTTAACCCCGCGGGCATAGACTTCGAAGAAGCGCTTGAGGCGTGGCGACGATGCCTTATAGAGCTCGCCGGCGCTTTTCTTCAGATTGACCGCGCGCATGTAGCGGTCGGCGTCCAGCAGGTCCGAACCGTGCATCTCGGCCAGACGACCCTGGGCCAGCAAGCGCAAGGTGACCATTTGCGTGATGCGGTCGCTGGCGTGCACATAGCCGAGGGTGAACAGTGCGTCGTGGAAGCTGCTGCTTTCGATCAGCGGCATGCCCATGGCATTGCGGCGTACCGAAACGTTCTGCGCCAGGCCTTTGAGCGGCTGTACGCCGGAGGTCGGCGGGACGGTGTCCTGTGCGTTGAAGCTCTGACAGCCGGTCAGGCTCAAAACACCTGCAACTGCTGCGGCAACGCCGAACCGGGGTAGAAAATGTGTAAGGGCTGGCGAGGCCATGGCAAAGCTCCTGCGGGGCGGTAACGTCAGTAAAGGCGCTACGTTAGTGAGCAGGAGGTGGCCGCGCAAGCGGGCGGCAAGGTTATTTCAGGTTTTGTCCGAGATCCCGTTTGCATTCGATGGCTTGCCACTGGCCGGGGCCGATGTTGAAGTGCAGGAAATCAACTGACCTGGCGTGAGAAGAGCGAGCATGGAGCTTGAGAAAAACGCGACACTGATCATCATCGATCAGCAAAAAGGCATCCTTCACCCCAGACTCGGCCGGCGCAACAATCCTCAGGCCGAAGATCGCATGCTGGCGCTCTTGGGCCACTGGCGTCGCAGCGGGCGGCCGATCATTCATGTGCAACACCTGTCCCGCTCGGAGGACTCGGTGTTCTGGCCACAACAATCGGGCGTCGAATTTCAGGAGCGGTTTCAGCCATTGCCAAGCGAGCGACTGATTCAAAAACAGGTGCCGGATGCGTTTTGCTCGACGGGGCTGGAGGCGTTTTTGCGAGAAACGGGAGTCGAACAATTGATCATCGTCGGCGTGGCGACCCACAACTCCGTGGAGTCCACGGCGCGTACCGCAGGCAATCTGGGGTTCGATACGTGGGTGGCGGAGGACGCGTGTTTTACCTTCGACAAGGTCGACTTTTTTGGGCATGCCCGTTCAGCCGAAGAGGTACACGGGATGTCGCTGGGGAATTTGCATGGCGAGTATGCGACGGTGGTCAATTCGGCGCAGATATTGATGGCCGATTGAAAACCTGTAGGAGCTGGCTTGCCAGCGAAGCGGTGCGTTATGACAAAACGCGTCGCATTGATCGCCAGCAAGCCGACTCCTAAAGGGAAATGGGTCTAACCCATCAAGCGCCGTGGCACTTCTTGAACTTCTTGCCATTGCCACACGGGCAAGGGTCATTGCGGCCAACGTCTTTCAGGGCGTTGCGCACCGGTTCCTGGTGGGCGTGGCCGCAGTTCGGGCCGTGGACATGGCCATGGTCGTGATCATGGTGGTCGTGATCGTGGTTGCAGTCTGGGCCATGTACATGGGGTTGCTGGGTCATCGGGGTTACTCCGGAATTAGATCGGCGGGGATTATCACGCCATTACGCGCCAGGTGCACGTAGTGGGCGATGAATAAACCGGTTTCCATTTCGCCTTCCAGTCGATAGGGGATGGGATGCTTGGGACTTTTCAGTTGTTTGACCAGATCCCTCACTTTCGGCCACAGGTTGGTGCGGATCGGTACCTTGTAAAAGCCGCTGCGTTTGGGGCCGACGGTGATCCAGTGTTCATGCTCGCCCTCGGCCAGCAGGATGTCGCCAAGGTGAATGCGGTATGCCAGGCCCCGGACCGTCAGGTCGCTGTCGTTGGGGTTGTCGATCCGGAAATGCAGCACAAAGCGTTGTTCCAACAGTTTGGCTCGCACGACTTCAACCCTGACCAGATGCACTTCGGGGTCCGGTTCGTCGTCGCTGAACCACGACGCGCAGCCGCCGAGCCCCAGAAACAACAGCAGGATGAGTGTTTGAAGTGTGCGTCGTCGACTGAGCATGGTGGGACTCCTTTGATGCCCAGTCTAGCTCCCTGGATTCACATCAACGGCCGAAATAACCCGAACAGCACTTCTTGAACTTCTGCCCGCTGGCGCAGGGACAGGCGTCGTTACGCCCGACGACAAGGGGCACGGTCGGATCGATGAAATACCAGCGTTCGGCGTTCTGAACGAACGACGAACGCTCACGGTGACTGTGTTCACCGCTGCCGTCGTGCCAGCGCGCGGTGAAGGTCACGAAAGCGTGTTCGGGCTGACCGCCGAGGACTTCGGAGCTTTCCACCTCAAGACCCAGCCAGGTGCTTTGCGCGCTCCAGTCGCTGATCGATTGCCGATCAAGGCCGGCTTGCTGCGCGGGCAGGGTGGTGGCCACCAGATAATCGATCAGACCCAGCACGTAGGCACTGTAGCGCGAGCGCATCAGGGCTTCGGCGCATGGAGCCGGGTGGCCGGCATGGTAATGACCGCAGCAGGCATCGAGCAGGGTGCCGCTGCCGCAAGGGCAAATGGATGTACTCATTGCATTACCACCAATATTTCCCGAAGTTTTCCGGATTGGCCCAGAACCGCGAGTTGAGCCAGTCGGGGACTTGTTTGTAGTCAAGCAGATCATAGGTGAACAGCGTCAGCACTTGATCGTCACGCTGGAAGCGTTCGCTGGCCTGCAGCGCCAGGGAGAAAAAATCCGTTTCTTGCCAGCCGCTGGCGGGCAGGTCCGCCAGCACCGCAATGCGACTGGCATTGAGGTTGCGGATACCACCGAGCAACTTCAGGCCGTCACGCTTGGGCAGGTGCTCAAGGCAATCGACCACCAGCGCCAGGTCAAACCGGCGCGCCGCCAGCTCGGCAGGCAACGGCCCAGGTGCCGCGTGCGCCACGCAGCTGTCCGGGTGCGCGAGCTTGAAAGCTTCCAGCGCGGGGAACTCACTGGCGCCGATCAGCAACAGGCGCGAAGGGGCGTAAAGATCCAGCAAAGCGGCCAGCGCCTGCTGCGGCGTGCGCGAAGAGTTACCTGCAATCATCAAAGATCCTCAATCAGATCTGCCAAGACTAGCTTGCCTGTGAGTCCGAGCCTAGAGCGGCTTTGACGCAAAACCGGCGATCAGTGCCGAACAGTGGAAAAAACAGCAATGGCCTATTGCTGGCGGAGATTAAAACTCCGGTCTTTACTCCCTGAATCGGTTCTAAGCCGATCCTTCAGGAGAAAACTAGATGAGCATAGTTCGGACAGCATTACCCCTGGTTCTGCTAACCAGTGTGTTGACTGGTTGCGCAGGTTTGCAGAAAACCGACTGGCCGACCTGTGCGGCCGTCGGTGGTGTCGTGGGCGCGGGTCTCGGTGCAACCGAGAGCTCCTCCTGGGCCGGTTATGGCGCGCTGATTGTCGGTGGTACGGCAGCGGCCTATTGCTGGGTTCACGGGGATGGCGACGAAGACGGCGATGGTGTGCCGGATAGCCGCGACAAGTGCCCGGGCACGCCTCGAGGCGTGAAAGTCGATGCCGATGGTTGCCCACCACCAGCACCAGCACCAGTGGTCGAAGAGGTCGTGGTGGTCAAGGAAGAAACGATTGTCATCCGCGATGTTCACTTCCAGTTCGACAAAGCGACACTTACTGCGTCTGACAAGCAGGTGCTCGACAAGATCGCCACTCGCTTGAAAGCGGAAGCCCCAACCGCACGGATGACCGTTACCGGTCATACTGACAGCGTGGGCAGCGATAGCTACAACCAGAAACTGTCGGACAAACGCGCCCACTCGGTGGTTGAGTACCTCATCCAGCAAGGCGTGCCGCGGAGCAACTTCGTGTCTGTTTCCGGTGCCGGTGAAAGCCAGCCGGTTGCCGATAACAAAACCGCCGACGGCCGTGCACAGAACCGTCGCACGGAAATCAAAATCCAGCGCTAAGTCCCTCGCATCCGCGGCTTGTGCAGTCGCGGATGCCGGTCTTTACTCCTGTGTAACCGGCATTGACCGGTGACACAGGAGCTTCTCAAAATGACCCAATTCACACGGACCGTCTTGCCGGTTCTGCTACTTGGCAGCCTGTTGACCGGTTGCGCCACTCACAGTGATGGCACTGCTCCCCTCAATCAACGTACCTGGCCGATTTGCAGCGTCATTGGCGGACTGGTCGGCGGAGGCCTTGGCGCTGTCGAAAGTGGCGGATGGGCGGCCGGTGGAGCGGCGCTCGGTATTTTGACCGGTGGTTTGATTTGCTATGCCCAGGATGGCGACGAAGACGGCGATGGCGTTTTCGACCGCCGTGATCGCTGCCCTGATACACCGGCCAACACCCCTGTCGATCATCGCGGTTGCCCGCTGCCCCAGTACCCGGTCAGTGTGAAGCCTGCCGAACCGGCGCAATCGGAGGTCATTACCCTGAGTGATGCCGGTGATGTGCTGTTCGCTTTTAACCAGTCCGAGCTGACACCCACCGCGAAGAGTCAGTTGGACTCGATCATGGGCAAGCTGGAAGACGCCGATGTGGTCAGCATCAAGGTGGTTGGCTTCACCGACAGCGTCGGATCGGATGCCTATAACCAGGCACTCTCGCAGCGGCGCGCCAGCAGTGTCGCCGAATACCTGCTGAGTCAGGGCGTGGCACCGAACAAAATCACCAGCGAAGGCAAAGGCGAAAGCCAGCCTGTGGCCGATAACGAAACAGATGAAGGCCGCGCGAAAAACCGTCGCGTGGAGCTGCACATCAATCGCTGAACCTCGAAATAGAGCTGTCGGGTGACTTTTCAGGTCGTCCCGACAGCCAGTCAGCGATCTTCATGAAGAATTTTTGGTTGCCCTCTGGCTTATCCCGCGTGGAAGCCGTTACTGTGCGTGCAAATAATAATTCTGTTCGGGGGAGCGTATGAAGGTGTTCTGGGGGCTGGGGAAGCTGTTGACCCTGCTGTTCTGGTCGGTGGTGCTGGTCAATCTGCTCACGCCGTTCATCCATCCGCTTCACCTGCTGGTCAACCTGGCCGGCAGCCTGCTGGCAGGGCTCCACCTGCTGGAGATTGTCTTCTGCTTCCGCAGCCTCAGGGGGCGCTCCCATCCCTGGCGTGATCGCTTGAACATCCTCTTTTTCGGCGTTTTCCACCTGCAAACCATTCCCGCTCCGACTGCACCGAAGGCTTCCCATGCGTAAACTCTGTCTGCTCGCCGTACTCATCAGTCCACTGGCCTGCGCACAGGTGGTGAGTGTTGAAACCAACTCGCTGATGCGCTTGCCCAACACCGCCAGCACCTTGCAGCTGGATCGCCTGGAAGTGGCTGATTACGGCACATTGCTCATCCCGTCGAATGTAACCGAGGTCACTGTCGGCGAATTGCACCTGGGCCGTGATGCGCGGATCGCTATCGTGCCCAGTGAACAGGCGCTGGAGCTGAAAGTCAGTCGTGCCGAGTTGGCCGAGGGCAGCCAGATCACCGCTCGCGGCGCCCCCGGCACTTACCAGAAGGCGGCCCGCTCCGGGCGTAATCTGAATTTGCAGATCAAGGCACTGAAGGCGCCGCAATTGTTGGTGGATGCTCGCGGTGGTGCGGGAGCGCCGGGATTCGTCGGCCTCGACGGGGCCAACGGTCAGCCTCCAGGCTGCACCTGGGGGCAGGCGGGGCGCGGTGCCGATGGCAGCGATGGCAGTAATGGCCAGCCCGGGGCACCGGGGGCGTTGGTCAAGCTGGCAGTGCCGCGCGAATACCCCGCCGAACAAATCAAGGTTCAGGTCGCTGGCGGAGCCGGTGGCTTGGCTGGCCCCGGCGGCAAGCCGGGAGCGGGCGGTAAGGCCAAGGGTTGCTTCATCTACAAGGCCGATGGCGGCAAAAGCGGCAAACCTGGCGCCGATGGCCAGCCGGGGCCTGCGGGGGCGGCGGGCTCGGTGACGGTTCAGCGGTTGTAAGCAATTTCTGAAGTGTGTGTCGTCTGATCGATGGTCTTCGCGAGCAAGCTCGCTCCCACAGGATTGCTCCGTACCTGTGGGAGCGAGCTTGCTCGCGATGCTTTTAGAACATCGGCCGCGCCGCAGCAATCGCCACCAGCACCAGCCCGACAATCAGATTGATCCCCACCAGGCGCCGAATCTTCCCGAGCACCGCAGCCCCCGCCGGCCAATCCTGGGCAATGACCGCCGTACGCAACTCAGGCAGCATCAGCGCCTGAATCCGGATGAACAGCGCCGTCATCACCACATACAAGCCCATCATCACCTGCACATAGCGCGGAGCGGTTTCAAATCCGTTGAAGTGCATATGCAGCATGCCCACACCGCTGACGGGCAGCAGTAAGACCGCGACCCAGACCCAGCGGAAAAAACCTTGAAACACTTCTACCCACAATTTCAGTCGGGCAGGGCCCTCCAGTGCGTTCACAGCCGCAGGGCGCAAGACCATCCAGGCGAAAAACATGCCGCCGACCCACACCAGTGCGGCGAGGACATGCAGGCTATAAACAAGGCTAAAAGCGGTCATTGGGGTACTCCGTTCTGCGCGGGATTAATTAGCGGGGTATGATAGCCGTCGTTCCGAACCACTGAAAATTTATCCAGCGTTTTTTGCGCCCGACAATCCATGATCAGCACTGAACTCAAAACCACGATCCAGGGCGCCTATTCGCGTTTTCTCGAAGCCAAGAGCCTCAAGCCGCGCTACGGCCAACGCCTGATGATTGCCGAAGTGGCCAAGGTCCTCGGGGATATCGACACCGACGACGAAGGCCGGCGTAGCGGCGAGCCCGCGATTGTCGCGGTGGAAGCCGGCACCGGTACCGGCAAGACCGTCGCTTACAGCCTGGCCGCCATCCCGACGGCGAAAGCGGCCGGCAAGCGCCTGGTGATCGCCACGGCCACCGTCGCCCTGCAAGAGCAGATCGTCTACAAGGATTTGCCTGATCTGATGCGCAACAGCGGGCTGAATTTCAGTTTCGCGCTGGCCAAGGGGCGCGGGCGCTATATGTGCCTGTCCAAGCTCGACATGTTGCTCCAGGAAGGCCACGCGCAAACCGCCACGGCGCAATTGTTCGAAGAAGAAGGCTTCAAGATCGAGGTCGATGAGGCCAGTCAGAAGCTGTTTACCAGCATGATCGAAAAACTCGCCGGCAATAAATGGGACGGCGATCGCGACAGCTGGTCCACCGCACTGGAAGACGCCGACTGGGCGCGCCTGACCACCGATCACAGCCAGTGCACCAACCGTCATTGCCCGAACTTCGGCCAGTGCGCCTTCTATAAGGCCCGCGAAGGCATGGGCAAGGTCGATGTGATTGTCACCAACCACGACATGGTCCTGGCCGACCTGGCCCTGGGCGGTGGCGCGGTGCTGCCCGACCCGCGAGACACCATTTACGTATTCGACGAAGGCCATCACCTGCCGGACAAGGCCATCGGCCACTTCGCCCACTACACGCGCCTGCGCTCGACCGCCGACTGGCTGGAAACCACCGCCAAGAATCTCACCAAGTTGCTCGCCCAACACCCGTTGCCCGGTGATCTGGGCAAGTTGATCGAACAGGTGCCGGAGCTGGCGCGGGAGATCAAGACCCAGCAGCAGTTCATGTTCACCGCCTGCGAGCAAGTCGCCGATTTCAAACCCGGCGAAGACGTTGAAGGTCGTGAACGACCGCGTCACCGTTTCGTCGGCGGGGTGATTCCCGAACACATGCGCGAAATGGGCATCGAGCTGAAAAAAGGCTTCGCCCGCCTGACCGACCTGTTCACCCGCCTGACCGATTTGCTCAAGGAGGGCATGGACGGCGAAGTCAACATCGGTATCGCCAGCAACCAGGCTGAAGAGTGGTATCCACTGTTCGGCAGCCTGTTGTCCCGTTCTTCGGGCAATTGGGAGTTGTGGACCGCCTTCACCGTTGAAGACCCGGAAGACAACCCACCGATGGCCCGATGGCTGACCCTGGCCGAAAGCGGCTCGCTGTTCGACATCGAAGTCAACGCCAGCCCGATCCTCGCGGCGGAAATGCTGCGACGCAACCTGTGGAACGTGGCCTACGGTGCGCTCGTGACCTCGGCTACCTTGACCGCCCTCGGCACCTTCGATCGCTTTCGCATGCGCGCCGGCCTGCCGAAGAAAGCCGTGACTGCCGTGGTGCCCAGCCCGTTTCATCACGCCGATGCCGGCGTGCTGCGGGTGCCGAATCTGAATGCCGACCCCCGTGATGCGGCGGCGCACACCGCCGCGATCATTCGCGATTTGCCTGATCTGGTCGAAGGTTCCCGCGGCACCCTGGTGCTGTTCTCATCGCGCAAGCAGATGCAGGACGTGTTCGACGGCCTGGACCGCGACTGGCGCAAGCAAGTGTTCATTCAAGGCAACCTGTCGAAGCAGGAAACCCTGAACAAGCACAAGGCGCGGGTGGATGGCGGGGACTCCAGCGTGTTGTTCGGCCTGGCGAGTTTTGCCGAGGGGGTCGACCTGCCCGGCGCTTATTGCGAGCACGTGGTGATCGCCAAAATTCCGTTCTCGGTGCCGGATGACCCGGTCGAGGCGGCGTTGGCCGAATGGATCGAAGCCCGTGGCGGCAATCCGTTCATGGAAATCTCCGTACCGGACGCCTCGCTGAAACTGGTCCAGGCCTGCGGTCGCCTGCTGCGCACCGAGGAAGATCGCGGCACCATCACCCTGCTTGACCGGCGTCTGGTCACCCAGCGCTATGGCAAGGCGATCCTCAATGCGTTGCCGCCATTTCGTCGCGAAATTTCCTGAGACATCGGTGGGCAAATCTGCCCATCGTGTTGTCTATCTCTCTGTCATTGCTTTTCCACTGGCCCATCCGGGTCGTTAGGGAGAATTCCGTTCTCATGATTCGCCGTTCGCTGCGCCAATCGTTACCTGCCGTTTTTGCCCTGTTGTTTGCATCGCCCCTGCTGGCGGCACCCGCCACCCAGCAGACGCTGTTCAACTTTGTGCGCCCCGCCGATGTGGTACAGGTGACCACTCAGGACGCCAACCTGCCGCAATCCAACGCCGAGCAAACCGCCGAAGGTGAAGTGCTGAGGCGGGTGACGTTCAATCCGGTCGCTCGCCCGACCTTGCGGTTGACCCCGCAGACGGGGGGCTGGGACTGGTCGCAGTCGGGTTTCATGAGCCTGCGGGTGCAGAACGCCATGAATTGGGCGCTGACCCTGTACGTGACCATCCAGAGCAACGATGGCAAGACGCTGGTCAGCCGTGTCGATCTGCCGGCCGGCCCGGCGCAGACCCTGTTGGTGCCGTTGCAGCCGACATCGCCGTTGAGCCTGGGCATGAAGGCCGGGCCGCCCATGCCGATGACGGTCGACGGTCAGCGCATCCTGCTGGCCAGCAGCGCTGGTGAGCTGGATCGTGGCCAGGTGGTGGCGGTGAGCGTGTCGATGGACCAGCCGAAAGTGGCCCAGAGCATTCTGCTTGAGCGCTTCGGTGTGCAGGACGCCGAGGCCGTGACCCAGACCGTGTATGGCGCCTTGGTGGATGCCTACGGTCAATCGACCCGGGCCAAATGGCCGGAAAAGGTCAGCAGCGATGAGCAACTCAAAGGCGCCGCGGCCAAGGAACAGCAACAACTGAAAACCTGGCTGGCGGAACGTGAGAAGTCGCCCCTGGATAAATTCGGAGGTTGGACCAACGGTCCGGCCTTCAAGGCCAGCGGTTTCTTCCGCACGGAGAAACGCGACGGTCGCTGGTACCTGGTGACCCCGGAAGGGCATCCGTTCTATTCGCTGGGGGTCAACACGGTTACCCCGGACGTCAATCAGACTTATATCGCCGGTCGTGAATGGATGTTCCAGTCACTGCCCAAGGCCGGAGAGCCCCTGGCCAGTCACTTCGGTGAAGGTGACACCCGTGGCGGCAACGGCGTTGATCAGGGCCGGGGCTTCAACGTCGGGCGCTGGTACGACTTTTATGGTGCCAATTTACAGCGCCTGTATGGCGACCCTTGTGCTCTGGGTAGCGATACCAAGGCCGGCGTCGCCGCAGCGGCCAAGGCTTATGCGGCAGAGGCCACGGCGGAGAAGGCCGCCGAGTCACCGGTTGTTCCTTCGACGGCCGAATCCGGGATTGCCGAAGCGGCCAAGACCGACGCCGCAGACGCGACAGTCGCGAACGCGGCTGAGCAAAAACCTGCCGAGCCCTGCAAAGCGACCTTCGATGAAAAGCGCTGGGCCGGTCATACCCTCGACCGTCTGCAAGCCTGGGGCTTCAACACCATTGGCAACTGGAGTGCGCCGGCACTGGGCAACGCCGATCGTGTGCCTTACACCTTGCCGCTATCGATCGTCGGCGATTATGCGAGCATCAGCACGGGAACGGACTGGTGGGGCGGTATGCCCGATCCGTTCGACCCGCGTTTCGCCATGGCCACCGAGCGCGCCGTGGCCATCGCCGCTCGCGATCACCGCGACGATCCTTGGCTGATCGGCTTCTACGCCGACAATGAAATGGCCTGGGCCGGCCCCGGCGACGATCCGAAGGCCCGCTACGCCCTGGCCTACGGTACGTTGAAAATGACCACCGACGTGCCGGCCAAACGCGCGTTTCTCAAGCAGCTGCGCGATAAATACCGCAACCAGGAAGGCCTGTCGAAAGCCTGGGGCATTGATTTGCCGGCATGGGAACTGATGGAAGACCCCGGTTTCGAGCCGCCGCTGCCAAGCGCCGACCATCCGGAAATCGAGGCCGACTTCAAATACTTCCAGAAGGTCTTCGCCGACACCTACTTCAAGACGATCTCTGATTCGCTCAAATGGCACGCGCCGAACCAGATGCTGCTCGGTGGCCGCTTTGCCATCAGCACACCAGAAGCCGTGGAGTCCTGCGCTCAATACTGCGATGTGCTGAGCTTCAACATGTACACCCTGAAACCCCAGGACGGTTATGACTTCGCGCAACTGAACAGCCTCGACAAGCCAGTGCTGATTACCGAATTCAACTTCGGTTCGACGGACCGTGGCCCGTTCTGGGGCGGCGTAACGCAACTGGCGAAGGAAGAGGACCGGGGCCCGGCCTACGCGAACTTCCTCAAGCAGGCGCTGAGCGAGCCGTCGATCGTCGGTGTGCACTGGTTCCAATACCTCGACCAACCCGTGACCGGGCGTCTGTTGGATGGCGAAAACGGTCATTTCGGTCTGGTGGGGATTACCGACCTGCCATTTCAGGGCTTTGTCGACAGCGTGCGCAAGAGCAACCTGGCGGCCGTCGATCAATTAGGCAAAGAGGCTGAAAAGGCCGGCGCCGAGGCCGATAAACAGAAACACGACGCCGAAGGCGGACGCAAGGCCGAGGCCGGCAAAGGGCCGGGCAAGGCTGCCGGCGGGCATTCTGGCAAGGGGCACTGAGTCCTGACACACCGCGTCATCGTTCATCGCGAGCAGGCTCGCCCCACATTGGATCTCAATCGTTTCATAGGTCCCTGTGGGAGCGAGCCTGCTCGCGATGGCGTCTGTAAGGACGCCGGAAAAATCTGATCACTTCCAGGGGCGATTGACCGCCCGGCCCGACCCTGTTCCCAAATCCCTCAAGGGCTGGAACAATGCGGGCCACTTTGTAGAACGCTTGTCCGGGGGAGTTGCGGGTGCAGATTCAGGGTTATTACGAGCTCAAGTTCGAAGCGGTACGCGAGGCCTTCGCGGCATTGTTCGACGATCCGCAGGAGCGTGGCGCAGCGCTGTGCATCCAGATCGGCGGCGAAACCGTCGTCGACCTCTGGGCCGGCACCAGCGACAAGGACGGCGCGCAAGCCTGGCACGGCGACACCATCGCCAACCTGTTTTCCTGCACTAAAACCTTTACTGCCGTCACTGCCCTGCAACTGGTCGCCGAAGGCAAGCTGCAACTGGATGCGCCGGTTGCGCGTTATTGGCCCGAGTTTGCCGCCACCGGCAAAGCGTCCGTGACGTTGCGCCAACTGCTCTGCCACCAGGCCGGTCTGCCGGCGCTACGGGAATTGCTGGCACCCGAAGCCCTTTACGACTGGCAAACCATGGTCGACGCCCTGGCTGCTGAAACACCGTGGTGGACGCCGGGACAGGGGCATGGGTATGCGGCGATCACTTATGGCTGGCTGGTCGGTGAATTGTTGCGCCGTGCCGATGGGCGCGGGCCGGGTGAATCCATCGTGGCGCGGGTAGCCAAGCCTTTGGGGCTGGATTTCCACGTCGGTCTGGCCGACGAAGAGTTTCATCGCGTGGCGCATATCGCCCGTGGCAAGGGCAATGTCGGCGATGCCGCTGCCCAGCGCCTTCTGCAAGTGACCATGCGCGATCCCACGGCCATGACCACCCGGGCGTTTACCAACCCGCCTTCGATCATGACCAGCACCAACAAGCCGGAATGGCGGCGCATGCAACAACCCGCTGCCAATGGTCACGGCAATGCCCGTAGCCTGGCCGGGTTCTATGCCGGTCTGCTCGATGGCAGCTTGCTGGAAGGCGAAATGCTCGACGAACTGACCCGCGAGCACAGCCTTGGCGAGGACAAGACATTACTGACCCAGACCCGTTTCGGTCTGGGGTGCATGCTCGATCAACCGGACGTGCCCAACGCGACGTTCGGCCTCGGCCCGCGAGCGTTCGGTCATCCGGGCGCGGGCGGTTCCATCGGTTTTGCTGACCCGGAGCACGATGTTGCCTTCGGTTTTGTGACAAATACATTGGGGCCGTACGTCTTGATGGATCCGCGCGCACAAAAGCTTGTGCGGGTACTGGCCACTTGTCTGTAAATCACGCCCAAGGGTTCCGGAGTTGGAACCCGAAAGCCTTTTCAGTTTCGAATCGTCTGTTTATGCGGGCCAATCCGGCCTGATTTTTATGACTTCATTTTTGTGGATATCCAATGTCATCCAAACCAACTCTCGCTTTGGCACTGTGCTTCGCTATAACCGGTTGTGCACAGACACCTAAAAATGATGCAGACGGCGGTAGCTGGTGGCCGTTTGGTTCCTCCGACAAAGTCGCAGCCAAAGAGCCTGCTCCGGCGCCCCTCAAGCCTGCCGTCAGCGCTCCGGTGGCCAAGACTGAAAGCAGCAGCCATTGGTACTGGCCGTTTGGTTCCGATGACAGCAGTGACAAATCTGCAGCCAAACCGGAAGTAAAACCTGAAGCCAAGCCTGTCGCCGTGGCCAAGGCTGACGCCGATTCCGGTGGCAAGTGGTGGTGGCCGTTCGGTGGCAAGGACCAGAGCACCGCCAAAGTCGTGCCGATGCCGGACCCGAAAGTGACCCAGGCCTGGCTCGATGACTACGAACCGCGCCTGCGCGAAGCGATCAAGGGCAGTAACCTGCAACTTGAACGTCGTGAAAACGTGCTGGTGGTGACAGCGCCGGTCGAAGGCTCGTTCAACCCGGATCGCCCGGCGATGCTGCTGCCAGTGACCCTTGGTCCTTTCACCCGCGTGGCGAAAATCCTTGAAGTCGATTCGAAGACTGCCGTACTGGTGCTAGGCCACAGTGACACCTCGGGTGCCGCACCGGCCAACGTGAAGTTGAGTCAGGAGCGAGCACAGGCCGTGGCTGCGATCTTCCGTCTCAGTGGTCTGCAGCGTGATCGCCTGATGCTGCGTGGCATGGGTGGTGAAGCCCCGCGTGCCGCCAATGACAGCGTTGAAGGTCGCGCCTTGAACCGTCGCGTAGAGCTGCTGGTCACTCCGCAGAACACCATGGTTGCATTGCTGAGCAAGTACAACATGCCGGCCCCTGCGCCAGTGACGATGGTTGCCGCGCAAGATGTCAAGCCAGTTGCCAAGCCAGTGACCCCGGCACCTGCGGCCAAGAAAGCTGCGGTTCCAGCGACGAAAAAAGCGCCGGCCAAGAAAGCCGCCGCCAAGAAGACGCCGGCTAAAACAGCGACTCCAGCGAAAAAGACTGCACCGGCCAAAGCCGCTGCCGACACGAAAAAAGTCGCTGACGCCGATACCACAAAGAAGTGATTCGTTAACCAAAAGGAAAACGCCATGACCAAGGCTCTGGCTGATATGCGTCGCGACTACACCCGTGATGGCCTGACCGAGGCGCAAGCTCCGGCCGAGCCGTTTGCGCTGTTCCACCAGTGGTTCGCTGATGCGGTGAAAACCGAACAGGCACCGGTGGAGGCAAACGCCATGACCTTGGCCACTGTCGATCAGGACGGCCGACCGCATTGCCGTATCCTGTTGCTCAAGGGCCTGGACGCCCAGGGCTTCACCTTCTTCACCAATTACGACAGTGCAAAGGGTCAGCACCTGGCCGAGAACCCATTCGCGGCCATGACTTTTTTCTGGCCAACCCTGGAGCGTCAGGTGCGCATCGAGGGGCGGGTGGAGAAGGTCACGCCTGAAGAGTCCGACGCTTACTATCAGGTTCGCCCATTGGGCAGCCGCCTCGGTGCCTGGGCGTCGCCCCAAAGCCGGGTGATTGCCGATCGCGCGGAGCTGGAAGCGCTGCTCAAAGATACCGAGCAACGATTCAGCGACACCCAGCCGCATTGCCCGGAACATTGGGGCGGCTACCGTCTGGTGCCGCAGCGCATCGAGTTCTGGCAAGGCCGCCCAAGCCGCCTGCACGACCGCCTCAACTATCGCCTGCAGGGTGCCGACTGGCTTCTTGAGCGTCTGGCACCTTAAGCGCCTACTGGTCGGGATAGCCTGCCGCGGCGGCCTCCAGCCATTGCGGCAGGTCTCGGCGTTTGATCTTTTGCGCGTGAGCGCTCGCCAGTTGCTGGAGCATGAACGCCTTTTTCCGCTCGTCCTTGCCAGCCAGTGCCAGCGCCAGATCGCGGTCCATCCAGCGTTTGATCCTTACGTACAGCCACCAGTGGAAATACAGACCGGCAACCGTAGTGACGACAATGATAAAGTAATCCATGAAAATCCTGGTTCAGTCGCGCAGATCGAGAAATTTGCCACTACCGTGTGATTAATTCGTGAGAATGCCTGTACAAGGCCTGAATCAGAACATTTTTATCCGGGCGATGCCGTGACAGGTGTCAAGCTGCGGAGTTAAATGATTACCCGTCCTTTGGAGTTGATGCTATGCGTAAGTCTGTTCTGCTGGTTGCTTCCTTTTCCACGATGGCGATGTTGCTCACCGGCTGCCAATCGAGCCTGACCGGTGACTCCTACTCCCGTGACGAAGCACGTCGCGTGCAGACCGTCCGCATGGGCACCATCGAATCCCTGCGTCCGGTGAAAATCGAAGGCACCAAGACCCCGATCGGCGGCCTCGCCGGTGCAGCTGTCGGCGGCGTTGGCGGCAGCGCCATCGGTGGCGGCAAGGGCAGCATCGTCGCTGCAGTCATCGGCGCAGTCGCCGGCGGCCTGGTGGGTTCGGCAGCCGAAGAAGGCCTGACGCGTACCCAGGGTGTCGAGATCACCGTGCGCGAAGACGACGGCAGCATGCGCGCCTACGTCCAGGAAGTTCAGCCAAACGAAGTGTTCCGTGTGGGTGAGCGTGTTCGCATTTCCACCGTTGGCGGGACCAGCCGCGTTTCGCACTAAGCCGGAATAAGGTCAAAAGAAAACCCCGATCAGGTGAGCTGGTCGGGGTTTTTTGTTGCGCAAGCAATTACGGATGACACTTGGCCGGGACAGGTTGTGGCTTCAGGGCCACGCTTTGACGGCCTGGAAAGTGGCCTCTGATGTTCAGGAAGGCAACGTAGCGTGCTTGCGACTCGCCATGGCCGTCACCGCATAACCGATCAACGCCGCCAATATCGAACCGGTCAAAATCCCCATTCGATCCATGCCCGCATAGTCGCTGGCGCCCGGTTCGAAGGCCAGGGAGCCGACGAACAGGCTCATGGTGAAACCGATGCCACAGAGAATTGCCACACCCAGCACCTGACCCCAATTGGCGCCCTGGGGCAGGGCGGCGATGCCTGTTTTCACTGCCAGCCAGGTCAAGCCGAACACACCGAGGGTTTTGCCGAGCAGCAGGCCGACCGCAATGCCCATCGGCACGTCGTGGGTGAAGCTGTCGACGGTGACGCCGCTCAGGGACAGGCCGGCGTTGGCAAAGGCGAACAGCGGCAGGATGCCGTACGCTACCCACGGATGCAGCGCGTGCTCCAGGGTCAGCAGCGGCGAGGGTTCGGCATTTTTCGTGCGCAGTGGGATGCAGAACGCCAGAGTCACGCCGGCCAGCGTGGCGTGCACGCCGCTCTTGAGCACACAGACCCAAAGGATCAGGCCGATGATCATGTACGGCCCGAGCTTGACCACGCCGAGTCGGTTCATCGCGATCAACGCCGCAATACAGGCGGCGGCCAGTGCCAGGGACAGGGTCGACAGCGCACCGGAGTAGAAAATGGCAATGATGATGATCGCGCCGAGGTCGTCGATGATCGCCAGGGTCATGAGGAACAGTTTCAACGAGACCGGGACGCGTTTGCCCAACAGTGCCAGTACGCCCAGCGCGAAGGCGATATCGGTGGCAGTCGGGATCGCCCAGCCGTTCAAGGCCGGTGGATTGTCACGGTTGAGGAACCAGTAGATCAGCGCCGGCACGACCATGCCGCCAATGGCGGCCGCACCGGGCAGGACGATCTGTGAGGGTTTGGACAATTGCCCGTCGAGTACTTCGCGCTTCACTTCCAGACCGATCAGCAGGAAGAACAGCGCCATCAGGCCGTCATTGATCCAAAGCAGCAGCGGCTTGGCGATTTTCAAGGCACCGACCTGGGCAACCACGGGGGTGTCCAGCAGGCCGTTGTACAGCCACGACAGCGGGGAGTTGTTGATGACTAAAGCGAGGACAGCCGCAGCGATCAGTAACAGACCGCTGGCAGCTTCCAACTGAAAGAAACGCGTGAAAGTGCTACGCAGAGGCAAGGTCGCTCTCCATCGGTGAATTCAAAAGGTGGGACACCCTAACCCGTACGGTTAGTTGTTAAAACAAAAGTTATATTCTTTTTTGTTATATGTCGTTACAACACGATTGTCCCGCAAGAACTTGAGCCTAGCAGTTGCCGGGCGTATTGAAGCTCAGCTGTACCTGTGCGTGATGTAGGATTTTTCCTAAGCTTGATGGCTGAGGCTTGTGACATGGCCGACTCCTGCCCGATTCCACGAGAAAACCACCATGAGCGACAACCGACAGTGGGCCCGCGAAGCCATCCGGATCATTGAAGCCGACTTCCAGCGCAGCGCCGACACCCACCTGATCCCTTTGCCGCTGCCGGGGTTTCCGGGCATCGAGTTGTACTTCAAGGACGAATCCAGTCATCCCACTGGCAGCCTCAAACACCGCTTGGCTCGTTCTCTGTTCCTCTATGCGTTGTGTAATGGCTGGCTCAAGCCCGGCGCGCCGGTGATCGAGGCGTCCAGCGGCTCGACGGCGATTTCCGAGGCATACTTCGCCCGCATGCTGGGTTTGCCGTTCATTGCGGTGATGCCGGCGACCACCTCCAGGGAAAAAATCGCACAGATCGCGTTCTACGGTGGCCAGAGCCATCTGGTGGATGATCCGACGCAGATCTATGCCGAGTCCGAACGCCTGGCCCGTGAGCACGATGGGCACTTCATCGATCAGTTCACTTACGCCGAGCGCGCCACCGACTGGCGGGCGAACAACAACATCGCCGAGTCGATTTTCCAGCAGATGCGTTTCGAGCAGCACCCGGAGCCGAGCTGGCTGATTTCCAGCCCCGGCACCGGTGGCACCACGGCGACCTTGGGGCGTTACGTGCGTTATCGCCAGCATTGCACCCGCGTGCTGTGTGCCGATGCCGAGCGCTCGGTGTTTTTCGATTACTACCAGAGCGGCGATGCCAGCCTGAGTCTTGACCATGGCTCGCGGATAGAAGGAATTGGCCGGCCACGGGTGGAGGCGTCGTTCCTGCCCAAGGTGATCGATGCGATGGTCAAGGTTCCGGATGCGCTGTCGCTGGCCGCCATGCATTACCTGGCCGAGCGTTTGGGGCGTCATGTGGGCGGATCGAGCGGGACCAACCTGATTGGCGCCTTGATGGCAGCGCAGCAGATGACGGTGGCGGGGGAGGCGGGGTCAATCGTGGCGATATTGTGTGATGGCGGAGAACGCTACGCCACGACTTACTACAATCAAGCCTGGCTCAAGGCCCAGGGGTATGAGCTGACCGGTTTGATCGCGGCGGTTGCGGCGACGGTCGAGCGGGGTGAGCCGTTGCCGGCCAGCATTCTGCGCGCCAATATCTGAGGTCTTTCAAATATCCCAAGCACCCTGTGGGAGCGAGCTCCCACAGGGTGTTGTTCTAGGCTTGCAGGCCGAGAATATCCCGCGCCACGGCTTCGGCGATGCGAATGCCATCGACACCCGCCGACAGAATCCCCCCCGCATACCCTGCACCTTCACCGGCCGGGAACAAGCCCTTCACGTTCAGGCTCTGCATCGACTCGTTACGGGTAATGCGTAGCGGCGACGAAGTACGGGTTTCGATCCCGGTCAACACCGCGTCATGCAGCGAGTAACCACGGATCTGCTTCTCGAACGCCGGCAAGGCTTCGCGAATCGCTTCGATGGCGAATTCCGGCAGGGCCAGGGCCAGGTCGCCCAAGGCAACGCCCGGCTTGTAGGACGGCTCGACAGTGCCCAGCGCGGTGGACGGCTTGCCGGCAATGAAGTCGCCGACCAGTTGCGCCGGGGCCTCGTAGTTGCTGCCGCCCAGCACAAAAGCGTGGGACTCCAGGCGCTCCTGCAACTCGATACCCGCCAGCGGGCCGCCCGGATAATCGACTTCCGGGGTGATGCCGACGACGATCCCGGAGTTGGCGTTGCGCTCGTTGCGCGAGTATTGGCTCATGCCATTGGTGACGACGCGATTCGGCTCGGATGTCGCCGCCACTACCGTTCCGCCTGGGCACATGCAGAAACTGTAGACCGAGCGGCCGTTCTTGGCGTGGTGCACCAGTTTGTAATCGGCGGCGCCGAGTTTCGGGTGGCCGGCGTACTTGCCAAGGCGTGCGCGATCGATCAGCGATTGCGGGTGCTCGATACGGAAGCCCACCGAGAACGGTTTGGCTTCCATGAACACGCCGCGGCCGTGCAGCATGCGGAAGGTGTCGCGGGCACTGTGGCCGAGGGCCAGAATCACGTGCCTGGAGTGGATTTGCTCGCCACCATTGAGTTCGACGCCAACCAGTTGGCCGTCGTCGATCAGCACGTCGGTGACCCGTTGCTGGAAGCGTACTTCGCCACCCAGGGCGCGAATCTGCTCACGCATGTTTTCCACAACGCCTGTCAGACGGAACGTACCGATGTGCGGTTTGCTGACGTAGAGGATTTCTTCCGGTGCACCGGCCTTGACGAATTCGTGCAGGACCTTGCGACCGAGGAATTTCGGGTCCTTGATCTGGCTGTAGAGCTTGCCGTCGGAGAACGTTCCCGCACCGCCTTCACCGAACTGCACGTTGGATTCGGGGTTGAGCACGTTTTTACGCCACAGGCCCCAAGTGTCCTTGGTGCGCTGGCGCACTTCGGTACCGCGTTCGAGGATGATCGGCTTGAAACCCATCTGTGCCAGCAGCAGCCCGGCAAAAATCCCGCAGGGGCCGAAGCCGACGACGATCGGGCGTGCGCTCAGATCAGCCGGCGCCTGGCCGACCATTTTGTAACTGACATCCGGTGCCACGTTGACGTTACGGTCATCGGCGAACTTGTGCAGAACCGAGGCCTCATCGCGCAACGTGAGGTCGATGGTGTAGATGAAGCACAGCTCGGAAGATTTTTTGCGCGCATCGTAGCTGCGCTTGAACAAGGTGAAGTCGAGCAGGTCATCGCTGGCGATGCCCAAGCGCTGCACAATGGCAGGGCGCAGGTCTTCATCGGGATGGTCGATCGGCAACTTGAGTTCGGTGATTCGTAACATGACGGGATCCGGTTCGCGGGGCGCACAACTGCGCCAGGGCGTTTGAAGCGGGCGATTATAAGCCTCAAACGCCCGGTCCCGTGAGGCAAAAACGATCAGTCGTTGCGCGATCCGCCGAAATACCCGCAACCACGCTGAACCTGCCCGTCGATGCGCAACTCGGCACTCATGGGCTGAATACTGCCGGTGCTGGCGTCGACGCAGCGTTGTGGCGCGACCCACAGTTCGATGTGCTGATTGTTGGCTTCGGTGCTGAGGTTGAAGCGGCCATCGCCCAGTTGTTCTTCTACGTAGGGGACGGCGAGGGGAGGCTGGCCTGCACGGCCGATGACCATGCCCTTGCCGCTGACGTTGACGTTCCACTCCGGAGAATGGCCGGCCGCGCGCAGGATCAGCCGTTTGAAGTTGGGGTCGTCACAGGCGTTGCCCGAACGCTCGACGCGGTACAGCGTTTCCAGGTCGAACTGACCGTCGCCGCTGCCGGGAACGATTCGCCCGCGCACGTCGGCGAACAGCTTGCCCTGGGCGTCGGCCAGGCTGGCAGCCTGTTGCAGGACGCTGGTGCCGCCCGTGTCGTTGACTACATAACGACGCTGTTCGCCGCAAGGCTGGAACAACAGCTTGCCATCGGCTGCGCTCAACTGGCCCTGCAGGCGGGTCTGGCCGACATGGGAGGCGCTTTCACGCGAGCCATCGAGTAACTGGCACGCGGCGAACAGCGGAAGCAAGGCAACGAGGACGAGGGAACGGGCAACACGCATCTTGGGGTCTCCTGACAAGTGCCGCCACGTTACTCAGCCTGACCGTTCATCACAAGGCTTTAGCCCACGTGAATGGTCTGGCCTGTCTGCAGGCCTTCCACGCTCTTCGCGTAGGCCAGTGCGACATCCGCCGCGGGAACCGGTTTGAAGCCACGGAAGTACGGCGCGTATTTGCCCATGGCTTCGACGAGCACGTTCGGGCTGATCGAATTCACTCGCAGGCCGCGTGGCAGTTCGATGGCAGCGGCGCGGACGAAACTGTCCAGTGCACCGTTGACCAGCGCTGCCGACGCGCCGCTACGTATCGGGTCGTGGCTGAGCACGCCAGTGGTGAAGGTGAACGAGGCGCCGTCATTGGCGTACTCGCGACCGATCAACAGCAGATTGACCTGACCCATCAGTTTGTCTTTGAGGCCGAGGGCGAAACTCTCTTCCGTCATATCGGCCAGCGGTGCGAAGGTCACGTTACCGGCGGCGCAGATCAGCGCGTCGAATTTTCCGGTCTGCTCGAACAGTTTGCGAATCGACGCGCTGTCGCTGATGTCCACCTGAAAATCACCGCTCTTGCGGCCGATACGAACGATCTCATGGCGTTGAGACAGTTCCTTGTCGACCGCTGAACCGATGGTGCCGCCTGCGCCGATCAAAAGAATTTTCATGGTGCTAATCCTCGATTGGGTTGAATGAGACCTCAGTTTAGAGTGGTTTTTTACGTTGATAAGCGCGCTAATAGGCAACCTTTGGTTTTCAAATGGAAACAATCCATGAGTGAAATGGATGATCTCGCGGCGTTCGCGGTACTGGTCGAGGCGGGGAGCTTTACCTTGGCGGCGCAACAATTGGGTTGCAGCAAGGGGCAATTGTCCAAGCGTATCAGTCAGCTGGAAGCGCAGTTTTCCGTGGTCTTGCTGCAGCGCACCACACGGCGCTTGAGCCTGACGGCTGCGGGCGCTGCCTTGCTGCCGCAGGCGCAGGCGCTGGTGGTGCAGGTCGAGCGGGCGCGTCAGGCATTGGCGCGACTGAAGGACGACATGGCCGGGCCGGTGCGCATGACGGTTCCGGTTTCCCTCGGGGAAACCTTCTTCGATGGCCTGTTGCTGGAGTTCTCCAGCCAGTACCCAGAAGTGCAGATCGAGTTGGACCTGAGCAACAACTATCGCGATTTATCTCGTGATGGCTATGACCTCGCGGTTCGCTCGGAGGTGGCTAACGATCAGCGTCTGGTGGCACGCCCGCTGTTGGCGTGGCACGAGATGACCTGCGCCAGCCCTGCGTATCTCGAACAATATGGCGAGCCGCTGACGCCTCAGGCATTGGCCGATCATCGTTGCCTGCTCAACAGCCACTACAGCGGTCGCGAAGAATGGCTGTATCACCAGCAACACGAATTGTTGCGGGTACGTGTGTCCGGGCCGTTTGCCAGCAACCATTACAACTTGTTGAAGAAGGCCGCCCTGGCCGGGGCGGGTATCGCGCGTTTGCCGTCCTACTTGCTGCCGGCGGAGTTGGCTGACGGACGTTTGCGCTGGCTCCTGCGCGATTACCAGACCCGGAGCATGCCGATGTACCTGGTGCATCCGTATCAGGGTGGGCTGCCCAAGCGTACGCAAGTGTTGTCGGATTATCTGATTGGCTGGTTCAAACGCAGTGGGGAGGCGTTGGATCGACTGTAGGCGCGAGCTTGTTTCGGGCGGTGTTCCGACGATGGTCGTCAACCATGACGAGGAATGTTTCGATGAGCGCTGCGCTCTCAGGTTCTTCGCGAGCAAGCTCGCTCCTACAGTGGATTTTCATGGTTCTAGAGGTTGGCAGGCATAAAAAAACGGCCCGCAAAGGCCGTTTTCTGATTACCGCAATCGCTTAGCCGCCGAGGTACGCTTCGCGCACTTTCGGGTCGGTCAGCAAGGCTTCACCGGTGCCTTGCATCACGACCCGGCCGTTTTCCAGCACGTAGGCACGGTCAGCGATTTTCAGCGCCTGGTTGGCGTTTTGCTCGACCAGGAACACCGTCACACCGTCCTTGCGCAACTGTTCGATGATGTCGAAGATCTGCTGGATGATGATCGGTGCCAGGCCCAACGATGGCTCGTCGAGCAGCAGCAGCTTGGGTTTGCTCATCAGCGCACGGCCGATGGCAAGCATTTGCTGTTCGCCGCCGGACATGGTGCCGCCGCGTTGGCTAAAGCGCTCTTTCAGGCGTGGGAAAAGTCCGAGGACCTTGTCCATTTGTTCCTGATAATCGCCCTTCGCGGTAAAGAAACCACCCATGGAGAGGTTTTCTTCCACGGTCAGGCGCGAGAACACCCGGCGACCTTCCGGCACCACGGCGATGCTCTTGCGCATGATCTGCGCCGAGGTTTGCCCCACGAGCTCTTCACCCAGGTAACGGATGCTGCCGCTGTGGGCTTGCGGCGAGCCGCAGAGGGTCATCAGCAGGGTGGATTTGCCCGCGCCGTTGGCGCCGATCAGCGTGACGATTTCGCCCTGACGGATTTCCACGTTGACGCTGTGCAGGGCCTGGATCTTGCCATAGAAGGTGGAAACGTTTTCGAACTGCAGCATTTACGCTTCCCCCAGGTAGGCTTTGATCACTTCAGGATTGTCGCGGATCTGTTCCGGCGTGCCGTCGGCCAGAGGCGTGCCCTGGTTGATCACGACGATGTGGTCGGAAATGCTCATGACCAGTTTCATGTCATGTTCGATCAGCAGCACGGTGACGTTGTGCTCTTCACGCAGCACGCTGATCAGCGCCTTGAGGTCTTCGGTTTCCTTCGGGTTCAGGCCGGCTGCGGGCTCGTCGAGCATGAGGATCCGCGGGCGGGTCATCATGCAGCGAGCGATTTCCAGGCGACGTTGCTGACCGTAGGCCAGGGTGCCGGCCGGACGGTTGGCGAACTCCTTGAGATGAACTTTTTCCAGCCAGTATTCGGCGAAATCCATGGCCTCGCGTTCGCTTTTGCGGAACGACGGGGTCTTGAACAGGCCGGACAGGAAGTTGGTGTTCAGGTGACGATGCTGGGCGATCAAGAGGTTCTCGACCGCAGTCATGTCCTTGAACAACCGCACGTTCTGGAAGGTACGCACCACGCCTTTGAGGGCGATCTTGTGGCCCGGCAGGCCCTCGATCGGCTCGCCGTCCAGCAGGATGCTGCCGCCGCTTGGCTTGTAGAAGCCGGTCAGGCAGTTGAACACGGTGGTCTTGCCGGCGCCGTTGGGGCCGATCAGGGCGACCACTTGTTTCTCTTTCACGCTCAAGGCTACGCCGTTGACCGCCAGCAAGCCGCCGAAGCGCATGCTCAGGTTTTCTACTTTCAGGATCTCGCGGCTCATTTGCGCAGCTCCATGTGAGGACGTTGCATGGGCAGCAGACCCTGAGGGCGCCAGATCATCATCAGTACCATCAAGGCACCGAACATCAACATGCGGTACTCACTGAACTCACGCATCATTTCCGGCAACAGGATCATGACCACCGCCGCGAGGATCACGCCCAGCTGCGAGCCCATGCCACCCAGCACGACGATGGCGAGAATGATCGCCGACTCGATGAAGGTGAAGGATTCCGGCGTTACCAGGCCCTGACGGGCAGCGAAGAAGCTGCCGGCAAAACCGGCGAAGCTGGCGCCCAGGGTAAAGGCTGAAAGCTTGATCACGGTCGGGTTGAGGCCCAGTGCTCGGCAGGCGATTTCGTCTTCACGCAAGGCTTCCCACGCGCGGCCCAGCGGCATGCGCAGCAAGCGGTTGATGACGAACAGCGCACCCAAAGCCAGGAGCAACGCAACCAGGTAAAGGAAGATCACCTTGTTGATCGAGTTGTATTCCAGGCCGAAGTACTCGTGGAAGGTCTGCATCCCTTCGGCGGCTTTACGTTCGAAGGTCAGGCCGAAGAACGTCGGTTTCTCGATGTTGCTGATGCCGTTCGGACCGCCAGTGAGGCCGGTCAGGTTACGCAGGAACAGACGGATGATTTCACCAAAGCCCAGGGTCACGATCGCCAGGTAGTCACCGCGCAGACGCAGTACCGGGAAACCGAGCAGGAAGCCGAAGGTGGCAGCCATCAGGCCGGCGATTGGCAGGCAGATCCAGAAGCTCAGGCCGTAGTAGTGCGACAGCAGCGCATAGCTGTAGGCACCGACGGCGTAGAAGCCGACGTAACCGAGGTCGAGCAGGCCGGCCAGGCCGACCACGATGTTCAGGCCGAGGCCGAGCATCACGTAGATCAGCACCAGGGTCGCGATGTCCACCGCGCCGCGAGAGCCGAAGAACGGCCAGACCAGCGCACCGGCGATCAGCGCAATGATGATCCAGCGCTGGGTGGTCGGCAGGGTCAGGAAATTGCTTGCCTTGGCCGGAATCAGCGGCACGCCGGGCGAGGAACGCCAGGCCGAGCTGATCTCCCGGTCGAAGATCACGCGCAGGAACATCAGCACCGAGCACACGGCGATGGTGATCAGCGTGGCGTTGCTGGTGCCATGGACTTCGAGGTTGATGCCAACGATGGTCAGCTTCAGACCGAGTACCGGGTAGGCCACGGCCCACACCAGCAAGGCGCTGAACAACGCCTGTTTAAGATTCCTAGTCATACTTTCTCAACCTCCGGACGGCCCAGCAGGCCGGTTGGCCGGAACAACAACACCAGAACCAATAGGCCGAACGCCACGACGTCCTTGTACTGGTCGCCGAAGATATCGGCACCGAAGGCTTCCGCCACGCCCAGGACCAGCCCGCCGAGCATGGCGCCCGGAATGCTGCCGATACCGCCCAATACCGCAGCGGTGAAGGCCTTGAGGCCGACCAGGAAACCGGCGTTCGGGTTGATCACGCCGTATTGCATGCTCAGCAGCACGGCCGCGACGGCCGCCAGTGCGGCACCGATGACGAAGGTCAGGGCGATGATGTTGTTGGTGTTGATACCCAGCAGGTTGGCCATCTTGATGTCTTCGGCGCAGGCACGGCAGGCGCGACCCAGGCGAGAGCGGGAGATGAACAGCGTCAGGCCGAGCATGGCGACCAGGGTCACCACGAACACCACGATTTGCATGTAGGAAATCAGCACTTCATGTGCGCCACCTGGCCCGATGGAGAAGTTGCCCGGAATCAGGTTGGGAATGGATTTGTCCTTGGAGTCTTGCGCCAACAGAACCGTGTTCTGCAGGAAGATCGACATGCCGATGGCGGAAATCAGCGGGATCAGACGGTTGCTGCCGCGAAGTGGGCGGTAAGCGATCCGTTCGATGCTGTAACCGTAGGCACTGGTCACGACAATGGTCGCGAGGAAAGCGGCGGTCATCAACAGTGGAACACTGTCGAGTCCCAGCATGGTCAGTCCGGCGATGGCGATGAACGCCACGTAGGAACCGATCATGTACACCTCGCCGTGGGCGAAGTTGATCATTCCAATGATGCCGTAAACCATCGTATAGCCGATGGCGATCAGGGCATACGTGCTGCCAATGGTCAGACCATTAACCAGCTGTTGGAAGAAGTGATAGATGTCAGGCATTACAGCGCTCCTAAAAACCTGATACGCATTTCACTGGTGGAGTCATTTTCCCGCTCGAGCCCCATGGATCTGCATCCACTTCGAATTCGAGGTTTGCCAGCGAACCGCTGATGACGGTTTTGAGATTTTCAGGTGGGGAGACTAGCGGATCACGCCAGCACGGCCCAATACGTTCGTAAAACAAAGCCCACGGCACGCCGTGGGCTTTGTTGGCAGTCAGTCAGGCAAGGCCTTACTGAGGCGAAACTTCAGTTTTAGGTTTACCGAAGTGCCACTCGTAAACCACGAACTTGAAGTCTTTCAGGTCGCCCTTGGCGTCGAAGCTCAGGTCGCCAGTTGGAGTCTTGAAAGAGCCTGCGTGGATGGCAGCAGCCACTTTGGCAGTGTCTTCGCTCTTGGCGGCAGCGATACCACCGGCAATGACTTCAACAGCCGAGTAGGCCGGGAACACGAACGGACCGCTTGGATCTTCTTTCTTGGCCTTGAACGCATCAGCCAGGGCAACGTTGGCCGGGTCCTGGTCGAAGGATTTAGGCAGGGTCACCAGCAGGCCTTCGGAAGCGTCCTTGGCGATCTGCGAAATGGAGTCGTTACCCACGCCTTCCGGACCCATGAACTTGGCCTTCAGGCCTTTTTCCTGGGATTGACGCAGGATCAGACCCAGCTCCGGGTGGTAGCCGCCGTAGTAGACGAAGTCGACGTTGGCTTGCTTGAGCTTGGAGATCATCGAAGAGAAGTCTTTGTCGCCCGCGTTGATGCCTTCGAATACGGCAACCTTGACGCCTTTCTTCTCGAGGGTCTGTTTCACGGCGGTGGCGATGCCTTCACCGTATTGCTGTTTGTCGTGCAGCACAGCAACGATTTTCGGTTTTACGTGATCGGCAATGTAGTTACCGGCGGCAGGGCCCTGGGCGCTGTCCAGACCGATGGTGCGGAACACCATTTTGTAACCACGGGCGGTGATGTCCGGGCTGGTGGCAGCCGGGGTGATCATGATCACGCCTTCGTCTTCGTAGATGTCCGAAGCCGGTTGAGTGGAGCTGGAGCACAGGTGGCCAACCACGAACTTCACGCCGTCGTTGACGACTTTGTTCGCGACCGCGACCGCTTGTTTTGGATCACAGGCGTCATCGTATTCAACGGCTTCGAGTTTCTTGCCGTCGACGCCGCCCTTGGCGTTGATTTGCTCGATGGCCATTTTGGCGCCACTGAACTGCATGTCGCCGTATTGGGCTACAGGGCCGGTTTTAGGGCCGGCGATGCCGATCTTGATGGTGTCAGCTGCGAACGAATGGCTGGCAACCCCGGCCAGAACCATAGCGGCAAACAGTTTGGAAATCTGCTTAGTAGCCTTAGTCATAGTGCTCCACTCTTACTGTTGTATTTTTTATAGTCCTGGCGCCTTGGGCGGCAGAACCGGGTCAGATATCCACGACATCCCCCGGAAAATGCCCCTCGGCAACTGTACCGGTACAGTGTAGAGCGCCGATTGTCAGCCTGGGAAGCTGGCGGCGGGGGGCAAAACTTTGGGGTGTCGCTTTTTTGAAAGAAAAAGACAGAATTGCGGCGGGACTTTGGAGTGCTTATAGCCAGATTCCGTTCATTCCTTGGCGTTCCTGCTCTTTTCATTCGGTGACTCAATGTGCAACTGGGTTTTTCTATCAGGATCACCGACGTTATCATTGCGTCGATTTCTTATCCGGACAGGACCCATGACTCAAGAACCTAGCACCCTCTATGCCAAGCTGCTTGGTGAAACTGCATCTATTACCTGGAAGGAGTTGGAGCCGTTCTTTGCCAAGGGTGCCCTATTGTGGGTCGACCCCGGTCTGGATTTGATCGCCGCCGCCGAAGCCGTGGCCACCGATGAGGGGGAGAAAGTGGCTGCCTGGCTGGCTGCCGATCAGCTCGCCAAGCTGTCTGAAACGCGGGCGCTGGATCTGTTTGAACGTGATCCCGAGTTGTGGGCGGTGGTCGTTTCGCCGTGGATAATGATCCAGGAAAGGGCAAAGCCATAAATGCCTGCACTTGTTTGGTGCGTGGCGGTGTCGGTTAAAAGTGTGTAGGCGAGTAGCGTGATGGCACGTTGCCGTAGAGAAAGGCCACAGCCTCACGGTGACGTAAACGTAACGGGAACAGTTAAGTGAGCAGCCGAATGGCTGCTCAATTGTTTCTGGATGTTGAGATTTGTGTGGCGTGCAATGCCGTCATCGCGAGCAGGCTCGCTCCCACAGGTTTCCGTTGGCTCGGATACTGTGGCAGCGAGCCTGCTCGCGATTGGCCACGACGCGGTTTGCGCCGGTCTTAGTAAGTGGTTTTACCCGTGTGGTTATTCAGCGAAATGACCTTGGTCTTGCCGATGCGGTGGCGGTAGATCTCGCGCAGGTATTTGATGGCTTTTTTCACGCAATCCCGGGACAGGCGAATGTCGTTGATCGAGACGAACTTGTCCTTGTCGTTGATCAGTTCACGATACTTTTTCTCATACATCGGCTTGATCGCGTACCAGTTGGTATCAAGGATCTTGGCCGGGTTCTCGAACTCGTTGAGCAGGTCGTCGATCAAGCCTTCGTCGAAGTGATCATGGATGATGAAGTCCAGTATCGAGTTGTCGAGGGTCTCATCGAAGCGGTACGGGTTTTTTGCAAAGCAACGCTTGATGAATGCAACGATCAGCGTCAGGAAGTCGTCCGACAGGCATGGGCTCTTGGCGATCAGCGTGGTCAGGGACAGGTTGGCCGAGGCGCCGATCACCAGTGCATAGCGCTTGAGCGTGGTGTTGGGGAACAGGCTGTTGAGGTGGGTCTTCAACCGGTTCAGGTCCATGTAGGACAGCTTGTAGTCCTTCGGCAGGGAAACGATCGACACCACCGACGAGCAATTCTTGAAGAAGTGCAGGTCGTGCAGCGCGGCCGCGTCATACCCCGAGTTCTTGTACTGCTCCAGCGATGCCCGATAGCGCTTGGACTCAATGGGCAACAGGCTGATGCCTTCGATGGCCTGTGTGACCTTGTTGAAGTGTGGCAGGTCGATGGAGCGGAAGAACAGGTCGTCGATGTTCAGGCGCTGCGGCTCTTTCTCGAACACCTTGAATTTGTCGCTGGTCGGCGGCGGGGATTCCGGCACCACGGATTCGGCGTAGGCGATGGCCACCGGGCCGGCCAGGCTCATGAACAGGTCGTTGGCATCGAGGCGAATGGTCTCGCCGATGTCGATGCCGGCACGACGGAAATAGTTCTGGTCGTAGTCGGTCGTTACCGCTTGTGCCGTCAGAATGTTGAAAATCTGTTGTGAGATGTATTGGTTGGCGTGCTTTTCCATGGCATTGACATCAATGTTCTGGATATTGCCGTCATCGCTCTCTTCGGCGTAACGCATGATGTCGTTGGAGATCAGCATCATGGCATTCCATGGGCGGATACGGCCCATGACGCTGGCTTCGCTGCTGTCCTCGTTGGCGAAGTTGTAGGAGAAGTCCCACTCTTCCGACAGGTATTTGCACAACAGGCGACCGGCGTTGATATGCAAGGCTTCAGACATTTCGCTGCGATGATCGGAAATGTTCGGCAACACGCAGATGCCGCTGGTGAAAATCGGTTCGAAGACGAAGGAATGACCACTCTTGCCGTCGTGCTCGTCCATCGGCTTGGTGTCGAACGTCTTGTTCATGTACGAGTGCTGCTGGGCCAGGCCGAACTCCGAAGCCATGCCCGAACCGGTACCGCCGCCGGCACTGAAAATCGAGAAATACAGGCGCGACTGGTTGGCCTTGATGCCACAGCTGTCGATCAGGTACGAGTGAATCATTTTCCAGTCCGGGCTGGAGAAACGCTGGGTGTCCTTGTTGAGGATGATCTTGGCCAGGTACTGACCGAGGATCGGCGCGTTACCAGCGCCACCGGCGTGGACTTCCGACAAGTCCATGATTTTCATTTTGCTGTAGTCGCGCAGAAACCCGCTTTTTTCGCCCTTGCGCGAGAAACGGATACGGCCGGCGATGTCTTTGTCCAGGTCGCCGAGCATGACCAGTGGTTCTACCAGGAACACCGGTTTGGTGGCCTTGTTCGGCCCCAGGCGCAGGTTGTTGCGAATCCATTGGGCCGGGCTGTAGCCCTTTTCGGCAAAGCGCTTGTCCGGCGACAGGCGATCTTCGTTGTTGAATTCGTTGAGATAGAACTTGCGGGCGTTGTACACCAGCTCCGCGACATCCAGCGCGATGTTCGAGCCGCAACGACCCAGGCCGATCAGGCATACCGACGGGAATTCCTGATCGTTGTGCTGTTCGTTATCGCCTTCCAGATGCGACGGGCGCGGGAACACCATGTCGCGCAGGCCATCGAGGTTGTCGAGGATACGGTCAGTATTGGTTTCGGTGAAATACAGGTATTGCTGGGTCGCCAGCGGGCGGGACGGGAGCAATGGCTTCGACGGCATTGGGGCGGGGCTGTTCGCCGCAGGGCTCAACGTCAGGTCGGATACCACAGGGGCCGGATTGTTTTTAGAAGTCATTGTTCGCCATGTACCTGGGCTGGTGGTCGGGCGACTCGCTGTCGTCGAACCGTCACGGAATGAGAACTCGCGTCTTTTATCAGCGCGTATTTGTCCCAAGCTTCAGAGCCATGGCCTGAATGTCGCTCGGGGGAATCCTTTCCTAAGTCATGATGAATCGGCCAATATTCAACGTTCTTTAATCAAAAGGAGGCCAAATGATGTCAACGCTACCTTCGTTGGGATTTGCCGGGGTCGGCCTGATGGGCCTGCCTATGTGCAAGCGCCTGCTTGCGGCGGGTTTTCCGCTGACGGTGTGGAACCGCAATCCGGCCAAGTGCGCGCCGCTGGTCCAGGCTGGGGCGCGCCAGGTCGCCACGCCTGCCGAGCTATGCCAACACGCTGATGTGGTGATGTTGTGCCTGGCCGATACCCCGGTCGTCCGTGAGGTGGTTTTCGGTGCGGCGGGGATTGTCGAAGGGGCGAAAAGCGGTCAGTTGCTGGTGGATTTTTCCAGCCTGGAACCGACTGCAACGCGGGAAATGGCCTCGGAGCTTGTCAGTAAAACCGGTATGGGTTGGCTGGATGCGCCGGTCTCCGGCGGCGTGGTCGGAGCCGAGTCCGGAAGCCTCGCGATCATGGTGGGCGGCGAGGCGGCGGCGCTTGATCGGGTCAAACCTGTCTTGTTGAGCCTTGGCCAGCGCGTGACGCACATGGGGGCCGTCGGGGCGGGGCAGGTGACCAAGGCCTGCAATCAAATGATCGTGGCCTGCAACGCGCTGGTTATTGCTGAAGTGGTGGCGCTGGCGGAGCGCTCCGGTGTTGATGCGAGCCTGATCGCCGAGGCGCTGGCCGGTGGTTTTGCCGACTCAAAACCTTTGCAGATTCTCGGCCCGCAAATGGCCGACAGCCGTTTCGAACCGGTCAAATGGCACGTGCGAACCCTGCTCAAGGATCTGGATACCGCGGTGAAGTTTTCCCGTGAGCAAGGCTCGGCAACGCCGATCAGCGGTCTGGCCGCGCAATTGATGCGATTGCATGGGAGCCAGGGCTTCCTGGAAAATGACCCGTCTACATTAGTGCAGTTGTACCGTGAACCAGACTCAACGGCGTAACGGTGTATGCGTGCTTGCGCTGGTTGATCTCGTCCAGCACCGGGCGTAAATCATTGAGGGGCACCGGGCGGCTTAGCAGGTACCCCTGAACAAAGTCACAGCCGTGGCGTTCGAGAAACTGGTATTGCTCGAACGTTTCGACGCCCTCGGTGACCACGTCCAGATGCAGTGTGTGGGCCATGACGATAATGGCCTGGACGATCTCCATGTCCTGGGCGGATTTGGGGATGTCGATAATGAATGATCGATCGATCTTCAGCGTGTTGAGTGGCAAGCGTTTGAGGTAGGCCAGGGACGAGTAACCGGTGCCGAAGTCATCGATCGACAGCGACACGCCGAGGGCGCGAATCTGCTGCAGCAATACCAGCGTTTCGGTGATGTTGCCCATCAATGCATTTTCAGTCACCTCCAGTTCCAGCCGCCTTGGCGCCACTGCGGCGCTGCGCAAGGCCTGTTCGATTTCCCCGGCCAGTTCCTCGCGAACCAGGCTCAGGGGCGAGCAATTCACGGCAATCTTCAGTTCATCGCAGCCCTGTCGTGACAATTCGCCGAGGTCCTGGCACGCCTTGCGCAGCACCCATTTGTCCAGTTCGGTGATCAGGCCATTGGACTCGGCGAGGGCAATGAAACGATCCGGTGCGAGGAAACCGTGGACGGGATGCTGCCAGCGAATCAACGCTTCCAGTTTGCTGGCTTGGCCGGTTTTCAGGTCGTAGATTGGCTGGTAATAGAGCATCAGGCCGGTGTCTTCGCGCAGGGCATGGCGCAGTTCTTCTTCCAGTTGCAGTTCCAGCGTGGCCCGGGCCTTGAGATTGGCGCTGAAAAAATTCAAGCCGTTGCGGCCGCTGCCCTTGGACTGATACAGCGCCAAATCGGCATTTTTCAGCAGTTCTTCGCAAGTTTTTCCATCCTCCGGAAACAGGCTGATACCGATGCTGGTCGTCATGACCATGCGCCGCCCGGCCAGCTCGATGGGGTCCTTCATTTTCAGCATGATGCGTTGTGCCATTTGTCGGGCTTCGTCCCGATCGTGCAGATCGATGAGGATGCAGAATTCATCGCCACCGAATCTCGCCACGACATCTTCGTGGCTGCGCACCGAGGCCTTGATGTGGCTGGCCAGTACCTTGAGCAGTTCGTCGCCCGCATCATGGCCCAGGCTGTCGTTGATCCGCTTGAAATGGTCAATGTCGAGGAACAGGACGGCAAGCATGCCACCTTCATGGGTTTTCTCGATGAGCTTCTCGGCGAAGATCTGATTGAAACCGCGTCGGTTGATCAGGCTGGTCAAGGCGTCGTAGTGCGCGACCTGTTGCAGGGAAACGCGTGCCTGGTCGAGTTGGCTGAGCAGCGAGTTCACCCGTTGCAGGTCATGATCCTTTTTTTGCAGTTTCTTGTCCGCCAGGGCCGCGCTGATGCAGCTGCCAATGATGAGCAGCGTCATGACTGCGACAGTCACCCCCAATTGCAGGTGGTTGTGTTCCCCTGGTTGCGGCAGGACGGTGCCGCCGGGTAGCAACAGATTGAAAGCCGCCATACCCGTAAAGTGCATGCTGATGATGCCGGCCCCTATAACCAGGCTCGCGCTGTATTTGAACAACTGATGAAACATCCCGGTGCCGTTGCGCAAATGGCTGGCCAGTAACAGCGCCGCCAGGCTGGCGCCTATCGCGATCAGGATGGAGAGCCCAAACAACACCGGCTGGTAATAGACCTTCGCTTGCGACTGCATGGCGCCCATGCCCACGTAATGCATGGTCGCGATGCCCATGCCGATCCAGACCGAGGCTTTCAGGCATTGCCAAAAGCTCAGGGAGGGGCGACTGAGGGTGTACATCACCAGCCAGGAGGTGAGCAGGGCGATCAACAGGGACAACAAGGTGACGGGCAGTTGGAAATGAACATCGACCGGCACCTGGAACGCCAGCATGCCGATAAAGTGCATGGCCCATATTCCGCCGGCCAGGCAGCCGGCACCGACCCAGCGCCACAGTCGTTGGGAGGAGAGGTTTTCCGCGTGGGCAACCCGTTCGGCCATGTCCAGTGTGGCAAAACTGCCGGCACAGGCGACCAGATAAGCCAGTAACACCAGAAAGGGGTCATGCATGCAGTTAAGTATGACCTGCCCGTTCACTGGTAGCTCGG